>NZ_JBVIYR010000008.1:0-222892 GCF_055592385.1 Streptomyces sp. NPDC041124
CGCCCGGTTACATTCCGAACCCGGAAGCTAAGCCTTACAGCGCCGATGGTACTGCAGGGGGGACCCTGTGGGAGAGTAGGACGCCGCCGAACAATCTTTGGAAGGACCCCTGGTCACCAGCGTTCAGCTGGGACCAGGGGTCCTTTTGTATTTAAGCTTGCAGTACCGAAGACAGGAGTCACCGATGTCCACCAACTCTCCCGACGACCGACCGGAGCGCGATCAGCGGCGACGGGAGAGTGGCGAACGCTCTGACCGTGGTGGCCAGCGTGGTGGCCCTCGTCGAGGCGATGACCGCGACCGCGGTTTCCGCAGGGACGGTGACCGTCCGGCCTTCCGTCGCGACGACCGTGACCGTGGTGGAGACCGTGACCGAGGCTTCCGACGCGACGACCGCGCCGGTGGCCGGCCGGAGCGCGGCAGCTTCCGTGGACGTGATGACGACCGTGGTGGGTACCGCGGCCGTGAGGACCGTCGTGACGACCGCAGGGACGACAGCCGGGGCGGCGACCGGGATCGTGGGGGCTACCGCCGTGACGACAACCGCGGTGACCGTGGAGGTTTCCGCGGCAGGGATGACAACCGCGGTGACCGAGGCGGATACCGCGGCCGCGATGACCGTGACGACCGTGGTGGCTTCCGGCGCGACGACAGCCGGAGCGGTGACCGTGGCGGTTTCCGGCGTGATGACCGGCGCGACGACCGGGGTGAGCGGGGCGGTTTCCGCCGCGAGGACAGCCGTGGCGGTGACCGGGGCGGTTTCCGGGGCCGTGACGACAGCCGGCGCGACGACCGTGGCGGTTTCCGGCGGGACGACAGCCGTACCGCAGACCGCGGTGACAGCCGTGGCGAGCGCGAGGGCTTCCGACGCGATGACCGTGGTGACCGTGGCGGTTTCCGGCGTGATGACCGGGGTGAGCGGGGCGGTTTCCGGCGCGACGACCGGGGTGAGCGGGGCGGTTTCCGCCGCGAGGACAGCCGTGGCGGTGACCGGGGCGGTTTCCGGGGCCGTGACGACAGCCGGCGCGACGACCGGGGTGGCTTCCGGCGGGACGACAGCCGTACCGCAGACCGCGGTGACAGCCGTGGCGAGCGCGAGGGCTTCCGACGCGATGACCGTGGCGGCTTCCGGCGTGATGACCGGCGTGATGACCGGCGCGACGACCGGGGCGGTTTCCGCCGCGAGGACAGCCGTGGCGGTGACCGGGGCGGCTTCCGTGGCCGTGACGATCGTGGCCGTGACGACCGGGACCGGGGCCGTGGCCCTCGCCGTGACGACCGTGGCGGAAGGCCCGGTGGCTACCGTGGACGGGACGACCGGCCCGGCGGCGGACGCTTCCGCGACGACCGGGACCGCGACCGCGAGCCGATCAAGCGGCTGCCGATCCCCGAGGACGTCACGGGCGAGGAGATCGACAAGGACGTACGGCAGGAACTGCAGAGCCTGCCCAAGACCCTCGCGGAGGACGTCGCCAAGAACCTGGTGATGGTCGCCCGGCTCATCGACGAGGACCCCGAGGGTGCGTACGGCTACTCCAGGGTGGCCCTGCGACTGGCCTCGCGTGTCGCCGCCGTTCGGGAGGCCGCCGGATTCGCCGCCTACGCCAACCAGAAGTACGCCGAGGCGCTCGCCGAGTTCCGGGCCGCGCGGCGGATGACCGGGACGGTGGAACTGTGGCCCCTCATGGCCGACTGCGAGCGCGGACTCGGGCGGCCGGAGAAGGCGCTGGACATGGCCGGGGCGCCCGAGGTGCAGAAGCTGGACAAGGCGGGACAGGTCGAGATGCGGCTCGTCGCGGCCGGCGCCCGGCGTGACATGGGGCAGTTGGACGCGGCGATCGTGACCCTGCAGAGCTCGGAGCTGGCGTCCCACTCCGTGCAGCCGTGGACCGCGCGACTGCGGTACGCCTACGCGGACGCGCTGCTCGCGGCCGGCCGGAGCGGTGAGGCACGGGAATGGTTCGCCAAGGCCGTGGAGGCCGACCGCGACGGCAGCACCGACGCCTCCGACCGGCTCGCCGAGCTGGACGGTGTGGAGTTCACGGACGCCCTCGACGAGGACGCGCCCGCCGAGGACGCCCCCACCCAGCAGGACACGCAGGACAAGCAGGACGCGCAGGACGACAAGGACTGACGTCAGCGACCCGCATCGACGACGAAGGGGCGGGCCTCCCGGTGAGGCCCGCCCCTTCGTCACACGTCGAGCGCCCGCAGCACCAGACCGGAAGCCGGCTTCGGGCCGAACGACGTCGACTTGCGCGGCATCGTGACACCCTGCCGGGCGAGATCGCGGACGACGTCCTCGTGCACCGGATGCATCAGCACCCCCGTGCCGCCGTCGCGTTCCGCCTTCTCGACCGTGGCCGCCGTGTCGTGGATGTACGCGATGTGCGCGGGGGAGTCGGGGACGCGCCACACGTGGTCCAGGAGCGTGGAGTGCAGGACCGTCGCGTCCAGGGTGCGCCAGGCCGGCGGGCGGTCCACCGGGACCGTGCGGGCCAGCAGCGCGGGATCCGGGCGGTCGACGAGGTGGAAGGCGCCGTCACCCGCGAGGAGGAAGGCGTTGCCCGCCTCGGACGCTTCGGCCAGGGCGTCCATGGCCCGGGACAGCGGCACGTCGAGGTGCCGGACCCGGAAGCGGCCGTCGAGGGCCGCCACGGCGTCCCGGACCGGCAGGGCGTGCAGCAGACGGTGGATGGCACGCACGCGCAGCGGATAGCGTGCCGTGTCCACGAGAAGCACCAGTCCGTGGTCCCAGGGACCGGGGGAGGTGTGCTCCGTGCGCAGGCGGCGGTAGGTGGCCCAGCGGTGGTGGCCGTCGGCGATGAGCGCCTGGTGGCAGGCGAGTTCCTGCCCGATCGCCGCCAGGACGGCGGGGTCGGTGACGGACCACAGACGGTGGTGGAAACCGTCCTCCGTGGTGGTCGCCAGCAGCGGACGCTGCCCGGCCGTGCGCTCGATCACTTCGGCCGTGACGGTCGCCGCGCCGTCGCCGCGGTAGGTGAGCAGCAGCGGTTCCAGATTGGCGGACGTGGCCCGCATGAGGTCCGCGCGGTCGGCGACGATGTGCGGCATGACGTCCTCGTGCGGCAGCACGAGCTGCTCGTCCGGGTCGGACACCCGCAGCAGGCCGATGATGCCGCGCTGCACCATGCCGTCGTCGCGCTGTTCGTAGACGTACAGGCCGGGGTCGGGGTCGGCGGCGAGGACGCCCTCGGAGCGCCAGCGGCGCAGCGTCTCGGCCGCCTGGGCGTTGCGGGCCCCGGGTGTGGCGGCCTCGGGGAGGATCAGCCGGACGATGTTGTAGGGGTCGGCGGACTGGAGGTGGTGCAGGCCGTCGGGGCGGACCACGACGTCGTACGGCGGGGATGTCACGGCGGCCAGGCTGCCGACCCGGTCGGGGTCGTAGCGAAGGCCTCGGAACGGGGTGAGTTCCAGGCCTCGGGGCGCCCTTGCCTTCGAGTGACCTGCAGTGTTCATCCCGGCATCGTACGGGTGTCGGTGGCATGGGGGATGATCGGGGGAAAGCCGTCGAACGAGGAGCGATGCGGAATGAGCCGGAGCGTCAGGACGAGGCCCGAGGGCAGTGGGCAGGCCCTGAACGAGGCGTACGACACGGCGCTGCTCGACCTCGACGGTGTGGTCTACGCGGGCGGCAACGCGATCGTCCACGCGGTCGCGTCGCTCGCCACGGCTCGTGACGGCGGTATGCGCCTCGCCTACGTGACCAACAACGCCCTGCGCACCCCGGACGCCGTGGCGGCGCACCTGACCGAGCTGGGGATACCGGCGGAGGCCGGCGACGTCGTCACCTCCGCCCAGGCGGTGGCGCGGCTGATCGCCGAGCAGGTGCCGGAGGGCTCCCGGGTGCTGGTGATCGGGGGTGAGGGGCTGCGGGTGGCGTTGCGTGAGCGCGGGCTGGTGCCGGTGGAGTCGGCGGACGACGACCCGGTGGCGGTCGTGCAGGGGTACGGCGGGCCCGAGCTGCCGTGGGGCCGGTTCGCGGAGGCGTCGTACGCCGTCGCGCGTGGAGTGCCGTGGTTCGCGTCCAACACCGACCTGACCATTCCCAGCGGGCGGGGCATCGCCCCGGGCAACGGCGCGGCGGTGGAGGTCGTCCGTATCGCCACGGGCGCCGAGCCGCAGGTCGCGGGCAAGCCGCTGCCGCCGATGCACCGGGAGACGATCCTGCGGACCGGTGCGGCACGGCCCCTGGTGGTGGGGGACCGGCTGGACACGGACATCGAGGGGGCGTTCAACGGCGAGGTGGACTCGCTGCTGGTGCTCACCGGGGTGACGGACGGGGCGCTGCTGCTCGCCGCGCCGCCGCAGCACCGGCCGACGTACGTCGACGGCGACCTGCGGGGGATGCTCACCGGGCAGCCGGAGGTCGCCGCGGCCGGCGACGGGTTCCGGTGCGGTGGCTGGACGGCGACCGCGGGGACCACGGAGCTGGAACTCGACGGCGACGGTGGTGCGCTGGACGGGCTGCGTGCCCTGTGCGCGGCGGCGTGGACGGCCGCCGGTGTGGGGGTGTGCGAGCTGGACGGCGGGAAGGCGCTGGCCCGGCTGGGGTTGTGAAACACCCCGTGCCACCAGGGAAATGACGTCCACGGATCGTGATCCAATAGCAGGGTAGGCTAACCTAACCGGGTGTTGGTCGAGAGTCCCCCCGAACAGCGCGCGGAGACCGCTCCCGCGCCCCCGAACCGCCGGGCGATACGCGTCGTCGGGCTGCTCGTGTCCGTCGTGATCCTGGTGCTCGTCGCCCTGGCGAGCATCGCGGTCGGGGCGAAGGAGCTGTCCCTGGAGCAGGTGTGGCACGGTCTGTTCCACGCGTCGGGCACCTTCGGTGACGTCGTCGTCGCGGACCGGTTGTCCCGCACCGTCCTGGGGCTGCTGGCCGGCGCCGCGCTCGGCCTGGCGGGGGCGGTGCTCCAGGCACTGACCCGCAACCCGCTGGCCGATCCCGGGCTCCTCGGCATCAACGCGGGCGCGTCCGCGGCCGTGGTCACTGCCATCACCTTCTTCGGCGTCACCTCCCTCGCCGGATACGTGTGGTTCGCGTTCTTCGGCGCGGCGGCCGTGGGCGCGCTGGTGTGGTTCCTCGGCGGCAGCAGGGGCGCGACCCCGGTGCGGCTCGTGCTCGCCGGTACGGCCATCAGCGCGGCGTTGTTCGGCTACCTCCAGGCCATCATGATCCTGGACGAGGCGGCGCTCGGCCGGATGCGGTTCTGGACGGTGGGCTCGCTGGCCTCCGGGAGCGACGAGGCCATCCGGCAGGTGGTGCCGTTCCTGCTGTCCGGTTCGCTGCTGGCGCTGGCGCTCGCCCGGCCGCTGAACGCCATGGCGATGGGCGACGACACCGCGAAGGCCCTGGGTGCCGACCTCAACCGCACCCGGGCGCTGTCCATGCTGGCCGCGACCGTGCTGTGCGGGGCCGCGACCGCCGCCTGCGGGCCGATCATGTTCGTCGGTCTGATGGTGCCGCACGTGGTGCGTTCCTTCACCGGGCCCGACCTGCGCTGGATCCTGCCGTACGCGGCGATCCTGTCGCCCGTGCTGCTCCTCGGCGCCGACGTCCTCGGCCGGATCGTGGCCCGGCCCGCCGAACTGCAGGTCGGCATCGTCACCGCGATCCTCGGCGGCCCGGTCTTCATCTTTCTCGTACGACGGCGGAGGACGGCCCAGCTGTGAAGAAGACCAACCGCGCGGTGCGGACACCCGGCGGCCTCTCGGTGCGGCTGGACGCGCGTGCCTTCGCCGTCACCGTCCTGCTGCTGGCCGTGGCGCTCGCCGCGAGCGTCGTACTGATCGGCACCGGCGACTTCCCGATCCCCGCCGCCGACGTGATCAGGACCCTCCTCGGCGAGGGCGACGCCGGCCAGGAGTTCATCGTCAACGAACTGCGGCTGCCGCGGGTCCTGGTCGGGCTGCTGGTCGGCGCCTCCCTCGGCCTCGGCGGCGCGCTGTTCCAGGCCATCTCCCGCAACCCGCTGGGCAGCCCCGACGTCCTCGGCCTCGGCCAGGGCGCGACGGCCGGCGCCCTCACGATGATCGTGCTGTTCTCCGGCAGCGCCAACCAGGTCGCCCTCGGCGCGCTCGCCGGGGGCCTGGCGACCGGGTTCGCCATCTACGTCCTCGCCTGGAAGCGGGGTGTGCACGGCTACCGGCTGGTCCTGGTCGGCATCGGCGTCTCCGCGATCGTCACCGCGGTCAACGGCTACCTGCTGACCAAGTCCGACATCGTGGACGCCGCCCGCGCGGTCGTCTGGATGACCGGATCCCTCGACGGCCGCGACTGGGACCAGGTCTGGCCGCTGCTCGCCCTGTGCTCCGTGCTTCTGCCGCTGGTCCTCGTCAACTCCCGCGGGCTGAAGATGATGGAGATGGGCGACGACGTCTCCTACGCCCTCGGCGTGCGCGTGGAGCGCGTACGGCTGCTGCTGATGCTGTCGGCGGTGCTGCTCACCGCGTCCGCCACCGCCGCCGCCGGACCGGTCAGCTTCGTCGCGCTCACCGCGCCGCAGCTCGCCCGGCGGCTGACCCGTTCGCCGGGCCCGAACCTGGTGGCGTCGCTCTGCATGGGCGCGGCCCTGCTGGTCAGCGCCGACTGGATCTCACAGCGGGCGTTCGGCGCCGACCAGCTGCCCGTCGGCGTCGTCACGGGTGTGCTCGGCGGTGTCTACCTGTTGTGGCTGCTGGTCACCGAACGCAGGGCGGGCCGGATATGAGCGACGGCAGCACCCACAGCAGCGGGACGAACCACCGAAGGAGCACCGTGAACCGACTGTCCGCCGAGAACGTCACCCTCGCCTACGACCAGCGGGTCATCGCCGAACAGCTGTCGGTGGAGATACCGGACAACTCGTTCACGGTGATCGTCGGCCCCAACGCGTGCGGCAAGTCGACCCTGCTGCGTGCCCTGTCACGGATGCTCAAGCCGGCCGAGGGACGGGTCCTGCTCGACGGGCAGGTCATCCAGTCGCTGCCCGCGAAGAAGGTCGCCCGCACCCTGGGACTGCTGCCCCAGTCGTCGATCGCCCCCGACGGCATCACGGTCGGCGACCTGGTCGGCCGCGGCCGCTACCCGCACCAGGGGCTGCTGCGCCAGTGGTCCGCCGAGGACGAGCGGGTCGTCCAGGAGTCCATGGCCGGCACCGGCGTCGCCGAGCTGGCCGAACGCTACGTCGACGAACTCTCCGGCGGTCAGCGCCAGCGCGTGTGGATCGCCATGGCCCTGGCCCAGCAGACGCCGCTGCTGCTGCTCGACGAGCCGACCACCTACCTGGACATCCAGCACCAGATCGACGTCCTCGACCTCTGCGCCGACCTGCACGAGGAACACGGGCGCACCCTCGTCGCCGTCCTGCACGACCTCAACCACGCCGCCCGCTACGCCACCCACCTCATCGCCCTGCGCGGGGGGAAGGTCATCGCCCAGGGCGCACCGAACGACATCGTCACCGCGGAGCTGGTGGAAGAGGTCTTCGGAATGCGCTGCCAGGTCATCGACGACCCCGAGACCGGTACCCCGCTGGTGGTGCCGGCGGCCCGCACGGCACGGTCGAGGCGCACGGCGCGGAAGGTCGGAGTCACAGGAGCTTCCTGAGCTGGAACAGGTCGCGCAGTCCGGCCTCCAGCCGGACGCGGCCCGAACCCCACGCCCGGGCGAAGTGCAGCTCGCCACCGACCAGGGCCACCAGGTCGTCGCCCGTCATCGCCAGCCGTATCTGCGCCCTCTCGCGCGGCGGGCCGGGGAACGTGTCGCGCACATGGATCCGGCCGCCTTCGAGCCGGCCGGCGAAGGTGACGTCCAGGTCGGTGATGTGGCAGCTCACCGAGCGGTCCATCGCCGCGGCCGCGCGAACGTCCCCGTGGGCGCCGCGCATGCTGTCCGAGAGCTCTTCGAGTGCGGCACGGCACTCCTCGATCGTGGCCATCGCGGACGACGGTACCGCAGCCGCACGCGATAGCGTCGGGGCATGAACGACGCAGCGCCGGAGGCCGGGGCCCCGCGGCCGGACCTCGAGGAGCCGGAGCACACCGGGCCGCGGGCACCCGACGACGCCCCCGCCGCCCCCGCCCCCCTGGACGTGCCGCGCACCCCCACCGGGCATGCGGACGTCGACGCCCACGTGGAGCGGCTGGCCGACGCCGACCACCTCACCACCGACGGCCACCTCGGGGTGTACGAGGATGTACACCGGGGACTGCGCGACGCGCTCACCGCGCTCGACGCCCGCCAGGGGCCCCCGCCGGAACACGTACACAGGAGCTGAACCCACCGTGGCAGGAGTCGCACGCCGCCGTCTCGACGCGGAGCTGGTCCGCCGTAAGCTCGCACGCTCACGCGAGCACGCCAGCCAGCTGATCGCCGCCGGGCGGGTCAGCGTCGGCAGGACGGTGGCGACCAAGCCCGCCACACAGGTGGAGACCGCCGCCGCGATCGTCGTCGCCGAGGACACCGGTGACCCGGACTACGTCTCGCGCGGCGGCCACAAGCTGGCGGGCGCCCTGGAGGCGTTCGTGCCCCGCGGGCTGGTCGTCGCCGGACGGCGGGCGCTCGACGCCGGCGCCTCCACCGGCGGTTTCACCGACGTCCTGCTGCGGGCCGGGGCCGCGCACGTGGTCGCCGTGGACGTCGGATACGGACAACTCGCCTGGTCTCTCCGCAACGATGAACGCGTCACCGTCAAGGACCGTACGAACGTACGGGAGTTGACGCTCGAGGCCATCGATGGGGAGCCTGTGGATCTTGTCGTGGGGGATTTGTCGTTCATCCCGCTCGGGCTGGTGCTGCCCGCCCTGAAGCGGTGCGTGAAGCCGGACGCCGACCTGGTGATGATGGTGAAACCGCAGTTCGAGGTCGGCAAGGAGCGGCTCGGCAGCGGCGGGGTCGTGCGCAGCCCGCAACTGCGTGCCGAGGCCGTGCGCTCGGTGGCCGAGCGGGCCTGGGAGCTGGGCCTGGGGGTGCGTGGCGTGACGGCGAGTCCGCTTCCCGGCCCCTCGGGGAATGTCGAATACTTCCTGTGGCTGCGGTCCGGCGCTCCGGCACCGGACCCGGCCGATGTTGACCGTGCTGTGGCGGAGGGGCCGAGTTGACGCAGAACCGAGCTCGTACTGTTTTCCTGCTGGCCCACACCGGACGGCCCGCGGCCATCCGCAGCGCCGCGCTCGTGGTCGGGGGCCTGCTGCGCTCCGGTCTCGGGGTGCGGGTCCTGGAGGACGAGGCCCGCGACCTGCCGCTGCCGGACGACGTGGAGACCGTCAAGGAGGGCACCCCCGAGTGCCTGGACGACTGTGAGCTGCTGATCGTGCTGGGCGGCGACGGCACGCTGCTGCGCGGCGCCGAGTTCGCCCGTGCCTCCGGGGTGCCCATGCTGGGCGTCAACCTCGGGCGGGTCGGGTTCCTCGCCGAGGCCGAGCGGGACGACCTCGACAAGGTCGTCGACCGGGTGGTGAACCGGGCGTACGAGGTCGAGGAGCGGATGACGGTCGACGTCGTCGTGCACCGCAACGGTGACATCGTGCACACCGACTGGGCGCTGAACGAGGCGGCCGTGCAGAAGGTGTCCGCCGAGCGGATGCTGGAGGTCGTGCTGGAGATCGACGGACGTCCGGTGACCGGGTTCGGCTGCGACGGGATCGTCTGCGCCACCCCGACCGGATCCACCGCGTACGCCTTCTCCGCGGGCGGGCCCGTGGTGTGGCCGGAGGTCGAGGCGCTGCTGATGGTGCCGATCAGCGCGCACGCGCTGTTCGCGAAGCCGCTGGTGACCTCGCCGGACTCGGTGCTGGCGGTGGAGATGCTGCCGCACGTCCCCCCGGGCGTGCTCTGGTGCGACGGGCGGCGGACCGTGGAGCTGCCCGTCGGCGCGCGGGTGGAGGTGCGCAGGGGGGCGGTGCCGGTGCGGCTGGCCCGGTTGCACCACGCCTCGTTCACCGACCGGCTGGTCGCGAAATTCGCCCTGCCGGTGTCGGGGTGGCGGGGTGCGCCGCACTAGGGCCCGGACAGGCCCCGGCGGTGCCGGAGGGGTGGTGTCGCGGCGTCGGCGGCGGCGCGTTGTCCGTGGCTGTTCGCGCGGGGCCCCGCGCCCCTGAGGGACGACCACTCCCCCGGGTGACACAGGCGGGCCGGTCGCACTCGCGGGCTTCGACCTCGTAAGGTCGGGTGCGTGCTTGAGGAGATGCGGATACGGTCGCTCGGGGTCATCGACGACGCTGTGGTCGAGTTGTCGCCCGGCTTCACCGCCGTCACGGGTGAGACGGGCGCGGGCAAGACCATGGTGGTCACCAGCCTGGGCCTGCTGCTGGGCGGGCGGGCGGACGCGGCGCTGGTGCGGATCGGGGCGAAGAACGCGGTCGTCGAGGGACGGATCGCCGTGCCCGAGGGCGCCGCCGCCGTGGTACGCGCCGAGGAGGCCGGGGCCGAGCTGGACGACGGGACGCTGCTGGTCAGCCGCACCGTCTCCGCCGAGGGGCGCTCACGGGCGCACCTCGGCGGGCGGAGCGTGCCGGTGGGACTGCTCGCGGAGCTCGCCGACGACCTCGTGGCCGTGCACGGGCAGACCGACCAGCAGGGGCTGCTGAAGCTGGCCCGGCAGCGGCAGGCCCTCGACCGGTACGCCGGATACGCGGTCGCCGTGCCGCTCGGCAAGTACGGTGAGGCGTACAAGCGGCTGCGGGCGGTCACCACGGAGCTGGAGCGGATCACCACGCGCGCGCGTGAGCGGGCCCAGGAGGCCGACCTGCTGCGCTTCGGGCTCGAGGAGATCGCCGCCGTGGAGCCCCGCGCGGGCGAGGACGTGGAGCTGGCGGAGGAGGCGGAGCGGCTCGGGCACGCCGAGGCGCTGGCGTCCGCCGCCGCGCTCGCCCACGCGGCGCTCGCCGGTAACCCCGAGGATCCCGAGAGCGTGGACGCCGGGACGCTCGTCGCGGGCGCCCAGCGGGCCCTGGAGGCCGTGCGGGCGCACGATCCGGCGCTGGCCGCGCTGACCGACCGGATCGGGGAGATCGGCATCCTGCTGCGCGACGTCGCCGGGGAGCTGGCGGGGTACGCCGACGACCTGGACGCCGATCCGCTGCGGCTGGCCGCGGTCGAGGAGCGGCGGGCCGCGCTCACCGGACTGGTCCGCAAGTACGGCGAGGACGTCTCCGCCGTCCTGGCGTGGGCCGAGCGGAGTGCCGCGAGGCTGACCGAGCTGGACGGCGACGACGAACGGATCGGGGAACTGACCGCCGAACGCGACGCGCTCCGCGGCGAGCTGGGCGTGCTCGCCCAGGAGCTGACCGACGCGCGGACCGAGGCGGCGGAGCGGTTCGCGGCGGCCGTGACCGCGGAACTGGCCTCGCTCGCGATGCCGCACGCGCGGGTGTCGTTCGACATCCGCCAGACCGAGGACCCGGAGGGCGTCGAGGTCGGCGGGCGCACGGTCGCCTACGGACCGTCGGGGGTGGACGAGGTCGAGCTGCTGCTGGCCCCGCACCCCGGTGCGCCGCCCCGGCCCATCGCCAAGGGGGCGTCGGGCGGTGAGCTGTCGCGCGTGATGCTGGCCGTTGAGGTCGTGTTCGCCGGGACCGACCCGGTGCCGACGTACCTCTTCGACGAGGTGGACGCCGGAGTGGGCGGCAAGGCGGCGGTTGAGATCGGGCGGCGGCTCGCGCGGCTGGCGAAGACGGCGCAGGTCGTGGTCGTCACCCACCTGCCGCAGGTGGCGGCGTTCGCCGACCGGCAACTGCTGGTGGAGAAGACCAACGACGGGTCGGTGACCCGGTCCGGGGTGAAGGTCCTCGAAGGCGAGGACCGCATCCGGGAGTTGTCCCGCATGCTGGCCGGCCAGGAGAACTCGGAAACGGCCCGCGCGCACGCGGAGGAACTGCTGGAGACGGCTCGGGCGGACGCCTGACCACCGGGACCGTGCCGCGGACCGGGGCCCGCGCGGGGTTCGCCTCGTTCGCCGGCGCTGCCGCCCTCACCCTGGCCGCGACGGCCACGCTCCGGCGGCGGCCGCCCGGCGGCAGGGAGCGCCGGGAGCGGACGAACCACGCCGGCCGGTCCGCCGGGCTGTACGCCGGTCCGGCGTCCGCCCTCGCCGGGGCGGGCGGCGCCGCCCGGGTGCGCCCCGCCGCCTGAGCCGCCGTGCTCGTCGCCGGGCTGTGCGGGCCGTACGACGACGTCGCCGGGGCGGGCGACCCGCGGCACGGCCTCCGGGCGCACCTCGGGGCGCTGAGGCACGGTGAGGTGACCAGCGGGGCGGTCGAACTCCCCGGGATCCCGGCCGCGGGGCTCGCGGCGGGTGCGGTGCTGAAGGAGCGGCCGCTCGACACGGTGCTCGCGCTCGGCGCGCCGGGGCTGCCGCGCCGGGCCCCGGGAGCCGGCCGGACCGCCGCGGCCGCGACGGGCCCCGCGGCGGCCGTTCTGCCCGGCAGCCTCGGACGGCGCACGATGCCCGGTGGCACGGGTGCGCTCGCGCGGGGCGCTGCCGTGGGGCCGCGATCGTGGAGGGCACCGGACGGACCGGTCTCCTCACCGGACACCGGCCAGGAAGCGGAATCGGACACTCCGTCACTCGTACGGGTGATTTAGAGGTGTGGGTGGATTCGGGTCCCCACTTCGGCGGTTCCCGTAACCCGTGCGCGCCCTGGCATGCTTGACGGAGTACGCGTAGGAAACCGCGCGGTACACCCCCTCCGCACGATCCTTCTGTACGTTCTTCGTGACCGCCCGACCCGAACCAGGAGCCCGGCCACGTGACCCCCGTGAGCAGCCAGTCGTCCCTGCGCACCGTGCAGGTGCTGGGCGGCGGCAACGCCGCCGGCAGCGCCCATGTGCGCTCGCTGGCCGCGGGGCTCGTCGCCAGGGGCGTGCGGGTCACGGTGTGCGCCCCCGTGGAGGCCGAACACACCTACGACTTCACCTCGGTGGGCGCCGAGCACGTACCCGTGCCGCGCAGCAGCGACCCGGGATCGGTGGCCGCGCTGCGGGCCGCCTGCACGGGCGCCGACCTGGTCCACGCGCACGGTCTGCATGCCTCGTTCCGCACCGCCCTCGCCCTCGGTGGACGGCGTACGCCGCTGATCGTCACCTGGCACGACCGGGCGCACGCCGACGGGCCCCGGGCGCACTTCCTGCGCGTGCTGGAACGGCGCGTGGTCAGGGCGGCCACCGTGGTGCTCGGGACGACGTCCCCCCTCGTCGACCGGGCGCGCCGAGCCGGAGCGCGGGACGCGCGGCTGGCCGCCGTCTCCCTGCCGGGTCCCGGCACGTCCCCCCAGCCGGACGACCCGGACCGGCTGCGTCCCAAGATCCGGGCCGAACTCGGCGCCACGGGACGCCCGTTGCTCATCGCCGTCGGCGCGCTCGAACGGCACCGGGGCTACGACGTCCTGCTGGACGCCACCCACGCGTGGCGCAGGCGCGACCCGGTGCCGCTGGTGGTGCTCGCGGGGGAGGGGCCGCTGCGCGCCGAACTCCAGCGCAGGATCGAGGACGAGGAGCTGCCGGTGCGGCTGCTCGGCCGGCGTGAGGACGTCGGCGACCTGCTCACCGCCGCCGACGTCGCGCTGCTGCCCAGCCGTTGGGAGGCGCGCTCCCCGCTCGCCCAGGAAGCCCTCCGCGCGCGGGTGCCGCTCGTCGCGACCCGGGTCGGCGGCATCCCCGAACTCGTCGGCGACGCCGCCGAACTGGTCCCCTACGGCAACGCGCGGGCGCTCGCCGACGCCGTCACGGGGCTGCTGGACGACCCCGGGCGCCGCGAGGTGCTCAGGGAGCGGGGCGTGCGGCAGGCGGCCGGCTGGCCGACCGAGGACGAGACGGTGGCCCAGGTGCTCAGCGTGTATGACGAGTTGACGCGGCCCCGGCCGCTGGTCTGACCCCGGGGTGCGTGCTCACGGCACGTGGCGGCGGGCGCGCAGGGCGAGGCTCAGCGCCAGGACCGTCTGCGGGTCGTCGAGGTCGGTGCCCAGCAACTCACCGATGCGGGCGAGCCGGTTGTAGAGCGTCTGCCGGTTCAGGTGCAGTTCGCGCGCCGTCTCCGCCTTGCGTCCCGCGTGGGCCAGGTACGTCTCCAGGGTGGGCAGCAGCGGCGGCCTGGACCGGCGGTCGTGGTCGAGGACCGGGCCGACCGCGCGCTCCACGAACGCCGCCAGGTCCGGATGGTCCCGCAGCCGCCACAGCAGCAGGTCGATGTCCAGCCGGCGGGCGTCGTACCAGGGGCGGTCGGGCAGGCCCTGGGCCGCGGTCGCCGTCTCCGCCGCGTGCCGCAGCCCCGTCGACGCCGCCGCCCAGCCGCCGGCCGGGCCGACGACCACGACGGGCGGCCCGCCCCCGGGCCGCAGCGCCCCCGCCCGCTCCACCCCGGCGCGCAGCGCGGCCGCCACCCGGTCGGCGACCGCGGGCCGGTCCGCCTCCGCGCGCAGCCCGACCAGCAGCGGCACCCGCCCCTCCACCGGCCGCACACCGAGCAGTACGGGGACCCCGAGCGAGGCCAGCTCCCCGCCCACCGCCCGGGCCAGCACCGCCCAGCCGCCACCCTGCGGGGACAGCGCGTCGCCGAGCCGCATCACCACCGGCAGCAGCGGTCCCGCACCCGGTCTGAAGCCCAGTACGCGCGCCTGTGCGGGCGCGTCCCCGGCGGTGACGCGCCCCTCGGCGAGGTCGGTGAGGAAGTCCCCCCGGCCGCGCGCCGCGAGCTCCTCCTCCTGACGTGCCTGCATCAGCACCACGGCGAGGAGGCCCGCCGCCCGCTCGGCCGCCATCCGGTGCACCGGCTCCGGCGCGCTGCGCACCGGAAGCAGCACCAGCCGGGCCCGTACACCGCCGCTGCCGGGGCCGCCGCCGGGCACGTCCACCAGGGCCGAACCGGCCGGCGGGTCGTCCCGGTGCCGGTCACGCAGCCCTTCCCACACCTGGAGCGGGTCGGCGCCCTCGGGGCCCTCGCCCGCCGCGTACAGCAGTTGCCCGTCGGTCGTCTCCAGGAACACCGGATTGCCGCTGAACCCGGCGAGGATCTCCAGGACCTGGGGGACGCCGCCACCACCGAGCAGCGCCTCGGTGCAGCGGCGGTGCACCTCCTCCGCGCGTTGCAGCAGTGCGTAGTGCCCGTTGACGATCTCGGTGTGGATCTCCTCGGTGACCGTCACGAACGGCACCTCGCGGTGCAGCTGGACCAGCGGCAGCCCCGCCGCCCTGGCCGCCTGGACGACGGTGGCGGGCAGTCGGCCGAAACGCGGTCCCAGCTCCACCACGAGCGCCGCGATGCCCCGCTCGGCCAGCGTGCGCACGAACGCCCGCTGGTCCGCCGGGCGGGTGCCGAGCCCGTACCCGGTGGTCAGCAGCAGCTCACCGCCCTTGAGCAGCGAGGCGATGTGGGGCACCTCGCCCGCGTGCACCCAGCGCACCGCGCGCTCCAGCCGGTCGGCGCCGGCGAGGACCTCCGGGAGACCGCTGCGGAGGCCGGGAAGGTCCAGGGCGCGCCGCACGGTGATGCCCGTGGGCGGAGGTGCGCTGGTGTTCATGCAGCGGACGGTACCCGGGGTGCGGGCGGGGCGTCACAGTGCCGCTGCCCGCGAGGTGCCCGGCTGCCGGTCCGCCCGCAGCCGGACGGCTGCGGGCGGGTCCGCGCTCAGCCTCCGTACGCGCCGGAAGCCGTCAGGCGCAGGGCCGTGTCGATGAGCGGGACGTGGCTGAAGGCCTGCGGGAAGTTGCCGACCTGGCGCTGCAGGCGCGGGTCCCACTCCTCCGCCAGCAGGCCGAGGTCGTTGCGCAGGGCGAGCAGCTTCTCGAAGAGCCGGCGCGCCTCGTCCACGCGGCCGATCATCGCCAGGTCGTCGGCCATCCAGAACGAGCAGGCGAGGAACGCCCCCTCGTCACCCGGCAGGCCGTCGACGCCCTCGTCCTTGCCCTCCGTCGGGTAGCGCAGGATGAAGCCGTCGGAGGTGGACAGCTCGCGCTGGATCGCCTCGATGGTGCCGATCACCCGCTTGTCGTCCGGCGGCAGGAAGCCCATCTGCGGGATCAGCAGCAGGGAGGCGTCGAGCTCCTGGGAGCCGTAGGACTGGGTGAAGGTGTTGCGCTCCTTGTCGTAGCCCTTCTCGCACACGTCCCGGTGGATGTCCTCGCGCAGCTGCTTCCACCGCTCCAGTGGGCCGTCGGCGTCGCCGGACTCGACGAGCTTGATGGTGCGGTCGACGGCGACCCAGGCCATCACCTTGGAGTGCACGAAGTGGCGGCGCGGGCCGCGCACCTCCCAGATGCCCTCGTCCGGCTCCGTCCAGTGCTTCTCCAGGTAATGGATCAGCTTCAGCTGGAGCAGCGAGGCGTAGTCGTTGCGGGCCAGGCCCGTCATGTGGGCCAGGTGCAGGGCCTCGGTGACCTCGCCGTACACATCCAGCTGGAGCTGGTGCGCCGCGCCGTTGCCCACCCGGACGGGGGAGGAGTTCTCGTAGCCGGGCAGCCAGTCCAGCTCCGCCTCGCCGAGCTCGCGCTCACCGGCGATGCCGTACATGATCTGCAGGTTCTCCGGGTCGCCCGCCACCGCGCGCAGCAGCCACTCGCGCCAGGCGCGGGCCTCCTCGCGGTAGCCGGTGCGCAGCAGCGAGGACAGGGTGATCGCCGCGTCGCGCAGCCAGGTGTAGCGGTAGTCCCAGTTGCGGACGCCCCCGATGTCCTCCGGCAGGGAGGTGGTGGGCGCGGCGACGATGCCGCCGGTGGGGGCGTACGTCAGGGCCTTCAGCGTGATCAGGGAGCGGATCACCGCCTCACGGTAGGGACCGTGGTACGTGCAGTGCTCGACCCACTCACGCCAGAAGTCCTCCGTCGCCGTCAGCGACTGCTCCGGCTCCGGCAGCGCGGGCGGCTCCTTGTGCGACGGCTCCCAGGAGAGGGTGAACGCGATCCGCTCGCCCGGGGCGACGGTGAAGTCGGAGTACGTGGTCAGGTCCTCGCCGTAGGTCTCGGCGGGGGTGTCGAACCACACGGAGTCCGGGCCGGCGACGGCGACGGTGCGCCCTTCGTGGCGGTGCACCCACGGGACGATCCTGCCGTAGGAGAAGCGCATCCGCAGTGCCGAGCGCATGGGGACGCGGCCCGAGACGCCTTCCACGATGCGGATCAGCTGCGGGGCGCCCTCGCGCGGCGGCATGAAGTCCGTCACGCGGACCGTGCCGCGCGGTGTCTCCCACTCCGATTCGAGGATCAGCGAGTCGCCGCGGTAGCCGCGCCGGGTCGCGCTCGGCGGTTCGGCGTCGTCGGCGTGGGCGGGGCCCAGCCGCCAGAAGCCGTGATCCTCTGTGCCCAGCAGGCCGGCGAAGATGGCGTGCGAGTCGAAGCGGGGCAGGCACAGCCAGTCCACCGTGCCGTCCCGGCAGACCAGCGCCGCCGTCTGCATGTCTCCGATGAGTGCGTAGTCTTCGATGCGCCCGGCCACGTGCATCTCCAGTCGAACGGCCACGTCACCCCGCGAGGGGGTTGTCGCTAGTGCGGTCAGGGGTTTCTTGCGATCGTCGTCGAGCTACCAGCACATCAGTCGCTCGGCCGTGATGGCAAAGCGTCCATTGTCGCTCAACGAACTGACGAGCTCACGTGGTTCCGGAACTTACGGGCGGGGGTGGTGCCGTTCGGCCGGCCGGGCTCGGCAGCGAGTGTCCGAGCAGGATACGACGCACGTAGATGATCTGTGTGCCGCTCGGGGCAACGCGGGCCCGCCGAACGAGTGACCGCGGGGTGAGGGTCCGGTGTGCGGTGCATACCCTGTGGCGGCGCGTGCGCGGAGCGTGCCCGTGAGCCGGTGCCGCGCGGCGCTGTTACGCTGGTAGCCCGTGGACCGGTGGGCGAGAAACCCCGGAACCGCACCCTCAGACCGCGACCACGGGAGCCCCCTCTTGGCCATGCCGCCCAAATCTTCGACGACCAAGCACATCTTCGTCACCGGGGGTGTCGCCTCCTCTCTCGGCAAGGGCCTGACCGCCTCCAGCCTGGGCATGCTGCTCAAGGCCCGCGGTCTGCGCGTCGTCATGCAGAAGCTCGACCCGTACCTCAACGTCGACCCGGGCACGATGAACCCCTTCCAGCACGGTGAGGTGTTCGTCACCAACGACGGCGCCGAGACGGACCTGGACATCGGGCACTACGAGCGTTTCCTCGACCGTGACCTGGACGGCTCCGCCAACGTCACCACGGGCCAGATCTACTCCACGGTGATCGCCAAGGAGCGGCGCGGCGAGTACCTGGGTGACACCGTGCAGGTCATTCCGCACATCACCAACGAGATCAAGCACCGGATCCGCCGGATGGCGACCGACGAGGTCGACGTGGTGATCACGGAGGTCGGGGGCACGGTAGGCGACATCGAGTCGCTGCCGTTCCTGGAGACCGTCCGCCAGGTCCGGCACGAGGTCGGGCGCGACAACGTGTTCGTGGTCCACATCTCGCTCCTTCCCTACATCGGTCCCTCGGGCGAGCTCAAGACGAAGCCCACCCAGCACTCGGTCGCGGCGCTGCGCAACATCGGCATCCAGCCGGACGCGATCGTGCTGCGCTGCGACCGCGAGGTGCCCACCGCGATCAAGCGGAAGATCTCGCTGATGTGCGACGTCGACGAGGACGCCGTCGTCGCCTGCCCGGACGCCCGCTCGATCTACGACATCCCGAAGACCGTGCACGGCGAGGGCCTGGACGCCTACGTGGTCCGCAAGCTGGACCTGCCGTTCCGGGACGTGGACTGGACGACCTGGGACGACCTGCTCGACCGGGTCCACAACCCCGACCACGAGATCACCCTCGCCCTGGTCGGCAAGTACATCGACCTGCCCGACGCCTACCTCTCGGTCACCGAGGCGCTGCGCGCGGGCGGCTTCGCCAACAAGGCCCGGGTGAAGATCAAGTGGGTCACCTCGGACGACTGCAAGACCCCGGCCGGCGCCCAGGCGCAGCTCGGTGACGTCGACGGCATCTGCATCCCGGGCGGTTTCGGCGACCGCGGTGTGCTCGGCAAGGTCGGCGCGATCAAGTACGCCCGCGAGAACCGGATCCCGCTGCTGGGCCTCTGCCTGGGTCTGCAGTGCATCGTGATCGAGGCCGCGCGCAGCCTCGCGGACATCTCCGACGCCAACTCCACCGAGTTCGACCCGGCCACCTCCCACCCGGTCATCTCCACCATGGCCGAGCAGCTCGACATCGTGGCCGGCGAGGGCGACATGGGCGGCACCATGCGGCTCGGCATGTACCCGGCCAAGCTGGCCGAGGGCTCGATCGTGCGCGAGGTGTACGACGGCAAGGAGTACGTCGAGGAGCGCCACCGGCACCGCTACGAGGTGAACAACGCCTACCGCGCGGAGCTGGAGAAGAAGGCCGGCATCGTGTTCTCCGGCACCTCCCCGGACGGCAAGCTCGTCGAGTACGTCGAGTACCCGCGCGACGTCCACCCGTACCTGGTCGCGACCCAGGCGCACCCCGAGCTGCGCTCGCGTCCGACCCGTCCGCACCCGCTCTTCGCGGGTCTGGTGAAGGCCTCGGTCGAGCGGAAGATCTCGAAGTAACACACCCGGTTGTACGGTTGCCGGGGTGCGAACGCTCGAAAAGGGGCGCACCCCGGCCGCTTTTTTCACCCAGGCACCGCGCACGAGAGCCGTACGTCGGGAAGGACAGGCATGACGATCAAGGACGCCCCGGAGGAGTGGGAGATCCGCGGGACCGAGACCCCGTTCACGGGCAACAAGACCTCCGTCCGCACGGACGAGGTGGTCATGCCCGGCGGCGCCGTGGTCCGCCGCGACTACCAGGTCCACCCCGGGTCCGTGGCCGTCCTCGCCCTCGACGACGCCGACCGGGTCCTGGTGCTGCGCCAGTACCGTCACCCGGTGCGCCAGAAGCTGTGGGAGATCCCGGCCGGCCTGCTCGACGTGGTCGGCGAGAACCCGCTGCACGCGGCCCAGCGGGAACTGTACGAGGAGGCGCACGTCAAGGCGGAGGACTGGCGGGTGCTGACCGACGTCTACACCACGCCCGGCGGCTGCGACGAGGCCGTACGGATCTTCCTGGCGCGCGGGCTGTCCGAGGCCGAGGGCGACCGTTTCGCCGTCGAGGACGAAGAGGCCGACATGGAGCTCGCCCGCGTTCCCCTCGACGAGCTGGCGCGCGGGGTGCTGGCCGGGGAGCTGCACAACAACTGCCTGGTGGTGGGTGTTCTCTCCGTCGTCGCCGCGCGGGCCGGTGACGGACTGGACGCGCTGCGCCCCGCGCAGGCGCCGTGGCCGGCGAGGCCGTTCGAGGTGTGAGCCGGCGGGTGCGACACGCCGCGTGGCCGGCCGCTCGACGCGGCCGGCCACGCGGCGTTCCGCGTCCCGCGTGCCGCCACCTCGACACCGTCAGTCCTACGATCTGTTGATCCGATCGGGGGAGTCTCGCTGCCGGTGCCGCGCTCCTCACGGAACGTCGCAGAGCGTGAACTAGGCTCTGGAAAACGCCCGATCCGGAAGACCCGGCGGGCTTGCGCGTGCGGTGGGACGGGAGTGTGGCCCGTGACGGATCAGGTGGTGGACCCCGGCGGTGTGCGGCTCCTTCCAGACGCTGCTCCGGAAGGTCGATTCCTGGGCCGTACCAGGGAGTTGAAGGAGCTGCGTGCCGACATCGAGCGTGCCGGACTGGACACGCTCTCCGGCCGCAAGGCCCCCCGCGCGCGCGTCCTGCTCATCGCGGGCCGGCCCGGATCCGGCCGGACGGCCCTCGCCGAGGAACTCGTGCGCCAGGTCGCGGGACGCTACCCCGACGGGGTATTGCGCATCCGCCTCAGCGAACCCGACGGCACCCGCGTGCCCGTCGGGCGTGCCGCGCGGGAGCTGCTCGAGACCCTGGAGACGCCCGCCCCGGCCGGAGCCCCCGAGGACGAACTCACCGAGGCGCTGCGCACCGCCCTGGCCGACCGCCGCGCGGTGCTCCTGCTGGACGACGCGGCGGACGCGGAGCAGGTCGACGCGCTGCTCCCCGACAACCCCGACTGCCTCGCCGTGGCCGTCTCCTCGGGGCCGCTCACCGGCATCGCCGACGTCCGCCCCTGCACCCTGGGCGGCCTCGACACCAAGTCCGGAGTGGAACTGCTGTCCCGGCTGACCGGATCGGTGCGCATCACGGTCGACCCCCGGGCCGCCGAGCGGCTCGCCGAGCAGTGCCAGGGCCTGCCCGCCGCCCTGGTGCTGGCCGGCGGCTGGCTCGCCGCCCGGCCCCAGGCCGCCGTCGCCGACCTCGCCAAACAGCTGCACACCGACCCCGGACGGGACACCGCCGTCACCCGTGTGGGACGGCTGGTCCACGACTCGCTGCCCACCACCTCCGCCCGGATGCTGCGCCTGCTCAGCCTCGCCCCGGGCGGCCTGGTCGACCCGCACACCGCCGCCGCGCTCACCGGCTGCCCGGTGGAGGCCGCCCACACCGTCCTGGACGGCTTCGCCGCGCACGGTCTGCTGCACTCGGTGGGCTCCGCCCAGCCGCAGTACCGGGTGCCCTGCTGCCTGCACCCGCTGCTGCACGACCTCGCGGCGGAGCACGAGAAGCCCGGCGAACTCCAGCTGGCCCGCGCCCGCATGCTGGAGCGGACCGTACGGCTGCTCCAGTCGTGCAGGGCGATCACCGAGACCGACAGCCCCCAGGCGCGCGAAAAGCTCTTCGGCATGCCGCGCGCCCTGCGTTTCCCCAGCCCCCGGGCGGCCGCCGACTGGCTGCGGCTGCGCAGGCCCGCCCTGCTGGCCGCCGCGCGGCTCGCGGTCGCCGACGGGGAACTGGACACCCTCGCCAGACGCCTGATGTCCCAGCTGGTGCGCGCCATGGCCGCCCACTTCGGCACCCAGGCCGCCGCGAGCGACCTGTACGACATCCACGGTCTGGTCCTCGACGTCGCCGAGCGCCGCGCGCTGCCCCGGGAGCGGGCGGCGGCCCTGCTCAACCTGGGCGACCTCGACGCCCACACCGGGCGTACGGCGGACGCCCTGACGCGTTACCGGGCCGCGCTGGACGCCGGACGCGAGGCGAACGACCCGTACGCGACCGGCCGCGCGATGGAATCCGTAGGCGGCGCGCATCTGGAACTGGGGGATTTCGACCGGGCCGCCGACTGGTTCGGCCGGGCCCTGGCCGAGCGGCTGGCCCGGGGCGAGCGCGCGGAGGCCGCCCGGCTCCACGGCCGGATCGGGGCCGCCCACACCTACGCCGGCCGCTACGGCGAGGCGCAGCGCAACTGGCGCGCGTCGGTCGCCGGGCACCGGAGGCTGGGCGACGTGGCAGCCCAGGCGCGGGCCCTGAGCGAACTGGCCCGGGTGCAGGAGTACGCGGGCCGGCTCGACGAGTCGCTGCGCACCTGCCGCGAGGCCGTCGAGTGGGCGCGCCGGGCCGAGGACACCCGCTTGCTGGCCGCGCTGCACCTGCGGCTCGCCGATTCCTTCGAGCACCTCGGGGACGCCGCGTCCGCCGCGCTGCACCGGGACACGGCCGAGCGGATGCTGGCCGAGGAGGACCCGGAGGAGGACCCGGAGGAGGACCCGGAGGAGGACTCCGCACCGGAACACGGCGCTAACACCTGCGAAATCCGTAGCGCATCCGCTGAAGATTGAAGCAATAGAAGGCTAGACAGCGGGAACACCTTCATTAAACTGGCTCTGCCGCACCATCTTCTGCGGTCTCTCCCGGTGTGCCCCCGTGTGCCCGGGTATGTGTAGTGATACCCCCTACCCTCTGAGCCAAGGACCGTGATCCACGTGAAGGTCGGCATCCCCCGCGAGGTCAAGAACAACGAGTTCCGGGTGGCCATCACCCCCGCCGGCGTGCACGAACTCGTGCGCCATGGTCACCAGGTCGTCATCGAGCGCGGCGCCGGCGTCGGCTCCTCGATCCCGGACGGCGAGTACATCGCCGCGGGCGGGCAGATCCTGGACACGGCCGACGAGGTCTGGGCCGCCGCCGACCTGCTGCTGAAGGTCAAGGAGCCCGTCGCGGAGGAGTACCACCGCCTGCGCAAGGACCAGACCCTCTTCACCTACCTGCACCTGGCCGCGTCCAGGGAGTGCACGGACGCCCTCCTGGAGTCCGGCACCACCGCCATCGCCTACGAGACCGTCGAACTGCCCAACCGCGCACTGCCGCTGCTCGCCCCGATGTCCGAGGTCGCGGGCCGGCTCTCCACCCAGGTCGGCGCCTACCACCTGATGCGCGCCCACGGCGGCCGGGGTGTGCTCCCCGGCGGTGTCCCGGGAGTGCTGGCCGGCCGGGCCGTCGTCATCGGCGGCGGTGTCTCCGGCTGGAACGCCGCGCAGATCGCCATCGGCATGGGCTTCCACGTGACCCTGCTCGACAAGGACATCAACAAGCTCAAGGAGGCCGACAAGGTCTTCGGCACGAAGATCCAGACCGTCGTCTCCAACGCCTTCGAGCTGGAGAAGGCCTGCCTGGAGGCCGACCTGGTGATCGGCGCGGTGCTGGTGCCGGGCGCCAAGGCCCCGAAGCTGGTCACCAACGAGCTGGTCTCGCGGATGAAGGCGGGAAGTGTCCTTGTCGACATCGCGATCGACCAGGGCGGCTGCTTCGAGGACTCCCACCCGACGACACACGCCGAGCCGACCTTCAAGGTCCACGAGTCGGTCTTCTACTGCGTCGCCAACATGCCCGGCGCGGTGCCCAACACCTCGACCTACGCGCTGACCAACGCCACGCTGCCGTACATCGTCGAAGTCGCCAACCGCGGCTGGGCGGAGGCGCTGCGCCGCGACCCCGCGCTCGCCAAGGGTCTCAACACGCATGACGGCAAGGTCGTTTACCGCGAGGTCGCCGAGGCACACGGCCTCGAGCACGTCGAACCGGCCTCGCTGCTCGGCTGACCCGCGGGGGCGGTAAGTCGACCAAGTCACCCACCCGCAAAGGCGACACGTCAACTCGCATCGTCAACGCCACGCGCCCGGCCGGACCTTGTCCCACGAGGTCCGGCCTGGTGTGTGTATGGTCACTTCCTGATTCCTGTACAACTCGCCTCGAACGTAACCCTTCTACCGATTCGCACACCTGTGAAACCTGCGGTGCGACGGCCGTACGCCCTTGACAGAGGGATGTTTCATTGCCGACACATCGGGTCGGGTCCGGCGGATTGTGTTGCTGCGGACGGCCGACACGCCATAGAGTCGCCAGTCGTCGGCATGGTGCCACGCTGACCTGTCTAGAAGTTTCCTGGTCACCAAGGAGGTAAGACGACTTGTGAATGAGTCGACATTTACTCCCGGGGGTGGTCACCCAGGAATGCCTGCGCCGGACCAGGAGCCCGCGGGATTCGCTGCTGTCGGCTCCGTCGCTGTGCGCACCTTCGCAGCCCACCGGAGTCACCGGACTCCAGGGGCGACTCACCCAGCACACCAGAGCATGGATGGCCATCACGTGAACGCCATGGCCGGCGACGGAAGTGGCGCGCCCCACAACCAGCTCGCCGACTACGACGAACTGCCCGAGGGGCACTTCTACGACCCCGACGCCGAGTACGAGCCCGATCCGGAGTACGCGGCCACGCTCGCGCCCGACGCGGCGCGCCAGCGCCGTGAGCGCGTCGGTCCGACCGGGCGCCCGCTGCCGTACTTCCCGATCCCGGGCCCGCTGACCGATCACGGACCCGCGAAGATCATCGCGATGTGCAACCAGAAGGGCGGCGTCGGCAAGACCACGTCGACCATCAACCTGGGTGCCGCGCTCGCGGAGTACGGACGGCGGGTGCTGCTCGTCGACTTCGACCCGCAGGGCGCGCTGTCGGTGGGACTCGGCGTCAACCCGATGGAACTCGACCTCACCGTCTACAACCTGCTCATGGAGCGGGGCATGGCGGCCGACGAGGTGCTGCTGAAGACCGCGGTCCCCAACATGGACCTGCTGCCCAGCAACATCGACCTGTCGGCGGCCGAGGTGCAGCTGGTGAGCGAGGTCGCCCGCGAGTCCACGCTGCAGCGGGCGCTGAAGCCGCTGATGGACGACTACGACTACATCGTGATCGACTGCCAGCCCTCGCTGGGCCTGCTCACCGTCAACGCGCTGACCGCCGCGCACAAGGTGATCGTGCCGCTGGAGTGCGAGTTCTTCGCGCTGCGCGGTGTGGCGCTGCTGACCGAGACCATCGAGAAGGTCCAGGAGCGGCTCAACCCCGACCTGGAGCTCGACGGCATCCTCGCCACCATGTACGACTCGCGCACGGTGCACAGCCGTGAGGTGCTCGCGCGGGTGGTCGAGGCGTTCGACGACCACGTCTACCACACGGTCATCGGCCGCACGGTCCGCTTCCCGGAGACCACGGTCGCCGGTGAGCCCATCACCACGTACGCGTCCAACTCCGTCGGCGCCGCCGCCTACCGCCAGCTCGCCAGGGAGGTGCTCGCCCGGTGTCACGCCGAGTGAGTCTACCGGGGGCCGACGAACTCTTCCGTACGACAGGGGGGATGGCGCTCCAGGCGTCCACTCCCCGGCGCACAGGCGGCGACGCCCGCGTCCCCGCTCCCGCGGGGGAGGGCGACGCCGCGGCCGGGCAGGAGGACGCGCCGCAGTCGGTGCCCGCGCAGGGCGGTGACGGCGACGGCGCGGAGCACGTCGCGGCGGACGCGGAGCCGGACGGGGCCGGGGAGTCCCGCAGCCGCGGTGCGGCGGGCTCCGGGCGGCGTCAGGCGGCGCAGGAGGGCGCGGCCCCGCGCAAGCGGGGGAGAGCGGCGGCGCGCCGGCCCAGCGGCCGTGAGCGGCACGACGAGAAGATCACCGTGTACGTGTCCGCCGAGGAACTGATGGACCTCGAACACGCGCGGCTCGTCCTGCGCGGCGAGCACGGCCTCGCCGTCGACCGCGGCCGCATCGTCCGCGAGGCGGTGGCGGTGGTCCTCGCCGACCTGGAGAGCCGTGGGGACGCCAGCATCCTCGTACGACGTCTGCGCGGGCGGTAGCGGTAGCCTGCGGAGGCCATGACCTCGAACGACACACCCGCCTCCGGCGGCCGGCCACCCCGCCGCCGCACCCTGGGGCGGGGCCCGGCGACCGACCCGGGCGCGGGCGGGCCGGGCGCAGCCCAGCCGGGGAGCGGGACGTCCGTACCCGAGGACCCGGGCCCGGACGGCACGAGCCCCGGGCACATCGGGCCGCCCGGACAGCCGGGGCGTGCGGCCACCCCCGCACCGGACACCGCGCACACGCCGCTGGGCGGCGGCCCCGGGGAGACCGGCGAGCCGGTGACGGCGTCGCAGGGCGGCACCCTTGCCGAGTCCGGCGTGTCGCCCGCGCCCACGACGATGCCGCGGCACCCGTCCGGGGTCGCCGCGTCGGACGGGGCCGATCGGCCGGGCGGCGGGGCGCAGGGGGCGCCGGGAGGGTCCGCGGAGGCGGGCGAGTCGCTCACGGCCCCGGAGGACGGGGCGACGGGACGCGGCAAGCCGCCTGTCCGGGCGGACGCCACGGCGACGCCGGCGGTCTCGCCCGGCGTGGACGTCGTGCTCGGCCAGGCGCAGGGCCTGCCGCCGGAGAACTCCCCGGACGCGGCCGGGCCGGTCCCGGTGGACGGGACGGCCGTGACGCGGCAGGGGCCGCCCGCGGAGGGCGGTGAGCCCGGTCCGGCGGGCCCGGGGCCCGTGACGAGCGGCGAGGCCGGGAACTCCGCGGCGCCCACGCCGGGGGAGGCCCCCGCCGACGCGGGGGACGGGGGATTCAAGGTCCGGCTGGCGAACTTCGAGGGGCCGTTCGACCTGCTGCTGCAGCTGATCGCCAAGCACAAGCTGGACGTCACCGAGGTCGCGCTGTCGAGGGTGACCGACGAGTTCATGGCGTACATCCGGGCTCTCGGGCCGGACTGGGACCTGGACGAGACGACGGAGTTCCTGGTCGTGGCGGCCACGCTGCTCGACCTCAAGGCGGCCCGGCTGCTGCCGGCCGCCGAGGTGGAGGACGAGGGCGACCTCGCCCTGCTGGAGGCCCGCGACCTGCTGTTCGCGCGACTGCTGCAGTACCGCGCGTACAAGCGGATCGCCGAGATCTTCGACCGGCGGCTCGACGACGAGGCCCGGCGCCACCCCCGTACCGTCGGACTCGAACCGCAGCACGCCGAGCTGTTGCCCGAGGTGGTCATCAGCATCGGCGCCGAGGGCTTCGCCCGGCTCGCCGTCAAGGCGATGCAGCCCAGACCCGAGCCGCAGGTGTACGTCGACCACATCCACGCACCGCTGGTCAGCGTGCAGGAGCAGGCGGGGATCGTCGTCGCGCGGCTCAAGGAGCTGGGCGAGGCGAGCTTCCGGGCGCTCGTCGAGGACACGGACGACACACTGACCGTCGTGGCGCGGTTCCTCGCCCTGCTGGAGCTGTACCGCGAGAAGGCGGTCGCCCTCGACCAGGAGACCGCGCTCGGTGAGCTGACCGTGCGCTGGACCGGCGGGGACGGGGACGCGGCACCGGTGGTCACCGACGAGTTCGACCGGCCCCCCGAGCAGCCCGAGGAGCAATAGAGGACATGAGCGACGAGACCACCGGCGTACCCGCCGGACCGCGCGCCGTCGCGGACCTCGACCTCAGGCCCGCCCTGGAGGCGGTCCTCATGGTCGTGGACGAGCCCGCGACCGAGGAGCACCTGGCGAAGATACTGGAGCGGCCCAGGCGCCAGGTCGCGGACGCGCTGCGCGAGCTGGCCGACGAGTACACCCGCCAGGGGCGCGGGTTCGAGCTGCGGCTCGTGGCGGGCGGCTGGCGTTTCTCCACCCGCCCCGAGTACGCCGCGGCCGTCGAGCGCTTCGTGCTGGACGGCCAGCAGGCCCGGCTCACCCAGGCCGCCCTGGAGACCCTCGCGGTCGTCGCCTACCGGCAGCCGGTCAGCCGCAGCCGCGTCTCCGCCGTGCGCGGAGTCAACTGCGACGGTGTGATGCGCACCCTCCTCCAGCGCGGTCTGATCGGGGAGGCGGGCACGGAACCCGAAACAGGTGCGATCCTGTACACGACGACGAACTACTTCCTGGAGCGGATGGGCCTGCGCGGTCTGGACGAGCTCCCGGAGCTCGCGCCCTTCCTCCCGGAGGCGGAGGCGATCGAGGCCGAGACACTGGAAGGGGTCCCGTCGTTCGATCCGGACGCCCCGGATTCCGAGGACGCAGACGACAAGACGGAACTGTGATGCGAAGCAGCAGCGGCAGGAACAGCAGCGGAAACAACGGCGGGAGCCGTGGTGGCAACAGCGGCGGCCGCGGCGGGAGCGGCGGTGGCCGCGGTCATCACCGCGGTGCCGGCAACGACCGGGACGACAGGCAGGGCGGTCGTCCGAAGAAGCCGCGCCCGGAGGAGCGGCGCTACGACGTGGGCCCCGGCGCCACCCAGGAGGGTCCCAAGTCGGGCCGCGGGCCCACGGCCCGCGGCGGTGCCAAGGGCGGGCCTAAGAAGCCCCTGCAGCGGGGGCGCTCGGTCCCGGCCACGTCCCGCGAGTACGAGGCGCGGGCCGAGGAGCGCAACCGGGAGCGGTACGCGGGCAAGAAGGACGTCAGGCTGCCCAAGACCTTCCCTGGCGCGGAGCAGGAGGGTGAGCGGCTGCAGAAGGTCCTCGCGCGCGCCGGCTACGGCTCCCGGCGCTCCTGCGAGGAGCTGATCGAGCAGGCGCGCGTCGAGGTCAACGGCGAGATCGTCCTGGAGCAGGGCAAGCGGGTCGACCCGGAGAAGGACGAGGTCAAGGTCGACGGCCTGACGGTCGCCACGCAGTCGTACCAGTTCTTCTCGCTGAACAAGCCCGCCGGGGTCGTCTCGACCATGGAGGACCCGGAGGGGCGCCAGTGCCTCGGTGACTACGTCACCAACCGCGAGACCCGCCTCTTCCACGTCGGCCGGCTCGACACCGAGACCGAGGGCGTCATCCTGCTCACCAACCACGGCGAGCTGGCGCACCGGCTGACCCACCCCCGGTACGGGGTGAAGAAGACCTACCTGGCGCACATCGTCGGCCCGATCCCGCGCGACCTGGGCAAGCGGCTGAAGGACGGCATCCAGCTCGAGGACGGCTACGCGCGGGCGGACCACTTCCGGGTGGTGGAGCAGACCGGCAAGAACTACCTCGTCGAGGTGACCCTGCACGAGGGCCGCAAGCACATCGTGCGCCGCATGCTCGCGGAGGCCGGCTTCCCGGTCGACAAGCTGGTGCGCACCGCGTTCGGTCCGATCACCCTGGGCGACCAGAAGTCGGGCTGGCTGCGCCGGCTGTCCAACACCGAGGTGGGGATGCTGATGCAGGAGGTCGAGCTCTAACCGGGTGCCAAGAGCCCTCCCGGGGCTTGTGCGTCCACCGCACCCCCTTTTATAGTCGCACTGACTATTAAAGGGGGTGCGGGTCATGGACGGCTACGACAAGTACGCCTACGAGCCCTTCGCCGTCACCGCGGACCTCGCCGTGTTCACGCTCCGCGCGGGCGCGCTGCACGTCCTGCTCGTCGAGCGAGGCGAGGAACCGTACGCCGGGCGGTGGGCGCTGCCCGGAGGCTTCGTCCGGCCGGACGAGTCGGCGGAGACGGCCGCACGGCGCGAACTGGGCGAGGAGACCGGGCTGACGGACGTCTCCGGGCTGCACCTGGAGCAGTTGCGGACCTACAGCGAACCCGGCCGCGACCCCCGGATGCGGGTCGTCTCCGTCGCCTTCGCCGCCCTGCTGCCCGACGCTCCCGAGGCGCACGGCGGCAGCGACGCGGCCGAGGCCGGCTGGACGCCGTACGAGTCCGCGCGGGAACTCGCCTTCGACCACGACCGGATCCTCGCCGACGCGCGGGAACGCGTCGGCGCCAAGCTCGAGTACACCAGCCTCGCCACCGCCTTCTGCCCGCCCGAGTTCACCCTCGGCGAGCTGCAGCAGGTCTACGAGGCCGTCTGGGGCGCCGAGCTCGACCGGCCCAACTTCCGGCGCAAGGTCCTCGCCACCCCGGGATTCGTCGAGGCCGTCCCGGGCGCCGCGCGCCTCACCGGCGGCCGGGGCAAACCCGCCGCGCTCTACCGCGCGGGCACCGCCGCCGCCCTCCACCCGCCGCTGCTCCGGCCGACCCCGGAAGGACCTCCCGCATGACCACGACCACCGTCACCAAGCGCGCCGCCACGGGCGCGCTCACCGGACTCGCCCTCGGGGACGCGCTGGGCTTCCCGACCGAGTTCCACGACGTCCCGTCGATCCTCGCCAAGTCCGGCCCCTGGCGGGAGATGGACCTGCCCAGGCCGGCCGTCGTCACCGACGACACGCAGATGACGCTCGCCCTGGGGCACGGGCTGCGGATCGCGATGGACCGCGGACCGCTCACCCCCAAGCGGCTGGAGCGGCCGGTGCGCGAGGAGTTCGTGGAGTGGTGGCGCTCACCCGAGAACAACCGCGCCCCCGGCAACACCTGCCTCAAGGCATGCCACCTGCTGTCCCGCGAGGACCGGCCCTGGCAGGACGCCAGTCAGATCCACTCCAAGGGCTGCGGCGCCAACATGCGCGTCGCCCCCATAGGCCTGGTCCCCGGCCTGACCGACGAACAGCGCGCGGGCGCAGCCCAGTTGCAGGCGGCCCTCACCCACGGGCACCCCACCGCGCTCGCCGCCTCCGACCTCACCGCTCACGCCGTGCGCCTGCTCGCCCAGGGGGCCGAACCGACCGGCCTGATCGGCCTGTTGCGCTCCTACGCCTACGACAACCGCACCCGTTACCACGAGTTCTGGCTCGGCGACCTGTGGACCCGCGCCCAGGACCCCACCCCCGAGCACTTCATCGCGCGCGGCTGGGACGAGTGCCTGGAGATCCTGGGACGTCTCCAGGAGGCCGTACGCACCGTGTCCCCGGAGACCGACCCCTGTCTGGCCACGGGGGAGGGCTGGATCGCGGAGGAGGCCCTGGCGACCGGCCTGCTCTGCTTCCTCCTCTTCGTCGACGCACCCCTCACCGCCCTGCGCCGTGCCGCCTGCACCGCCGGCGACTCCGACTCCATCGCCTGCCTGACCGGCGCCTTCGCGGGCGCGTACCTGGGCGCGGACGCCTGGCCGGCGGACTGGGCCGACCGCATCGAGTACCGGGGAGACCTGCTGGCGCTGGGAGCGCTCTGGGACGCTTGACCGATGACCGACGCCCTGGACCTCGACCTGAGCCCGGTGATCGCCGAACAGCCCGACCCGGTGCTGTTCGCCACCGTCTCGGGCGCGCACCTGTACGGCTTCCCCTCCCGCGACTCCGACGTGGACCTGCGGGGCGTGCACCTGCTGCCGGCCGCCGATCTCGTCGGACTGCGCGAGCCCGACGAGACCCGGTCCAGGATGTGGGTCCGGGACGGCGTCGAGATGGACCTGGTCACGCACGACCTGCGCAAGTTCGCCCGCCTGATGCTGCGCCCCAACGGCTACGTCCTGGAGCAACTGCTGTCCCCGCTGGTCGTGCACACCACCGACGTCCACCGGGAACTGGCCGCGCTGGCCCCCGGGGTCCTCACCAGCCACCACGCCCACCACTACCGGGGGTTCGCGCGCACCCAGTGGCGGCTGTTCGAGAGGACCGGCGGGCTCAAGCCGCTGCTCTACACCTTCCGGGTGCTGCTCACCGGCATCCACCTCATGCGTTCCGGCGAGGTCCAGCCGCACCTGCCGACCCTCGCCGGGGAGGTCGACGCGGCCCCGGACCACCTGCCGCAGCTGATCGCCGCCAAGGCCGCACGCGAACACGGGGACGCCGACGTCGACCCCACGCGCGTGCGGGCCGACGTGGAGCGGCTGCACGGCGTGCTGGACGAGGCGCAGGCGGCGTCAGCCCTGCCCGACGCCCCCACCGCGCACGAGGCCCTGCACGACCTCGTCGTCCGGACCCGCCTGGAGCGCTGACGCACGACGGGTGCGGACGAGGAAGTCCTCGACCCGGCGCCGGTCCGGCTCCTCGGGCAGCGGACCGCGCCGGGCGGCCTCGTCGCACTCCTCCGCCAGCCGGACCATCCGGGCCTCCACCTCCGGCCAGGGCACCTCGCCCCGCTTCACCGCGAGCAGCGCTTCGCGTCCATCGCCCACGTCGAGCGTGAGGGTGCCGGTGCGCAGCAGGTCACGGGCGCCGGCCAGGAGGCGCAGGAGGTGCATGGCGTGCTTCCAGCGCGGGGCGCCGTGGGTACGGACGTCGGCGTCCAGTCTGCGGCGCTGGCCCATCGCGTACCGGGTGAACGTCCCGTAGGCCCTGCGGGAGAGGAACGCCTCCCGCAGGGACAGCAGTTCACGGCCGGTGGCGTCGGCGTACTCCACCAGCGGGGAGTGCAGGCACTCCAGGATGTTCGGGTTGGCGCGCAGGGCCAGCTCGCAGAAGCGTTCCAGCTCCCAGCTGAACTGCTCCTCGGCCGGTCCCTCGACGTGCGTCGGCGGCTTCTCGAAGCGCCAGAACAGGGCAGTGGGCGCGAGGAAGACGCCCCGGCGGTCGGTGTCGCTGTCCCGCGTGGCCAGACCGAAGGCGCGGGAGCCCATGACGCAGGCGTAGATCGTGTGGTCGTCGACCAGGGTCTCGGGGCGCATGCCGGGGAGCGTACGCGGCGGATCACGCCAGGCGGACCGCATTCCCGTCCACCGTGATCCGCTCCTCGGGCAGTGGCCTGGTCGCCGGGCCCTGCACCACCGAACCATCGGTGATCTTGAACTGGCTGCCGTGGCAGGGGCAGTGGATCGTGCCGTCCGCGACCTCGGCCACGAGACAGTGCTGGTGGGTGCAGACCGCCGAGAAGGCCTTGAAGTCGCCCTCCCCGGGCTGGGTGACCACGATCTTCGCCTCCTCGACGACCGTTCCCCCGCCCACCGGGACGTCGGCGGTCGAGGTCAGTTCCTGTCCGGCGGAGCCGGGCGAGGAGCCGGCCTCGTCGCCGTCGTCCGCGCCGCAGCCGGCGGTCAGGGCCGCCGCACCGGTCGCCAGCAGGACCGTGCGGCGCGTAGCGCGAGGGGGCATGTCGTCACTCCGGGAAGGGGAAGGCGGCGGGCGCAGAGTGCCTGCATCCTGGCACCGAAAGCGGCTCAGTCGCAGCAATTCCGGGCAAGTGGTCGCAATCGCGCATTCCGCGCCGTCTCAGCGGGTGAGCGCCCGGCGCCGCCCCCGCACGGGCCTGGCTACGCTGGACGACCGAACAGCAGACACGCACGTCAGCAAGGAGCATCGTCGTGGCGGTACGCGCGGTCCGGGGGGCCGTCCAGTTGGAACGGGACGAGTCCGGTCACATGGAGGAGCGGGTGGGCGAGCTGCTCACCGCCCTCCTGGTCCGCAACGACCTGCGCACCGACGACCTGATCAGCCTCTGGTTCACCGCCACGCCCGATCTGCGCTGCGACTTCCCGGCGGCCGCCGCCAGGAAGCTCGGCGTCGTCGACGTCCCCCTCCTCTGCGCCCAGGAGCTCGACATCGAGGGCGCCATGCCCCGCGTCGTCCGGGTCCTCGCGCACGTCGAGACCGGCCTCTCCCGCGCCGACATCGCGCACGTGTACCTCGGCGCCGCGGCCGCCCTGCGCAAGGACATCGCCCAGTGAGGACCGCGCTCGTCATCGGCACCGGACTCATCGGCACCTCCGCCGCCCTGGCCCTGACCCGGCGGGGCGTCGTCGTCCACCTCGCCGACCACGACCCGGAGCAGGCCCGTACCGCAGCCGCGCTCGGCGCCGGCACCGACCAGGCCCCGGACGGACCGGTGGACCTGGCGATCGCCGCCGCCCCGCCCGCCCACGTGGCCGACGTGCTCGCCGACGCGATGCGGCGCGGGGTGGCCCGCGGGTACATCGACGTGGCCAGCGTCAAGGGCGGGCCCCGCCGGGAACTGGAGGCGCGCGGGCTGGACCTGGTGTCCTACATCGGCACCCACCCCATGTCCGGCCGGGAGAAGTCCGGTCCGCTGGCCGCCGGCGCCGACCTCTTCGAGGGCCGCCCCTGGGTGCTCACCCCGACCCGGGACACCGACACCGAGGTGCTGAACCTCGCCCTGGAGCTGGTCTCGCACTGCGGGGCCGTACCCGTCGTCATGGACGCCGACTCCCACGACCGGGCCGTCGCCCTCGTCTCCCACATGCCGCACCTCGTCTCCAGCATGGTCGCCGCCCGGCTGGAGCACGCCGACGAGGCCGCCGTACGGCTGTGCGGCCAGGGCATCCGGGACGTCACCAGGATCGCCGCCTCGGACCCCCGGATGTGGATCGACATCCTGTCGGCCAACCCGGGCCCCGTCGCCGACCTGCTCACGGACGTCGCCGGCGACCTGGAGGAGGTCGTAGGCGCCCTGCGCGCCCTGCAGTCCTCCGACGAGGACACGCGCCGCGCGGGCAGCACCGGCATCGCGGACGTGCTGCGGCGCGGCAACGCCGGACAGGTCCGCGTCCCCGGCAAGCACGGCTCCGCGCCGCGGGTCTACGAGACCGTCGCCGTCCTCATCGACGACCAGCCCGGCCAGCTCGCCCGCATCTTCGCCGACGCGGGCAGCGTGGGGGTCAACATCGAGGACGTCCGCATCGAGCACGCCACCGGCCAGCAGACGGGTCTGGTGCAGCTGATGGTGGAGCCCAAGGCGGTCCCGGTGCTCACCGCCGGGCTGCGGGAGCGGGGCTGGTCGATCCGGCAGTGACGTCCCGGTGACGCCCCGCCGACCGTGAGGGACCACCCGGGGCGCCCTTCCCCCCGGAGGGCCGGATCGTCCGCTTGTCGGAAGGGTTCCGGGGGGCCGGTAACCTGGTGCGGGGCGTGTGCGCGCCCCGCACACCCCACTCCACCGCACCAGGAAGGTGTCCCCCCGTGGAAAACGGCGCCGCCAAGCCCGTGATTGTCGCCATCGACGGCCCCTCCGGCACGGGCAAGTCGAGCACGTCGAAGGCCGTGGCGGCGCAGCTCGGCCTGAGCTACCTGGACACCGGCGCCCAGTACCGGGCGATCACCTGGTGGATGGTGAACCACGGCATCGACATAGACGACCCGTCCGCGGTCGCCGCCGTCGCCGACAAGCCGGAGATCGTCTCCGGTACCGACCCCGCGGGCCCCACCATCACCGTCGACGGCGTCGACGTGGCCGGCCCGATCCGCGGGCAGGACGTCACCTCCAAGGTCAGCGCGGTCAGCGCGGTCCCCGAGGTGCGCACCCGGATCACCGAGCTGCAGCGCGCCATCGCCTCCTCCGCCGTCACCGGCATCGTCGTGGAGGGCCGTGACATCGGCACCACCGTGCTGCCCGGCGCCGACCTGAAGATCTTCCTCACCGCCTCCCCGGAGGCGCGGGCCGCCCGCCGCAGCGGCGAGCTCAAGGGCGCCGACCTGAACACCACCCGCGAGGCGCTGATCAGGCGGGACGCGGCCGACGCCGGGCGCAGGACCTCCCCGCTGGCCAAGGCCGGCGACGCGGTCGAGGTGGACACCACCGAGCTGACCCTGCAGCAGGTCATCGAGTGTGTCGTCACCCTCGTCGAGGAGAAGCGGGCGGGGAAGTGACCGAGGTACCGTCGGCGCGGGGCGCCGAGGTCGGCCGGCGCATCGGCGTCGGCCTGATGTACGGGCTGTGGAAGCCACGTGTGCTGGGTGCCTGGCGGGTGCCCGCCTCCGGACCGTTGATCTTCGCGGTGAACCACTCCCACAACATCGACGGCCCCATGGTCATGGGAGTCGCCCCCCGGCCGACGCACTTCCTGATCAAGAAGGAGGCGTTCGTCGGACCGCTCGACCCGTTCCTGACCGGCATCGGCCAGCTCAAGGTCGACCGGCACACCACCGACCGCACGGCGATCTCCCGCGCGCTCGGCGTGCTGAAGCAGGGCGGCGTCCTCGGCATCTTCCCCGAGGGCACCCGCGGCGAGGGCGACTTCGCCTCGCTCCGCGCGGGGCTCGCGTACTTCGCCGTCCGCGGCGGCGCACCGGTCGTGCCGGTGGCCGTGCTGGGAAGTTCCGAGCGGCCCGGGCGGTTGATAAAGGCGCTGCCCCCGCTGCGCTCCCGCGTCGACGTCGTCTTCGGCGACCCCTTCGACGCGGGTGACGGCAGCGGCAGACGCACGCGCAAGGCGCTGGACGAGGCGACCGAACGCATCCAGAAGCAGCTCACCGCGCACCTGGAAAACGCCAGGCGCCTCACCGGGCGCTAGGCGAGACTGAGTAGTGGACCGCCCCCGACGGGGCGGTCCACCGATCACCACGATGAACGACGAGGTACGGACTTCATGAACGACCACATCCAGCCCGACGGCTCGGACGCGTACGAGGGTGCGCACGAGCACGACCACGGGGCGCTGGGCGATGCCGAGTTCGCGGAGTTCATGGAGCTCGCCGCGGAGGAGGGCTTCGACCTCGAGGACGTCGAGGGCGCCATCGAGGCGGCGGGTCACGGCCCGCTGCCGGTGCTCGCCGTCGTCGGCCGGCCCAATGTCGGCAAGTCGACTCTGGTGAACCGCATCATCGGCCGCCGGGAAGCGGTCGTCGAGGACAAGCCGGGCGTCACCCGCGACCGCGTCACCTACGAGGCGGAGTGGGCGGGCCGCCGCTTCAAGGTCGTCGACACCGGCGGCTGGGAGCAGGACGTCCTCGGCATCGACGCGTCCGTCGCCGCCCAGGCCGAGTACGCCATCGAGGCCGCCGACGCGGTCGTCTTCGTGGTGGACGCCAAGGTCGGCGCCACCGACACCGACGAGGCCGTCGTCCGGCTGCTGCGCAAGGCCGGCAAGCCGGTCGTGCTGTGCGCCAACAAGGTGGACGGACCGAGCGGCGAGGCCGACGCGGCCTACCTGTGGTCCCTGGGCCTCGGCGAGCCGCACCCGGTCTCCGCGCTGCACGGCCGCGGTACCGGCGACATGCTGGACAAGGTCCTGGAGGCGCTGCCGGAGGCCCCGGCGCAGACCTTCGGCGCCGCGGTCGGCGGCCCGCGCCGCGTCGCCCTGATCGGCCGGCCCAACGTCGGCAAGTCCTCCCTGCTGAACAAGGTGGCGGGCGAGGAGCGGGTCGTCGTCAACGAGCTCGCCGGCACCACCCGCGACCCGGTCGACGAGCTGATCGAACTGGGCGGCAAGACCTGGAAGTTCGTCGACACGGCGGGCATCCGCAAGCGGGTCCACCTCCAGCAGGGCGCCGACTACTACGCTTCGCTGCGCACCGCCGCCGCCGTCGAGAAGGCGGAGGTGGCCGTCGTCCTCATCGACGCCGCCGACTCCATCTCGGTGCAGGACCAGCGCATCGTCACCATGGCCGTGGAGGCGGGCCGCGCGCTCGTCGTCGCGTACAACAAGTGGGACACCCTCGACGAGGAGCGCCGCTACTACCTGGAACGGGAGATCGAGACCGAGCTCGGCCAGGTCGCCTGGGCGCCGCGGGTGAACGTCTCGGCGCAGACCGGACGGCACATGGAGAAGCTGGTCCCGGCCATCGAGACGGCTCTGGCGGGCTGGGAGACCCGGGTGCCGACGGGCAGGCTGAACGCGTTCCTGGGCGAGCTGGTCGCCGCTCATCCGCATCCCGTACGGGGCGGCAAGCAGCCGCGCATCCTGTTCGGCACCCAGGCGGGCACCAAGCCGCCGCGGTTCGTGCTCTTCGCCTCCGGGTTCATCGAGGCCGGCTACCGGCGTTTCATCGAGCGCCGGCTGCGCGAGGAGTTCGGCTTCGAGGGGACGCCCATCCACATCTCGGTGCGGGTGCGCGAGAAGCGCGGCCGGAAGAAGTGACGAGGTAGCGCACCGCAGGCACGGTGAAGGGGCGGTCCCGATGGGCACTTTCCAGGGACCGCCCCTTCACCGTGCCGGTCAGGCGCCTCTGCGGGGGGCCGGGGGCAGCCCGGCCGGCACGTGGTGCATCCCGGCGGCGTTCCGGCCGACGGTGGCGACGCGCTGCCACTGCGGCTGCTCTCCGTCGTCCTGACGGGTACCGCCCGCCGCCCCGTAGGCGCCGCTGAGCAGGGAGGCACCGAACGAGCCGGGGCTGTGGCCGCCGTACGTACCGGTACCGCTGTGCGGGATGTTCCCGAAGGCGGTGAAGCCCAGGTCCTCCTCGCCGCTGCGGTCGCCCGGCAGGGAGCGGAAGGACTTGACGTACTCGGTGTAGAGGGCGTCGTAGATCGGCGTGGCCGAGAGGCCGCTCCGGGAGTCCTGCGCCGGGCGCACGGGGGCGGGGACCGAGGCGAGGGACTGGCGGCGGGGAACGTCATATGCGTGCACGTATGTCCAAACGACCCCGCCCCGCAAGGGATGCGGCCCTGTCGGGGCTTTCGCCGGTTGTGCCGCCGAGAGGCTCGGGCGGTGATCCCGAGGGACCGTCAGATGCCCGCGAGCGGCATGGCGGCGGCGACCAGTTTGCCGTTCGCCGCGGCCTTGTCCAGCGCGTCGCGCAGCAGGTCCTCGCGCGGCTGACGTCCGATGGAGCCGACCGGGGCCGCGAACAGCAGTACCTGCTGGTGCTTGTTGGCGGCCTGCCGCCAGCCGTCGGTGACCTGGAGCGGCTGGTGGGCCTGCCACCAGGCCACCGGACGGCCGCCGGCGGGGTTCGGCTGGAGCACGGCGTGCAGCTGGCCCGCGGCGAGCAGCACCGACCAGCCGTGCAGCACCGGCGGCACGGCAGACAGCTCGGTCAGCGGCATGAAGCCCTGCTCGATGAGGAGCGGCAGGAAGTCGTCGCCGGCCCCGAGTGAACCGGGCCGGGCGACCGGCGAGGTCGGCTCGACCACCAGCGCCGGGTGCAGTTCCCCGGCGATCAGGGCCAGCCCGCTGGTCACTCCCAGGACGGCCTGCCCGGGGGGCACCGTCGCGGCCTCCGGCTCCGGTGTGTGGCCGTCGATGGCCCGCACGGCGCCCTGGAGCTGTTCCTCGGTGACCTGGACGACCTGCGAGGGCAGGCAGGTGGCGTGGGCGAAGGCGAGCACGGCGGTCTCGTCCCCGACGAACAGGACGGTGCTGGTGCGCTCCTGCTCGGGGTCGCCCTGCGTCCGGCAGGAGGTGCAGTCGTAACTGCCCGGGGCGGACTCTCCGGCGAGCAGGCGGGCTGCCTCTTCGTCGCCGATCTCGGTGCGTACCTCGTCGCTGACGTCGAGCATGCGCGGCACGGGTGGCTCCCTCGGGATGCGGTGCGTGGCGAGGCCGGGTGGCTCCCGGCCCGTGGTCCGGGCGGGTCCCCGGCTCATGAAGAAGACAACGGGCGATCCGTGGCGGGAGTCACGCTCCAGGGCGAACCGAATCGAACCATCCGGCGCGTACGGACCCGGGGAGCGCGGAATCCTGCGTGCACCGTCAAGTCCCCTTGCCTGTATGGCCGTTGAAGGGTTCGGGTACCGCACGGGCCGTCCCGTGCCCTGGCTGACAAATCCGGAAATCAGGGAATGAAGCGGGTGGCTGAAAATCGACTGCGCGAGCGGCGACCGGCCCGGGACGACGGGGCGCCGGGTGATGCGGACTCGGCACGTCTGCTGTGCCGGCTGTCCCTGCTCCGGGCGCACGGTGGTGCACGTGATGCTGCTGGGCTCCGAGTCCGAGGTGCTGGAGCCCGCCGAGCTGATCGGCGCGCTCAGAGCGGCTCATGGCCGGCTTGCTCGCTCTTCGGCTCGGGCTGGGGTGTCACGGCCGCGTACTCCGGATGGTGCAGGTCGAACGCCGGCGACTCCGAGCGGACGCGGGGCAGCGTGGTGAAGTTGTGCCGCGGCGGCGGGCACGACGTCGCCCACTCCAGGGAACGCCCGTAGCCCCAGGGGTCGTCGACCTCGACCTTCTCGCCGTACTTGGCCGTCTTCCAGACGTTGTAGAGGAACGGCAGCGTGGACAGGCCGAGCAGGAAGGAGCCGATGGTCGACACCGTGTTGAGGGCGGTGAAGCCGTCGGCCGCCAGGTAGTCGGCGTACCGGCGCGGCATGCCCTCCGCGCCCAGCCAGTGCTGCACCAGGAACGTGGCGTGGAAGCCGATGAACAGGGTCCAGAACTGGATCTTGCCGAGCCGTTCGTCGAGCATCTTCCCGGTGAACTTGGGCCACCAGAAGAAGAACCCGGCGAAGGTCGCGAAGACGACGGTGCCGAAGACCACGTAGTGGAAGTGGGCCACGACGAAGTACGAGTCCGTCACGTGGAAGTCCAGCGGCGGCGAGGCCAGCAGCACCCCGGTCAGGCCGCCGAACAGGAACGACACCAGGAACCCGGTCGCCCACAGCATCGGTGTCTCGAAGGACAGCGACCCCTTGATCATGGTGCCGGTCCAGTTGAAGAACTTCACGCCCGTCGGGACCGCGATGAGGAAGCTCATGAAGGAGAAGAACGGCAGCAGCACCGCCCCGGTCGCGAACATGTGGTGCGCCCACACCACGACCGACAGACCGGTGATGGCCATGGTGGCGCCCACCAGCGTCAGATAGCCGAACAGCGGCTTGCGGCTGAAGACCGGGATGATCTCCGTGACGATGCCGAAGAACGGCAGCGCGATGATGTAGACCTCGGGGTGGCCGAAGAACCAGAACAGGTGCTGCCACAGGACCGCCCCGCCGCCCGCCGCCTCGAAGATCCGCGAGCCGAACCGCCGGTCCGCCTCCAGCACCAGCAGGGCCGCCGCGAGCACCGGGAACGCCAGCAGGATCAGGATCGACGTGAACAGGGTGTTCCAGGTGAACAGCGGCATCCGGAACATCGTCATGCCGGGGGCGCGCATCCCGATGATGGTGGTGAGGAAGTTGACGGCGCCGAGGATCGTGCCGAAGCCGGCCAGCGCCAGACCCATGATCCACAGATCGGGGCCCACACCGGGGGAGTACTCCACACTGTTCAGCGGCGCGTAGGCGAACCAGCCGTAGGCGGCCGGCCCCCCGGTCACCACCAGCGATCCGAGCACGATCAGTCCGCCGAAGAGGAACAGCCAGTACGAGAACATGTTCAGCCGCGGGAAGGCCACGTCGGGCGCGCCGATCTGCAGCGGCATCAGCTCGTTGGCGAACCCGGCGAAGGTGGGTGTCGCGAACAGCAGCAGCATGATCGTGCCGTGCATCGTGAACAGCTGGTTGAACTGCTGGTTGTCGAGGATCTGCAGCCCGGGGCGGGCCAGCTCGGCGCGCATCAGCAGCGCCATCAGCCCGGCGACCAGGAAGAACACGAACGACGTGACCAGGTAGAGGTGCCCGATCTTCTTGTGGTCGGTGGTGGTCAGCCAGTCGATCACCACCCGCCCGCGCCGCCCGCGGGTCGGCCGCTCCGCCGCCTGAACGGTCTGCGTCCCCATCGCTCGCCCCTTCGCTCATCGCGCGCCGGGCCCGCCGGAGCCCGCGCCACATGTACCCCGGGCCCACGCCATGATGCTCGCCGCCCGTGCGCCCGGCAGAGGGCGGGACGTGGCGGGTCCTGTGACGAGAACGAGTATTTTTTGTGCGTGCGGCTTTACGCGGTCCAGCGCGGCGGCGAAAAGGAATGGGATCCGGGTGCACTTCCCCGGGCACTTTCCGCCGGGCTTTATCGCGATGGTGGCGTGACACGCGGGAATGACGTTCGCATACCTGCGAAAGGCGTACGGATTCGTCCGTCCGGGTGAAGGTGGCCGACCGGAACGTCTGTCGTGATCCTGTGACACAAGTGTGACCGCGGGGGGACGGTGTCCGTCGTTCCCGGGGCGGGCTTCCCCGCCCGTGGGCCAGGGCATAGCGTGGCCGTATGGCACCCGATCCGACGCCTCCGGCGGAACCCCAGGACAGTCCGGACGCCTATGTCGGCCTCGCCGCCGACCGGGCCGAACACCTCGCGCGGGAGCGCGGCTGGTCGACGGTGCGGGCCCTGGCGCCGGGGACGATCATCACCATGGAGTACCGCGTGGGCCGGCTGAACTTCGAGGTGAAGGACGGCCGGGTGGCGCGGGCCTGGAAGGGCTGAGACACGGCGACGGCCCCGGTTCCCTGAGGGAACCGGGGCCGTCGCCGTGTACGCCCGTCCGTCAGGGACGGGTCACGGACGTCGTACCGCGCGGGTGGCGCTCCGGGTGCGGCGGGCGGCGGCTGCCCGCCGGCGTGACCGGGGAGCGTTCCGCGCGGGTGCTGTGCGGGCCGGGCGCCAGGTAGACCGGCGACCGGGACGGCCGGCCGGCCGGGACCGGATCGGGCACGGGGTCCGGGCGGCCGGTGAGCGGCCTGAGCATGACGGGCCGGCCGACCGGGCCCGCCACCGCTGCCGGGCGGCCCCACCGTGCCCGCCCGCGGTCGCGCAGGGCGAACAGACGGGTCTCGGCGCGGGCGATCAGCGGCTCGAACCAGGGCAGCGCGAGCAGGATCAGCAGGCCCGCGGCCCAGCCCAGGACCACATCGCTCAGCCAGTGCGTCCCGATGTAGACGGTGGACAGCCCGACGCCCAGCGATGTCACCGCTGACACGGCGGACAACCAGCGCCGCGCCCTCGGGGTGGAGGCCAGATAGGCCAGGATTCCCCAGGTCACCACGGCGTTGGCGGTGTGGCCGCTGGGAAATATATCGCCGCCGAGCCACATCTCGTTCGAACCGATCTCGGTCGCGTAGTGCGGACCGAGGCGCCCCATGCCGTACTTCGCGGCACCCACGGTGACGTTGAGCAGCAGCAGCGAGACACCGAGGGCGAGCAGCGGACGCAGGGTGTGCTGCCGCCAGGAGCGCCAGCCCAGCCAGGCCGCCACCATCACGGCGGTCGGGCCGCGCTGGCCGAGCACCACGTAGTAGTCCACGAAGGCGTGGAGCTCCGGCCACTGCTGGTACGGGCGGAAGAACATGACCTGCCAGTCCAGCCGGACCAGCCAGGAGGTGGTCAGGACGGCCCACACGATCGCCGCGTAGAAGGCCAGGGTGGCGCCGAAGAGCACCGTCCGGTGCCGGCTCATTCGCGGCATGCCGATGTGGGCCGGTCGTTCCGGCTCACGGTCCAGCCTCGCGAACACCCGGTCCAGACGGGTGGGTTTCCGTTCGGTACGCACCCAATCGACGTTACAGCGAGTGAGCGGGGAGCCCCGACGAATCGGCCTGGTTGTGATGACGATGTGATGTGGGATTGCTCTCAGGAGAACCCTTATCTCCGGCGAATCCGTGCCCCGGCCTTCCATTCTTTTGATCATTCGAAGGGACGGTTTTATCGCGCTTTTGAATTCGTTCACCACGGCCTGGCGCGGAATTCTTCCGGCGCTCATCGGCCGTCCGGGCGGGATCAGGGCGGGCCGGAACCGTTCAGCCAGAAGGCCCCGTACACCGCGGAGGCCACCGCGACCGCGCCCACCACCAGCGCCGGCCCTGGCGGGCGCCTTCGGGCCAGGACCAGCGCGAGGGGCAGCAGCAGGGGGAAGGCGGGCAGCAGCAGCCGCGGCTTGGAGCCGAAGTAACTCGAGGCGCACAGGGCGAGCGCGGTGACCACCCCGGCGTACACCAGCAGGGGGAGGGGCTGGCGCTGCCGTACGCAGACCACGTAGAGCCACACCAGCAGGACGACGCCGAGAATCAGCGCGAGCCCGGCCAGGGCGGACGGGAACGACGTGAACCTGCCGGCGACGAAGCGGGCGAAGGCGTATCCGCCGTCGAACCCGTTCCGCCACCCGGCCTGCACGTCCAGATATCCCAGCGGCCCGCTCCCGGTGCGGTGCCCCACCCACAGAACGTAACCGGCGGCCCCCAGGGGCGCGAGGAGCATGCCGAGGATCCGGCGCAGGCGGTCACCGGGGGCGCCCGGTGCGAGCGGGGCGCCGTCCGGCGCGGGCACGCGCGGGGCGGTCGCGGGGAAACCGGCGCGCTCCCCGGTCCGCGCGCCGTCCGCGGGTGGCGTGCTGCGGTCCCGCACGAAGGGGGTGCCCCGCCCTCCGCAGCCGCACTCCGGGCCGGCGCGTTCGCGCAGGAAGGCGGCGACGCCCGCCACCCACACGGCCGCGACCACCGCCAGCCCCACCGGCCGGGTCAGGCCCGCCAGACCCGCCAGGACGCCCGCGGTCACCCAGCGGCCGGTCAGCACCGCGTACAGCGACCACGCGGCGAGCGCGGTGAACAGGGACTCGCTGTACGCCATCGACTGCACGATCCCGACCGGCAGCACCGCCCACAGCAGCACCGCGTACATCCCGGCCCGGCGCCCGTACAGATGGTCGGCCACGGCGAAGATCCCCCAGGCCGCGGCGAGCGAGGCCAGGACGGCGACGGCGAACCCCGCGTCGGCGTACGAGAGCGGGGAGACGGCCGCACCCAGCCGTTCCAGCCACGGCAGCAGCGGGAAGAACGCCAGGTTGGAGTGCACGTCACCGTTCGGCAGCCGCACTTCGTAGCCGTACCCCAGCTCGGCGACCCGCGTGTACCAGAGCGCGTCCCAGCGGGCGGTCAGCAAGGTGTACGCGCTCTTCCCGCGCGCCTCGCTCCACAGGGCCAGGACGGCCAGGCCCAGGGCGCGCACGGCGGCGTACCCGAGGAGGGCCGGAGCGGCCCGGCGCAGCGCACCGGGGCGGGCCGGGGCGGCGCGCGTCTCGAGATCGTTCACGGGCCCGATTATCGACCCGGCGCGGAACCGGCCCGCCCGCCGGAGGCGTGCGTCGAGCGGGAGGGGAGTGGCGCACGCCACATCGATCCGCCGGAACTGTGAGAGGTCCGCCACTCGACCCCGGCCGCCACTCGCGTACTCTGACGTGTCACTCGCCGTTCGCTGCGCGGGCCGGGGGCCACCACTCCCCTCCGGCCGAGTCACGGGGGAGTCCCCCACCCCGTGAGCCCGCCGATCGCGAGGGAACATCTGGGAGGTACGTGTACATGTCCGGGACGACCACGGCGGCCGCCGCGCTGCGCCGTCGGGCGGCCGGGGCCGGTGCCAACCGCTGGGTGGTGCTCGTCGTCCTCTGCGCCAGCCTGCTGCTGGTCGCCGTCGACGCCACCGTGCTGCACGTGGCGGTCCCCGCCGTCACCGAGGACCTCAGGCCCGGCGCGGTGGAGCTGCTCTGGATCGTTGACGCCTACCCCTTGGTCTGCGCCTCGCTGCTGATCCTCTTCGGCACCCTGGGCGACCGGGTCGGGCGCAGACGCGTCCTCCTGCTCGGCTACGCCCTGTTCGGCGTCGCCTCCGGCATGGCGGCCCTCGCGGACAGCGCCGAGATGCTGATCCTGGCGCGGGCGCTGCTCGGCGTCGGCGGCGCGATGATCATGCCCGCGACCCTGTCGATCCTGCGCCAGGTCTTCCCGGACCGGCGCGAGCGGGCGCTGGCCATCGGCATCTGGAGCGCGGTCGCGGCCGTGGGCGCGGCGGCCGGGCCGCTGGTCGGCGGTTTCCTGCTGGAGCACTTCTGGTGGGGCTCGGTGTTCCTGGTCAACATCCCGCTGATGCTGGTCAGCCTCCCGGTGGGACGGCTCGTGCTGCCGGAGTCCAAGGGCGAGGGCCGGGGCCCCTGGGACGTGACCGGCGCGCTGATGGCCGCCGCCGGACTGTTCGCGCTGGTCCTCGGTGTGAAGCGGCTGGGCGGCGGTGACCCCGTCGGCAGCCTCTGGACCGTCCTGCCGCTGATCGCGGGCGCCGGACTGCTGGCCGCCTTCGTGCGCCGTCAGCGGCGCCGCGCGCATCCGCTGGTCGACCTGCGGATGTTCACCCGGCCGGCGTTCAGCACCTCGGTGGGCTGCATCGTGCTGGCGATGCTCGCCCTGGTGGGCCTGGAACTGATCGCCGCCCAGTACCTCCAGCTGGTGCTGGGGCTGTCCCCGCTGGAGACCGGGCTGCGCCTGGTGCCGCTGACCGTCGCGGCGATGGCGGCGGGACTGGCGGGTGCGCGCATGCTGCGCCGGTTCGGCCCGCGCCGCATGGTCTGCGGCGGCTTCTGCCTCACGGCGGCGGCGGTGGTGCTGCTGACCGCGATGGGCGGGCAGGACAACGCCCCGCTGCTGCTCACCGGCTTCGTCCTGCTCGGCTTCGGCCTGGAGACCACCCTGTTCGGCGCGTACGAGTCGATGCTCAGCGAGGCGCCGCCGCAGCAGGCCGGCGGGGCGGCGGCGATCGGCGAGACCTCCTACCAGCTCGGCGCCGGGATCGGGATCGCGCTCCTCGGCAGTGTGATGAACGCGGCCTATGCGCCCGGCGTCGCCGGTGTGCCCGGGGTGCCCGACCGGGCCTCCGCCGCGGCGGCGCACTCGCTCGGCGAGGCGCACGAGGTGGCGGCCGGGCTCGGCGGCCCCGCCGGGGAGGCCCTGCGGCAGGCGGCGCGCGACGCCTTCGTGCACGGACTGCACATCACCCTGCTGGTGAGCGCGGGCCTGCTGCTGCTCGGTGCGGCGATCGCGCTCCGGCTGCCGCGGGCGATGAGCGGCGAGACGACGCCCGTCGAGGTGCCTGCGCCGCGGGAGGCCGTGGAACCGCGCGGCGCCGGGGTGAAGGTGTGAGCCGGGCCCGCCCGGCCGGGGTGGACGTGCGGGGGACCGCGTCGTAACGTCGCCCCGAGCCGTGACTAGCAGTGCTAGTTGATGTCCCGGAGTTCCCGGATCAGCCCCGGAGGGTGTCCCATGTCCGCGTCCGCGAAGTTGCCTCCCTTCGACCCCGCCGACCCCCTCGGCCTCGACGACCTGCTCGAGCCGGAGGACCTGGCGGTCCGGGACACGGTGCGCGGCTGGGCCGCGGACCGCGTCCTGCCGTACGTCGCCGACTGGTACGAGAAGGGCGAGCTGCCCGGCATCCGGGAGCTGGCCCGGGAACTCGGCGGGATCGGCGCGCTCGGCATGTCCCTCGACGGCTACGGCTGCGCGGGAGCGAGCGCCGTGCAGTACGGGCTCGCCTGTCTGGAACTGGAGGCGGCCGACTCCGGGATCCGCTCCCTGGTCTCCGTGCAGGGCTCGCTCGCCATGTACGCCATCCACCGCTTCGGCAGCGAGGAGCAGAAGCGGCGGTGGCTGCCCCTGATGGCCTCGGGCGAGGTCATCGGCTGCTTCGGGCTCACCGAGCCCGACGTCGGCTCCGACCCCGGCTCGATGCGCACCCACGCCAAGAAGGACGGCTCCGACTGGGTGCTGAACGGGCGCAAGATGTGGATCACCAACGGGTCCGTGGCCGGGGTCGCCGTGGTGTGGGCGCGGACCGACGAGGGGATCCGCGGTTTCGCCGTGCCCACCGACAGCGCCGGGTTCTCCGCGCCGGAGATCAGGCACAAGTGGTCCCTGCGCGCCTCCGTCACCAGCGAGCTGGTCCTGGACGACGTGCGGCTGCCCGCCGACGCGGTGCTGCCGGGGGTGACCGGGCTCAAGGGGCCGCTGAACTGTCTCTCGCACGCCCGGTACGGGATCGTCTGGGGCGCGATGGGCGCCGCGCGGAGCTCCTTCGAGGCGGCGGTCGACTACGCGAGGACGCGGGAGCAGTTCGGGCGGCCCATCGGCGGCTTCCAGCTGACCCAGGCCAAACTCGCCGACATGGCGGTCGAACTGCACAAGGGGATTCTGCTCGCCCACCACCTGGGGCGGCGCATGGACGCCGGCCGCCTGCGGCCCGAGCAGGTCAGCTTCGGCAAGCTCAACAACGTCCGCGAGGCCATCGACATCTGCCGCACGGCCCGTACGATCCTCGGCGCCAACGGGATCTCGCTCGAATACCCGGTGATGCGGCACGCGACGAACCTGGAGTCGGTGCTCACCTACGAGGGCACCGTCGAGATGCACCAGCTGGTGCTGGGCAAGGCGCTCACCGGAATCGACGCGTTCCGGTAGGCGCGGCCGCGGAGGACCTCACGCCGAGGAGGGGCCGGCGAGCGGCCCCGCCTCAGCTCTGGTTGAAGAAGCCGTCGGAACGGTGGGCGGCCGGCTCGCCGCTGACGACCTCGGTGTCGGCCGGGCTGAGCAGGAACACCCGGCTGGAGACCCGCTCGATGGAACCGCGCAGGCCGAAGATCAGGCCCGCCGCGAAGTCGACGACGCGCTTGGCGTCACCGGCGTCCATGGCCGTGAGGTTCATGATGACGGGGACGCCCTCGCGGAACAGCTCGCCGATGGCGCGGGCGTCCCGGAAGCTGTCCGGGGTGACCGTGCCGATCCGGCGGCCCCTCTCCTCGGCGACGTCCGAGGCCACCTTGACCCGCGGATCGGTGACCCAGGCCTCCCCGGTGTCGGGCCCGTCGGAGTAGTCGTCGTCGTAGTAACGCTCGTCTTCGTTGTCGTCGACGAGGCCAAGCCAGGCACTCGCCTTGCGTACCGATCCCATGGACGCCTCCTCTCACAGCGTTCTTTCTGCTTTCCGCATGCCTATGGTCGTCCATGATGCGGATGGTGCGCCAAGTGGATAGACGCCGCGCGGGGGGTTTGTGACGGTACTGGTGCACAGCGGATCCGTCGAGAGTCCGTGTATCCCAAGGGTCGTGACACAAACGGTTGCTGACTGTGAGTGAAATATGATTCTTCCCGGCGTCCGGGTGATGAGGGGTACGGACGGGTGAATCGCCGGCCGATACGATGCGACCGCTCAGTCGTACAACTGCACGGGGGAACGTCGTGTTCGGAATGGTCAGGCCGTGTCGGCACCGGCTGGGGGAGAAGCTCACCGCCCAGTGGACGGCCCATTTGTGCGGGCTGTGCCTCGCGTTGCGCGGGGACCACGGGCAGCTCGCACGCGTGGTCACCAATTACGACGGGCTGCTGATATCCGTCCTGACGGAGGCTCAGTCCGGCTCCGCGCAGGCGGGGCGGCGCACCGCGGGGCCCTGCCCGCTGCGCGGCATGCGCACCGCGTCCGTCGCGCACGGTGAGGGGGCACGGCTCGCGGCGGCGGTCTCCCTCGTGCTGGCCTCCGCCAAGATGCGCGACCACGTCGCCGACGGTGACGGGCTGCTGGCACGCGGGCCGGTGGCGCTCGCCGCGCGCCGGGTCGCGGCGGGATGGGACCGGGCCGGGGCGCGGACCGGTGCGGACGTCGGCTTCGACACGGCCGTGCTGCTCGACGCCGTGGACCGGCAGACCGGCATCGAGACGCTCGCCGGGCCCGGCACCCCGGTCCTCACCGTCACCGAACCCACCGAGACCGCGACCGCGGCGGCCTTCGCGCACACCGCCGTGCTCGCCGGCCGGCCGCGCAACGCCGGACCGCTCGCGGAGGCCGGGCGCCTCTTCGGGCGCCTCGCGCACCTGCTGGACGCCGTGGAGGACCGGGAGGCCGACGCCGCCTCCGGTGCCTGGAACCCGCTCACCGCCACCGGCACGTCGCTCGTGGAGGCCCGCCGGCTCGCCGACGACGCGGTGCACGGCATCCGGCTCGCCCTGAGGGAAGTGGAGTTCGCGGACGCCGGGCTCGCGCATCTGCTGCTGGTGCACGAGGTGCGGCGCTCGGTGGACCGGGCGTTCGGCACGGTGCCCGTCTGCGCGTCCCACGGGCCCGGGCCCCACGACCCGCCGCCGCAGCATCCCTACGGGGGCGGAAACCCGTATGCGGGCGGTCCGTACGGCGGCGGGAACCCGTACGCCGGTGGTGGGGGAGTGCCCGGTGGCGGTTCGGGTGGTGGCGGCTTCGGGGAGTTCGGTCCGGGGCCCGCCGCCCAGCCCCCGCGGCGTGGATTCTGGGCCGGCTGCGGCATGTTCTGGCTGCTGTGCTGCACCTGCAAGCTGTGCTGCGCCAAGGAGTACGAGGGGCCGTGGTCCCGCAAGAAGCGTGAGGGCTGCTGCCACAAGTGCGACTGCGACGGGTGCGAATGCTGCTGCCCCTGCGACGGCTGCTAGGGGTTCCCGGCGGTTAACCGGAGGGGCGACTTCCGGACACCTCCTGGTCGTTCGACCGGTCGTCAGACGGGCGTGACCACGGGTGACGCGATCCCGGTGTGGATCAAATCTCCTACATGGTTCAAAGGTTGACGGCCGAAAGACACTCTTGCGCCGACCGGTCGGTCGGCCGAATACTCGCCTCCAGCGCTTGTCAGGGGCACGACGTGTTCGGAATCCGGATGCACGGGCCGCTGACTGCGCCTCACGGGCCCACAACCCCACGAGGGCCCCCTACTTCCTTTGTGGAGGAACGAGAAGTGAGGATCAAGCGCACCACCCCCCGCAGCGGCATCTCGAGACGGACTCGGCTGATCGCCGTATCCACCGGCCTCGTGGCCGCTGCCGCGATCGCGATCCCCAGCGCGAACGCGGCCGAAGCCCCCAGCACCTTCAGCTCCGCCGAGCTCAAGGGCGTCAGCAGCTCGGTGCTGAAGGCCGACGTCCCGGGCACCGCCTGGGCCGTCGACAGCAAGACCAACCGGGTCGTCGTCACCGTCGACAGCACCGTCTCCCAGGCCGAGATCAACAAGATCAAGCAGCAGGCCGGGGACGACGCCGGGGCGATCACCGTCAAGCGCACCCCGGGCAAGTTCACCAAGCTCATCCAGGGCGGCGACGCCATCTACTCGAACAGCGGCCGCTGCTCCCTCGGCTTCAACGTCCGCTCCAGCAGCGGCGCCGAGTACTTCCTGACGGCCGGCCACTGCACCCAGGGCGCGGGCACCTGGTACGGCAACTCCAGCCGCACCCAGGTCCTCGGCTCGACGGCCGGCTCCAGCTTCCCGGGCAACGACTACGGCATCGTCCGGTACACCGGTTCCGTCAGCCGTCCCGGCACCGCGAACGGCGTGGACATCACCCGTGCGGCCACCCCGAGCGTGGGCACCACCGTCATCCGTGACGGCTCCACCACGGGCACGCGCAGCGGCCGGGTGACCGCCCTCAACGCCACCGTCAACTACGGCGGCGGCGACGTGGTCTACGGCCTCATCCAGACCACGGTCTGCGCCGAGCCGGGCGACTCCGGCGGCTCGCTCTACGGCAGCAACGGCACCGCGTACGGTCTGACCTCCGGCGGCAGCGGCAACTGCTCCTCCGGCGGTACGACCTTCTTCCAGCCGGTGACCGAGGCCCTGAGCGCCTACGGGGTCAGCGTCTACTAGGACCCGCCCCGCTCCACCGGCCCACGGCGGCCGTACGACGACGAGCCCCCGCACGCGACCCGCGTGCGGGGGCTCGCTCTGTCGTGCCTGCGGGGGCGCCCCGGTGGCCGTCGCGGAACGGGGCCGGGCGCAACTCCCGTTCCATGGAGCCCGCGTGATACGACGCCACGAGGGGGTGATTTCAAGCCACCGGCGGATCCGCTGGTCCGTACCACCGGTTCCTCCTCCGTGACGTTTGCAGCGCGAACGGTGTCGCGTGTCCATGACCAGTCAGGACATAGAGGGCGCACGGCCGTTGCCGTACGCGCGTCCTGAAGTCGACCTTGTGTGCTCCCTGTGGCGTTCGGAAGAGTAGGCGCCGTTCCACCGGCCCGGGCGTGGCTTCTTTCGTTTTCCGCCCCCGTGGCCGTACGCCTTCCGGTCCGGTGAGGTCCCCACAACCTTCCGGGCCGTCCCCCACAGGAGGACGTGAGTTGAAGCACCGACGCATACCCAGGCGACGTGCGGTCATGGCGGGTGCGGGCATCGCCGCACTGGCCGCGGGCGCGGTCACCTTCCAGACTGCGAACGCCAGCGAGGTCCCGGCGGACGCCGAGCCCCGGACGCTCTCGGTCCAGGCGGCCGGAAAGCTCGCCTCGACCCTCGCCCGGGACCTGGGCGCCGACGCGGCGGGAACGTACTACGACGCGAAGAGCAAGAGCCTCGTGGTGAACGTGCTCGACGAGGCCGCGGCCGAGACCGTCGAGTCGGCCGGCGCCAAGGCGAGAGTCGTGGCGCACTCCCTCGCCGAGCTGAAGAGCGCGCACACCACGCTGAAGCAGGACGCCGCCATCCCGGGCACCGCCTGGGTGACCGACCCGACCACCAACAAGGTCGTCGTCACCGCGGACCGCACCGTCTCCGAGGCGGAGTGGGCCAAGCTGACCGAGGTCGTCGACTCGCTGGGCGCCAAGGCCGAACTCCAGCGCACCAAGGGCGAGTACAAGCCCTTCATCGCGGGCGGTGACGCCATCACCGGAGGCGGCGGGCGCTGCTCGCTCGGCTTCAACGTGACCAAGGGCGGCGAGCCGCACTTCCTCACCGCCGGGCACTGCACCGAGTCCATCGCCACCTGGTCGGACTCCTCGGGCGGTGTGATCGGCGAGACCGTGGACTCCAGCTTCCCGGGCAACGACTACGGGCTGGTCAAGTACACCGCCGACGTGGCCCACCCGAGCGAGGTGAACCTCTACGACGGCTCCACGCAGGCGATCTCCGGCGCCGCCGAGGCCACCGTCGGCATGCAGGTCACCCGCAGCGGTTCCACGACCCAGGTGCACTCCGGCACGGTCACCGGTCTGGACGCCACCGTGAACTACGGCAACGGTGACATCGTCAACGGTCTGATCCAGACCGACGTGTGCGCCGAGCCCGGCGACAGCGGCGGCTCGCTCTTCTCGGGCAGCAGCGCGGTCGGTCTCACCTCGGGCGGCAGCGGTGACTGCGCCTCCGGCGGTACGACCTTCTTCGCGCCGGTGACTCAGGCCCTGTCGGCCACCGGTACGCAGATCGGCTGAACACGCCCCGTCACGACGCCCCGCCCCTCCGTCATGGAGGGGCGGGGCATTCGTGCGTTCCAGGGTGTTTGCGCAGGTGGGAAAGGGTAGTGGGGTTGCCGTACATGCATTCGAAAATTGGTCTATGGTGGGGGTGAGGTAGCTGGGAACAGTTGTTCGAGAGTCGATCGGGGCTCACGAGTGCGGGAGGTGCGTGTGCCGGGTTTCACACATCTGCACACCGTCTCCGGGTTCTCCCTGCGCTACGGCGCCTCCCACCCGGAGCGGCTGGCCGAGCGCGCCTCGGAGCGGGGCATGGACGCCCTCGCCCTCACCGACCGCGACACCCTCGCCGGGTCCGTCCGCTTCGCCAAGGCCTGCGTGAAGGCCGGCGTCCGCCCGCTGTTCGGCGCGGAGCTGGCGGTGGCGCCCCCCGTCCCCTCACCGGACGCGCGCGGGGACGAGTCCGTACGGCGGGACCGCCGCCGTACCCCGGTGCGCGGAGGTGCCTTCATCGACGAGTCGACACCACGGGTCACCTTCCTCGCCCGGGACGGCGCCCGCGGCTGGGCCGACCTGTGCCGCCTGGTCTCCGCCGCGCACACCAGCGAAGGGCTCCCGCAGCTGGCCCGGGAGGACAACCACGCCGACGGCCTGACCGTCCTGCTCGGCCCCGACTCCGACGTCGGCCGCGCCCTCGCCGCGGGCCGTCCCGACCGCGCCACCCGGCTGCTCGCCCCCTGGCGGGAGCTCTACGGCGACGCCCTGCGCCTGGAGGCCGTCTGGCACGGACGCCGGGGCACCGGCCCCGGCTCCCTGCGGCTGGCCGCCCGCACCCTGGGCTTCGCCGCCGAACAGGGCGTCCGGCCCGTGCTGAGCAACGCCGTCCGCTACGCCGACCCCGGTCTCGGCCCGGTCGCCGACGTGCTGGACGCCGCCCGCCGGCTGGTCCCCGTCGATCCGGCCAAGGGGCTGGACTCCGGCGAGGCCTGGCTCAAGGACCAGGGCGCCATGCTGGGGGCGGCCGAGCGGATCGTCGAGGCCGCGGGCTTCCGGCGCGAGACGGCCCTCCGGCTGCTGGAGCAGACGCAGGCCACGGCCGCCGAGTGCCTGGTCGATCCCGAGGACGACCTCGGCATGGGCAGCGTCCACTTCCCCGAACCGCACCTCGTCGGCGCCGGCCGGCGCACCGCCCAGCGGGCGCTGGCCTCCCGCGCGGCGGCGGGCATGGTGCTGCGCGGGTACGCGGGCCGCCGGGAGTACTGGGAGCGGATGCACCACGAGCTGGACATCATCGCCCACCACGGCTTCGCCTCCTACTTCCTCACCGTCTCCCAGGTCGTCGACGACATCCGGCGCATGGGCATCCGGGTGGCCGCGCGCGGTTCCGGCGCCGGCTCGCTGGTCAACCACGTCCTCGGCATCGCGCACGCCGACCCGGTCGAGCACGGGCTGCTGATGGAACGCTTCCTGTCCAGGGAACGGGTCGTGCTGCCCGACATCGACATCGACGTGGAGTCCGCGCGCCGTCTCGACGTCTACCGCGCGATCATCGGCCGGTTCGGCACCGAGCGGGTCGCCACGATCGCCATGCCGGAGACGTACCGGGTGCGGCACGCCATCCGTGACGTCGGGGCGGCGCTGTCCATGGACCCGGCCGAGATCGACCGGGTGGCCAAGTCCTTCCCGCACATCCGCGCCCGCGACGCCCGCGCGGCGCTCGGGGAACTGCCCGAACTGCGGGAACTGGCGGGGGAGAAGGAGCGGTACGGCAGGCTGTGGGAGCTGGTCGAGGCACTCGACGCGCTCCCGCGCGGGGTCGCCATGCACCCCTGCGGCGTCCTGCTGTCCGACGCCTCCCTGCTCACCCGTACGCCGGTCATGCCGACCAGCGGCGAGGGCTTCCCCATGGCGCAGTTCGACAAGGACGACGTGGAGGACCTCGGGCTGCTCAAGCTGGACGTGCTGGGCGTGCGGATGCAGTCGGCGATGGCGCACGCGGTGACCGAGGTGGAGCGGGCGACGGGGGAGCGGATCGACCTGGACGCGGTGCCGGAGGGCGACCCGGCGACGTACGGGCTCATCCGGTCCACCGAGACGCTCGGCTGCTTCCAGATCGAGTCCCCGGGGCAGCGGGACCTGGTCGGGCGGCTCCAGCCGTCCACCTTCCACGACCTGGTCGTCGACATCTCCCTCTTCCGGCCCGGACCGGTCGCCGCCGACATGGTGCGGCCGTTCATCGAGGCGCGGCACGGACGGGCCCCCGTGCGCTACCCGCACCCGGACCTGGAGGAGGCGCTGAAAGGGACCTACGGGGTCGTGGTCTTCCACGAGCAGGTCATCGACATCGTCTCGGTCCTGACCGGCTGCGGACGCGGCGAGGCGGACCGGGTGCGGCGCGGGCTGTCCGACCCGGAGTCGCAGGGGCGGATCAAGGTGTGGTTCGCCCAGCACGCGGCGGCCCGGGGCTATGACGCGGAAACGATTCAGCGGACCTGGGAGATCGTCGAGGCCTTCGGCTCCTACGGCTTCTGCAAGGCGCACGCGGTCGCCTTCGCCGTGCCGACGTACCAGTCGGCGTGGCTGAAGGCGCACCATCCGGCCGCCTTCTACGCGGGGCTGCTCACCCACGACCCCGGGATGTACCCGAAACGGCTGCTGCTGGCGGACGCGCGGCGGCGCGGGGTCCCGGTACTGCCGCTGGACGTGAACAAGTCGGGGGTCGCACACAGGATCGAACTGGTGTCTGAATCAAAGGGGGTGGAGGGCGTGTGGGGGCTGCGGCTGGCGCTCTCCGACGTGCACGGCATCAGCGAGGCCGAGGCCGCCCGGATCGCCGAAGGGCAGCCGTACGCCTCCCTGCTCGACTTCTGGGAACGGGCCCGCCCCAGCCGTCCGCTCGCCGGACGCCTCGCCCAGGTCGGCGCGCTGGACGCGTTCGGCGCCAACCGCCGTGACCTGCAACTGCACCTGACCGAACTGCACCGGGGCGCCCGCGGCGGACGCGGCGACCAGCTCCCCCTGCCCGGTGGCCGCAGGACCGCCCCGGCCGGGCTGCCCGACCTCACCGAGCCGGAGAAGCTCAGCGCCGAACTGGGCGTGCTCTCCATGGACGCCTCCCGCCACCTGATGGACGACCACGGCACCTTTCTCAAGGAGCTGGGCGTGGTCTCCGCGCGGCGGCTGCGCGCGGCGCGGCACGGGGACACCGTGCTGGTCGCGGGCGCCAAGGCCGCCACCCAGACCCCGCCCATCCGCTCCGGCAAGCGGGTCATCTTCTCCACCCTGGACGACGGCACCGGCCTGGTCGACCTCGCCTTCTTCGACGACTCCCACGACGCCTGCGCCCACACCGTCTTCCACTCCTGGCTGCTGCTGGTGCGCGGGGTGGTCCAGCGCCGGGGCCCGCGCAGTTTCAGCGTGGTGGGCTCCGCCGCCTGGAACCTCGCCGACCTGCTGGAGGTCCGCCGGGAGGAGGGCCTGGAGGGGGTCGCCGCGCGGCTCGCCGGGGCGGCCGGTGCGGGCTCCGGGGCCGCCGACGACGAGGAGGGCCCGGCCCGCAGGCGGCTCGCCGGTTCGGACGGACGGCCCGCGCCGGCCGGTTCCGCGGCCCGTGACCCGATGGAGGACAGGACCATCCGCATGCCCACGGGGTACGAGATGCACCCCTGGGCCGATCTGCGCCCCGCGGGCGAAGGGCCCGCGGTGGGAAGGAAGTTGTGGCACCAGAGTCCGGGGAGCGCGGGATGACCATCCTCTGCGTACGTTTCCAGCTGCCTTTGATGCACGAGACGGCCCTGCCGGGGCTGCTCGGCCTGCTGGAGGATTTCACCCCCGTCGTGCAGGCCCTGCCGCCGGACGGGGCGCTGGCCGATCTGCGCGGCGCCGAACGGTACTTCGGGCGCACCGCCGCCGAACTGGCTTCGGTGATCCGGGTGCGCGCCCTCGCCCTGCACGGCGTCGACTGCGTGATCGGCGCCGGGCCCGGCCCGATGCTGGCCCGCATGGCGCTGCGGGACGCCCGGCCCGGGCTGACCCGCGCGGTGACCGGGGACGAGGCGCTGGAGTTCCTCGCCGGCAAGCCCGTCGCCGCGCTGCCCGGTGTCGGCCCGAGGACCGCCCGGATCCTGTGCGAGTACGGCCTCGACACCCTCGGCCGGGTCGCCGCCGCCCCGCTGTCCACGCTCCAGCGGCTGGTGGGCGCCAGGGCAGGACGCGAGCTGCACGAGAAGGCGGGCGGCGTCGACCGAGGCCGGGTCGTCCCGAACGCCGTCTCTCGGTCCCTGGCCACCGAACGCCCCTTCGCCCGGGACGAACTGGACCCCGGGCGGCACCGCCGGGCCCTGCTCTCGGCCGCCGAGGAACTGGGCGGCCGGCTGCGCGCCCTCGACAAGGTCTGCCGCGGCCTCACCCTCACCGTCCGCTACGCGGACAGGTCCGCCACCACCCGCACCCGCACCCTCCCCGAGCCGACCGCGCACTCGGCCGCGCTCACCAGGGCGGCCTACGGCCTGTACGGGACGCTCGGCCTCCAGCGCGCCCGGGTCCGCGCGATCGTGCTGCGCGCGGAGGGCCTCGACCCCGCCGGGCAGGCCTCCCACCAGCTCACCTTCGACCCGGTGGACGAGAAGGTGCGCAGGCTCGAGGAGGTCGCGGACCGCGCGCGGGCGAAGTTCGGCCCCCGCGCGGTGATGCCGGGCACGCTGGCCGCGTAGCGGCCGCTCCCTCAGGCGGCCCACGGCGGCACGATGCGGGTGCCGTCGGCCAGGGTCGCCTCCAGGCCGTGGGACGTGGTGACCCAGGAGACGGCGGTCCCGCCGGTCGGGTTCTCGACGGCGAGGGTCGAGCCCGCGTGGACGATCACCGTGTCACCGGCGGTGACACGGTGCCGCGTGCCGTCGAGGGTCATCAGCAGCTCGCCGTCGAGCAGGTGGAAGATCTCCTCCCGGCTGACGGTGTGCGCGGGCGCCCGGGTCCCGGCGGGAATCTCGCCCCGCCAGGCACACAGCTCCCCGCTGCCGGTCGAGGGGGAGGCATACGAGACGAAGCGGGCGCCGTGCATCTCGTGGACGACGGCTTCGGACGGGCGGACGACGGGCATGGCGAACCTCCGCGATGACATATGGTCAAGTGACTTGACCATATGGTCAACCGTCTTGACCGTCGCGTCAAGGTGCTTCAATGCCTGCGTGCAGAACTCCGAGGCCATGGCCCTGTCCGCCGCCCTGCTCGCCGTCGCCGGAGAGCTCACCCGGCGCATCCACGACGGGGTGGCAGCCCACGGGTTCGAGGGGCTGCGGCCCGCGCACGGCTTCGCCTTCACCCGGCTCGCCCCGGACGGCGCGACGGTCACCGACCTTGCGGCCCACCTCGGGGTGACCAAGCAGGCCGCGAGTCAGCTCGTGGACGAGCTGGTGCGCAAGGGGTACGCCGAGCGCCGGCCGCACCCCGGGGACGCGCGGGCGCGGCTGGTGGTGCTCACCGGGGAGGGGTGGGCCTGCACCCGGGCGGCCGAGGAGGCGGCGGCGGAGGCCGTCGGGGCTTGGAGTGAGGTGCTGGGGGAGCAGGAACTGCGGGCGCTGCGTGAGCGGTTGCTGCGCATCGCGCCCGGCGGGCCGATTCGTCCCACTTGGTGACGCCTTATCAGGCGGAGGCGACCGTGCACGGGTCGATGCCGGAAGTTTTTGCCGACCCGTAACTTCCACCTGTGGCTACTCACCCGTAACTTGACGAGTGAACAGCATCCTCGTGATCCGGATCACAGGGCGTAGGACCCCACCCTTCCCCCTTGACCCGCAAGGAGATCACACGATGCTGCACTGGAAGCGGGTGATCAGACCGCTGGCGGCGTTCCTCCTGGCCGCCGCGGCCGTCACCGTCCCCTCCGCCGCGACTGCCCGGGCCGCCGCCGCACCCAGCTCGGGCTGGAACGACTACACGTGCGTGCCGTCCGCCACCCATCCCCGCCCCGTCGTCCTGGTCCACGGCACCTTCGGCAACTCCGTCGACAACTGGCTGGGCCTCGCCCCCTATCTGAAGCACCGCGGCTACTGCGTCTACTCCCTCGACTACGGGCAGCTCCCCGGTGTGCCCTTCTTCCACGGCCTCGGCCCCGTCGAGAAGTCCGCCGAGCAGCTCGACGCCTTCGTCGACAAGGTGCTCGCCGCCACCGGTGCCGACGAAGCCGACATCGTCGGCCACTCCCAGGGCGGCATGATGCCCCGCCACTACCTCAAGTTCCTCGGCGGAGCGGACGAGGTGAACGCCCTCGTCGGCATCGCCCCCAGCAACCACGGCACCACGCTCGGCGGCCTCACCGCGCTGCTGCCGTACTTCCCCGGCGCCCGGGACCTGCTGAGCGAGGCCACCCCCGCCCTCGCCGACCAGGTGGCCGGCTCCGACTTCCTCACCCGGCTCAACGCGGGCGGCGACACCGTGCCCGGCGTCCGCTACACCGTCATCGCCACCCGGTACGACCAGGTCGTCACCCCGTACCGCAGCTCGTACCTGACCGGACCGGACGTGCGCAACGTGCTGCTCCAGGACCTCTGTCCGGTCGACCTGTCGGAGCACCTGGCGATCGCGCTCTTCGACCGGATCGTCTTCCACGAGGTGGCCAACGCCCTCGATCCGGCCCGCGCGAAACCCACCACCTGCGCCTCGGCGTTCAGCTGACACGTGCGGGGGCCCTGTCCGGCCTGAGCCGCCGGACAGGGCCCCCGCGTCGGTCAGCGGCCGTGCCGCCCGGTCGCCGAGCGCCGCCGCGCGGAGGCGAACAGCGCCGCCGAGCCGAGGGCCAGCGCCGCGGCACCGCCGGCCATCAGGTACGGCGTACCGGAGTCGCCGCCGGTCTCCGCGAGGTTCTGCGCGGCTCCGGCCGCCTTGGGCTGGTTGGGGGAGTCGTCGGCGTCCGGAGCCGGGTCGTCGCCCGCCGGGGCCGGCTTCGCCGAGGTGCTGGGGTCGTCGTCACCGTGCCCGTGGTTCTCGATGGTCGACTTCTCGGCGCCGTCCCTGATCTGCCGCTCGGACGGGGCGGAGGCCGTCGGTGCCGGGACCGCCGCCTCCCCGGGGGCGTCGCCGGAGCCGGAGGCCTCACCGCCGCCGGACCCGTCCCCGCCCGCCGGGGCCCCGCCGCCCGCCTCGGACCCGCCGCCGAAGGTGACGTCCGAGCACGAGTAGAACGCCTCCGGGCTGTCCGACCGCTGCCACACCGCGTACAGCAACTGCTTGCCGGAGCGCGCGGGGAGGGTCCCGCCGAACGTGTAGAAGCCGCCCGACGCGGCCGGGTCGGTGGAGGTGGCCACCGGGTTGGCCAGGTCCAGGTCGTCCCAGGCCAGCGGCTGTGACGGGTCGTAGCCGGGCTTGGTGATGTACACCGTGAAGGTCCCCTTGTGCGGGGCCGTCACCCGGTACTTGAAGGTGTACGAGCCGCTGCTCACGCTCGTCGCCGGCCAGTCGGCGCGGGCCAGGTCGAGGCCCTTGAACGCCGCGTCGCCCGCGCTGCACAGCGTGCCGTCGGCGATGAGCTCCCGGTGGCGTCCGCCGGCGTCGCCTATGCGGACGCCGTTCCAGTCGTAGAGCGCCTGGGCGCCGCCGGCCGCGACCGCCGCCTTGCACGCCGCCGACGTGGGGCTCTCCGGGCCCTCGGCGTAGCACTGGGCGACCCGGCTGACCGGGTCGCCCATCGAACCGTGCGCCGACGCCGGAGCGGCGGACAGCCCGGTCAGGGCGAGCGGGACGAGACCGGCGGCGACAGCGGCCTTGCGGCGTGCGGACATGGGGCAGCAACTCCTCGACAACGGCGGTCTGTGGAACCTTCGGGGGAATCCCGTGGGGGTGGCTCAGAAGCTAGCGGTGAGGAACCGTGAAATCGCCTGTCGAAGGCCCCGGAGGGGGATCCTTATGGCCGCGTTAAGGGAGTGCTCAGGCTGGGATCAGGTAGGTAGCGTGCGCGCATGACCGATGAGCGGATCCGCCCGGCCGTTCCCGCCGACGTCCCCGACGTGCGGGAGGTGATCGACGCGGCGTTCCGGCCGTACATCGCGCGCATCGGGCTGGTGCCGGTGCCCATGGCGGCGGACCACGCGGCGAACGTGGCCGCGGGCAGGGTGTTCGTGGCGGAAACGCCGGCGGGAGGCGCGGCGGGTGCCGCGCGGGTGACCGGTCTCGTCGTGGTCGAGCCGCGCGCGGACCACCTGTACCTGGACACCGTCGCCGTCCGCCCCGAGGCGCACGGCACCGGGGTGGGACGGCTGCTGCTGGAGTTCGTGGACGCACGCGCCCGTGTGCTCGGGCTGCCCGAGATCAGGCTCTTCACGCACGCCCTGATGGGGGAGAACCAGCGGATCTACCCGAAGTTCGGCTACGAGGCCGTGGAGCGCGGGACCACCGGGCCCTACGACCGGATCCACTACCGCAAGCGGCTGGAGTGAGTCCTGGACCGCGGGTGCGGTCAGCCGTCCGGCCACCAGGTGCGGGCGATGTCCTCGCGGACCTCGGGTCGTCCCGCGGGGCGCTCGTCGGCCTCCTCACGGACCCGGCGGGTGTCCGTCTTCCTCGGGGGCTTCTGCACGGTGACACGGCGCATGACTGCCTCCTTCAGGGTCCACCGGGTTCCGCGTTCTCACGGAGGCAGACCTTTCGGGGGAGAGTTCCCCATCGGCCCCCCGCTGTCTGTGGCGGCGGTCACGAATCGATTGTCAGTGGCAGGTGTCACCCTGGCCCCATGACCACGATCGACGGTGACGGTACCTGCACGGACGGTGTCGACTGGGACGCGCGGGCCGCCGACTTCGACGAGGAGCCGGACCACGGGCTGCGCGACCCGCGGGTGCGCGCCGCCTGGGCCGCGCGTCTGCGCGCCTGGCTGCCCGGCCCGGCCGGTGACGTCCTCGACCTCGGCTGCGGCACCGGCAGCCTGTCGCTCCTCGCGGCCGAGCAGGGGCACCGGATCACCGGTGTCGACCGGTCCCCGGCGATGGTGGCGCTCGCCCGGCAGAAGCTCGCCGGGCGGGACGCGGTGTTCCTGCTCGGCGACGCGGCGTCCCCGCCGGTCGGTGGAGAGCGCTACGACGCCGTCCTCGTCCGGCACGTGCTGTGGACCCTGCCCGAGCCCGGCCGGGTGCTGCGGCACTGGAGGGACCTGCTGCGGCCGGGCGGGCGGCTCGTCCTGGTCGAGGGGGTGTGGGGGACGGTGAGCCCGGCCGGCATACCGGCGGACCGGCTCACCGCCCTCCTGGCCCCGCTCGGCGGACGGGTGCGGGTGGAGCACCTGTCCGGGGACCCGGCACTGTGGGGCCGGGAGGTGGACGACGAGCGTTACGCGGTGCTCGCGGTCCCCGGGTGAGCCGCGGACTCAGGCGAGCAGCGTGCCGATCCCGTCCTCGCGGGCCCGGGCGTCCAGCTCGTCGAGGGCGGCCACCGCGGCGGCCGCCGCCTCGGGGTCCGTGGTGAGCAGACCGCTCGCCGCGAACTCGTCCTCGTCCAGTCGCCGTACGTCCGTGCCGTCCGCGGAGACCCACAGGTCCAGGTCGAGGTCCTCGACGACCAGCCGGCCACCGGAGAGCGCCGCCGGGCGGGTGATGTCGCAGTAGTGCCCCTTGAGGGCGCCGTCGGAGGTACGGACCTCCTTCACCGAGTACCACCGGTCGCGCCAGTAGTGCTCCGTGAAGACGTCCCCGGGCTCGAAGCGCACGAAGCCGAAGTCGCGCACGCCGCTGCCCGCCCAGGGGGCGCGCACGCTGACGCGCGTGCCGTCGTCGCCGAGCAGCTCGGCCGGGTAGCGGATCTTCATCCGCCCCGCCTTGACGAGGACGACCTCCACCCGCGCCGGTCCGTCAGCCGAGTTCGCGGACATACCGCACCTCCGTCCCGCAGATCTCGTAGCCGAACCACTGGTTGATCGCGATCATCGGCCCGTTCCCGGTGTCGTTGCCCGTGAACGCCTCCGTGTACCCGGCGGCGCGGGCCCGATGCAGGGAGTCGTTCTTGGCGAGCTTGGCCAGGCCCCGGCCGCGGTGGGCGCGGGCCGTGCCCGTCATGCCCGTGGAGTAGCGGGTGCCGCCGTCCGTGCGGGCCGCGGAGAACGCGGCGGGGCGGCCGTCGACCAGCGCCACCGTGGTCAGCTCGGCGCTGAACAGCGGGTGCCGCCAGGTCTCCGCCAGCCAGGCCTCGTAGTCGGTGAACTCGGTGTCCACATCGCTCGGCTCGTCCGCCGTGGTCTCCGCGTCCAGCTCGAACAGCGGGCGCGGATCGGCGGCGAAGGCCGAGGCCGGGCGCAGCTCCACGCCCGGCGGCGGGTCCTGGAGCGGGGGCAGGGTGCCCTTCGCCAGGTCCAGGCGGAGGAAGTGGGCGGAGCGGCTCGCCCGGTATCCGTGCGCCTCGGCGAAGGCGCGGTTGCCCGGCGCGTCCAGCACCCACGCGAGCAGCCGCGTCGCCCCGTGCGCCAGCAGGTGCTCCTCGGCGGCGCGGACCAGCAGCGTCCCGGCGCCCCGGCGGGTGTGCTCGGGGTGCACGTACACGTTGACGTTGCCCTGGCCCGGCTCGGCGCTCTCGTGGGTCAGGTGCACCTGTGCCGTGCCGATCACCTCGCCGCCGGCCACGGCCACGAGGGGCCGGTAGCGGGCGTCGGGGTGCAGCTGGGTGAGGTCGTGCGCCAGGGACTCGGGTGTGACGAGGAGGAACGGCAGCGCGGCCTGCCGGACGCGGGCGAAGCCCGCGAGGTCGGCGGGGGCGTCGGAGCGCAGATCGCGGACGGTCACTGTCATGTGGGCGCACGCTACGGGGGAAGCGGCCGGGGACGCCTCCGAATTTCGGGCCGGTGGGGGTGTTCTGGGCGGTGCGGCGGCGGGGCGGGGTGCGGGACAATCGGGCCGTGACCTTGAAGATCCATATCGATGACGGCGCACCGCCGTACGAGCAGGTGCGGGCGCAGATCTCCGAGCAGGCCCGGGCGGGGGTGCTGCCGGTGGGGTACCGGCTGCCGACGGTGCGGGGGCTGGCCGGGACGCTCGGCCTGGCGGCGAACACGGTGGCCAAGGCGTACCGGGCGCTGGAGGCGGACGGGGTGATCGAGACGCGGGGCCGCAACGGGACGTTCGTCGCCGCGGCGGGGGCGGGGGCGGCACGGGAGCTGGCGTCCGCCGGGCAGGATTACGCGGCGAGGGCGCGGCGGCTGGGGTGCTCGGAGGAAGAAGCGATGGCCGCTGTACGGGATGCCCTGCGGGCGGCCTACGAGTGAGCGCCGTCGCGGTAGGGGTCTGACCCCGGGTGCGGGTCCGTAAGGGCTGGTCGCGCAGTTCCCCGCGCCCCTGAGGGGTCGGGGTGGGCGTCGGCCGGGTGGTTCAGCGGGCTTCTGAGGGGGTGGGGGCGACGGGGAGGTGGGCTGTGTGGGCCAGGTCGGTGAAGGTCCTGGCGTTGGCGACCGCTGCCGCGTTCGGGTCGTTGTTGAAGTACGCGTGGACGTCCTCGCCCGCGGGCCAGGCCGAGGCGATGCGGTCGAGCCAGGTGCGCAGGGACTGGCGGCCGTAGAGGGGCCAGGGGTGGGCCCGGCCCTGGTGGAAGCGGACGTAACCCCAGTCGGCGGTGCGCCACAGCGGGGTCGCGGGACGGGACAGCACGTCGGCCCAGCACAGGGCGGCGCCCCGGGACTCCAGTACGGCGCGGACCTGCGGCGTCCACCAGGACGGGTGGCGCGGCTCGACCGCGACGCGGACCGACTCCGGGAAGCGGCGCAGGCACGCGTGCAGCAGCGCCGGGTCGGCCCGGAGGGTGGGCGGGAGCTGGAGGAGGACCGGGCCGAGGCGGTCGCCCAGCCCGGCCGCGCGGCACATCAGGCGCTGCACCGGCTCCTCGGGCTCGCGCAGCCGTCTGACGTGCGTCAGGTAGCGGCTCGCCTTGACCGCGACGACGAAACCCGGCGGGGTGCGCTCCCGCCAGGACACGAAGGTCTCCCGGGACGGCAGCCGGTAGAAGGCGTTGTTGATCTCGACCGTGGCGAAGTGCGCCGTGTACTCCTCCAGCCAGAGCCGCACCGGAAGACCGGCCGGATACAGCACTCCGCGCCAGTCCTTGTACTGCCACCCCGACGTGCCGACGAACAGGGTCATGCGTCCATCGAAGCACCTACAGGTACAGGCCCGCGTCCGCGTCGCCGCGCGGTTCCGGGAGCGCCGTCGGGGAGGTGCCCCGGCGCAGGGCGTACAGCTCGGCCAGCGTCGCGCCCTCGCGTCCGACGCCCTCCTCGCGGCCCAGCCAGTCCACCGCCTCGGTACGGGTCAGCCGGTCGACCTCGATCCGGGCGAGGCAGCGGCCGGGGCGGACCACGGCCGGGTGCAGGCGTTCCAGGTCCTCGTTGGTGGTGACCCCCACCAGCACGTTGCGGCCCTGGCCGAGCAGTCCGTCCGTCAGGTTGAGCAGGCGGGACAGGGCCTGCCCGGCGGTGTGCTTGGCCTCGCCGCGGATCAGCTCGTCGCAGTCCTCCAGGAGCAGCAGCCGCCAGCGGCCCTTGCCTGACCCGTCCTCCTCGCCGATCGCGATGTCCATCAGGTAGCCGACGTCGGAGAAGAGCCGTTCGGGGTCCAGGACGCAGTCGACCTGGCACCAGTCGCGCCAGGACCGGGCCAGCGTGCGCAGCGCGGAGGTCTTGCCGGTGCCCGGCGGACCGTGCAGCAGGAGCAGCCGGCCCGCGATGTCCTCGGGCGTGGTCTTCATCAGGCGGTCCATCGCGTCCGCCACCGGCGCGGTGTAGTTGGGCCGGATCTCCTCCCAGGTGCCCGCGGAGATCTGCCGGGTGGTGCGGTGCGGGCCGCGGCGCGGGGAGACGTACCAGAAGCCCATGGTGACGTTCTCCGGCTGCGGTTCGGGCTCGTCGGCCGCGCCGTCGGTGGCCTCGTCCAGGACCAGCGCCGCGAGTTCGGCGCTGATCGCGGTGACCGTGACGTCGGCGCCCCGGTTCCAGCGGGAGACCAGCAGCGTCCAGCCGTCGCCCTCGGCCAGGGTGGCGCTGCGGTCGTCGTCCCTGGCGAGCCGCAGCACCCGCGCGCCCGCGGGCAGCAGGGTCGCGCCGGAGCGCACGCGGTCGATGGTGACGGCGTGCGAGTACGGCTGCTCGCCCGTCGCGAAGCGGCCGAGGAACAGCGCGTCGACGACATCCGACGGGGAGTCGCTGTCGTCGACGTTGAGCCGGATCGGCAGGGCGTCGTGCGGTTGCGCGGACATGCCGCCATGATCGGTCACCGGGGCGCCGCGTGCACCCGGTTTCCGGGGCGCGCACCCGGCCGCCCGGTCGCGCGCCGGGTGTGTTCAGCCGCGGGGGCGGCGGACCAGCCGTGCGGCCTGCCGGGTGCATCGCGTACCCCTCGGTCAGGGCGCGGTCCCGGGCGAGGACGCGGGTGAGGGAACGCCCGTCCACCAGCCGTTCGAAGTCGGCAGTGGACGTGGACCTGCGCACCGTCACGCGCCGCAGGGCGTAGGGCCCCTGGGCGCGGCGGGCGAGGCCGTTGCCGACGGCGAGGGCCTGGGCAGCCGGTCCTCGTCGAGCCGGTCGAGCTGCGGGGGGCTGTGCCCGCCGATCTCCACACCGGCGGCGCCGAGTTCGCGCACCTGGTCCCGGTCGAGGATGGTGTCCGGTCCGCCGCCGTTGTCGTGCGGCCCGCGCAGCCAGCCGGTGGAGACGAACAGGGTGGCCGGGAATCCGTGCGCGGCCGGCACGGGCAGGGCGTGGCGGTGCACTCCCTCGTAGCCGTCGTCGAGCGTGACTTCGCGCCCTGAAGCGTCGGATGCCGGGCTTCGATCCGACGTACCCCGTTGGGGGCGTCAAGAGCCGAAAGTCCCTACGGCCTGATGTGGTCCGGGATTGAATGAGTAACAATTTTGGCATGGACACTTCCAGTCAACACGCGTAGTTGGTACGACGGTTGCGGCAGAGATCCTGCTCAAGGGAGGTTCCATGAGACGTTCCCGGCCCCTGCTCTTCCTCGGCACGCTCCTCCTCGCCGCCACCACCGCCCTCACCGGGGCCACCGCGGCCCAGGCGTCCCCACAAGCCGCCGACGGCTACGTGGCGCTGGGTGACTCCTACTCCTCCGGTGTCGGAGCCGGCAGCTACACCGCCGAGAGCGGCGACTGCAAGCGCAGCACCAAGGCCTACCCCTACCTCTGGCAGGCCGCCAACTCGCCCTCGTCCTTCGCTTTCACGGCCTGCTCGGGCGCCCGGACCACTGATGTCCTCTCCGGGCAGCTCGGCCCGCTCTCCACCTCCACCGGCCTGGTCTCGATCAGCGTCGGCGGCAACGACGCCGGATTCGCCGACGTCATGACGACCTGTGTGCTCCAGTCCGACAGCACCTGCCTCAACCGGATCGCCACCGCGCGTGCGTACGTCGAGTCGACGCTGCCCGGCAGGCTCGACAGCGTCTACACCGCGATCCGCGACCGCGCGCCGAACGCCCAGGTCGTGGTGCTCGGCTACCCCCGCTTCTACAAGCTCGGCACCTTCTGCGTCGGACTCTCCGAGACCAAGCGGAAGGCGATCAACGACGCCTCCGACCTCCTGAACAACGCCATCGCCCAGCGCGCCAGGGCGCACGGCCTCACCTTCGGCGACGTCCGCACCACCTTCACCGGCCACGAGATCTGCTCCGGCAACTCCTGGCTGCACAGCGTGGACTGGCTCAACATCGGCAACTCCTACCACCCGAAGGCCGCCGGCCAGTCGGGCGGATACCTGCCGGTGCTCGACGCGGTGGCCTGATCCGTCACTGCCCGTCGTCGTCCGGACCGGAGGGCGAAGCGGAGGCCCCGCCCGTCGGGGTCTCCGTCTCGCACGTCACCGAGAACGGCACCGTCTTCGAGGTGGTGCGCACCGGCTCACGGACCTCGACACCGATCCCGCTCCCGAAGGTCCCGCGCTCCGCTGCTCACTGCCCGGTTCTTCGGACACGGTGCCCCCATCGCCTCCAGGCGAATACACCCTTTCCTCATGAAAGTAGCTCAGCCGAGTGCGGATGCCGCCCCCCTGAACACCAGTCCGGCTCCCAGGGCCACGACGACGAACGCCGACCCCAGGGGCGCACTCCGTCGCACCAGCGCGGCCCAGGGTGCCGCCGTCCAGCGGGAGCGCCGGTCCAGCAGCCGGGTCATGCCGCTGCCGGCCCTGACGACCGCGTACCCGGCCGCGGTGAGGGTGAGGGCCAGCCCGGCGCCGTACGCGACGACGAGCAGCAGCCCGAACCAGGCCTGTCCGAGGGCGGCGGCGCCGACCAGCACCACGACGGCGGACGGACTGGGCACCAGCCCCCCGGCGAAGCCGAGCAGGATCGCGCCGCGCAGGGTGGGTGCGGCGGGATGGGTGTGGGTGTGACCGCCGTGGGTGTGCTCGATGTGGCCGTGCGGGTGCGGGTGCGGGTGCGGATGGTCATGGGGGTGGTCGTGGTCGTGGTCGTGAGGGTGCGGGTGGGTGTGCGTGGGGTGGTTTCCCTGGTCGCGGTGGCGCAGGGCACGGCGTACGAGGCTCGCGCCGGCCGCGGTGACCAGGAGGCCGCTCGCGATGCCCAGCCAGGCGATCACCGAGGGCGCGGCGGCCGAACCGGCGGTGACCAGCAGGCCCAGGGCGACCACGCCGAGGGTGTGGGTGACCGTGACCGAGGCGGCCATGGGCAGCACGTCCCGCAGGCGGGCCCTGCCCCCGCGTGCCGCCGCCGTCGCCGCCATCAGGGTCTTGCCGTGACCGGGGGCGAGCGCGTGCGCCGCCCCGAGGAACACGGCGATCAGCAGGGCGAACGCGGCGAGGCCGACGGTCAGGTCCTGCCGGGCGACCAGGTCGTCGAGCGCGCGGGTCCAGCGGTCGGCGCCGCGCGGCAGCACCGAGGAGGCCGGTGCGTCCGGCTCCTCCTCGGCCAGCGCGGGCCCGCCCGGGCGGACGCGCAGGTCCGCGGTCCTGGTGTCGGCGGGGGTGGAGAGCGACTCCTCGGGATAACGGGTCAGTTCGCGGGACAGCGAGTCCGCGGGGACGTCCGATCCGGTGAGGGTCGTACGGTCGCCCCGCGCGGTGATCTCCCGCCAGCCGGGCCCGGACGAGGCGCCCGCCTGGCGGAAGCGGACCTCCACCGGTTCGCCCTCCGGCAGGGGCGCGGTCAGCCCGCACTCCACGCGCAGGGTGTCGAGCCCGGCCTGGCCGGGCCGTACCCGTGCGCGGGCCTCGCGCACGCTCAGCGCGACCGCACGGCCGTCGACGCGCACCCCGCTGTCCCGCGCGGCGGTGGCACAGCGTTCCCGGGCCCAGGCGTCGAGCCCCCGCCGCTCGATCTCCGGCCCCGCCTGGGTGGCCGGGATCTCGGCGAGGTCCTCGACGTGGTGGACGCGGAGTTCACCGGGCGCGGCCACCAGCCCGTCGAAGCGGTTCACGGTGAAGTTGCCCAGCGGGTGCGCGCCGGCCGCGCCGGCCGGGCCCAGCGCGAGCGCGCAGGCGGCGGCGAGGACGGCGGCACCGGCGGCCACGCGACGACGGGAGGTCACCGTGCCGCCCCCAGGTCCTCGAGGGCGGCGCGGGCCGCGGCGGCGCCCACCGGTGAGAAGCCGGGGTTCAGCTCCAGCGCGGCGGTCAGGGAGTCACGGGCGGCGCGGTCGTGGCCCGCCGCCTTCTCGATCATGCCCCGGTGGTAGAGGAAGGCGGCGTTGCGGTAGCCCGTGGCCGTGGCGCGGCGGGCGAGCGGAAGGGCCTCCTGGTGACGGCCGTTGACGTGCAGCGCCCAGGCCAGGGCGTCCGCGGTGTGCACACTGTGCCGCCGGTCCCACTCCGCTCGGGCCGCGCGCAGCGCCTCACCGGCGTCCCCGTGATCGGCGGCGGCGAGCGCGGTGTCGAGGTCGACGTCGACACCGCCGACGCGGGCCAGGGAGGTCCAGGCGTCGACGAGGGCGTACTGGTCCCGCGCCTTCGCGCGGTCACCCTCGCCGCCGCGTGCCTCGTACAACTCGCCGAGGGCGACCAGCGGTCCGGGCAGCGGGGAGCGGGCGACCACCTGCTCCAGCGTCTCGACGGCCCCCGCGCGGTCACCGCTCGCGGCCTGCGCGCGCGCCCGGCCCTCGAGCGCGGGGAGATGGTCCTCGTCGGCGGCGAGCGCACGCGCGTAGTGCGTGAGAGCCGAGCCGTGATCGCCTTGGTTCCACGCCAGTTGCCCCAGTGCGGTCGCGACGTACGCCACGTCGGCGGGTGACGAGGCGCTGTCCAGGGCCCGTCGCAGGACCTCCCGCGCGGTGCGCACGTCACCGCGCAGCTCCCGCACGTAGGCGTACCGCGTGAACACGGGCACCCCGGGCCGCCTGCGGTCGGCGGTGACGGCGGCCCGCGCGGCCTCCTCGTACCGGCCGAGTTCGACCAGGGCGTCGATGCGGGAGCACAGCGCGCGCTCGCTGTAGGGGTTCTGCGCCAGGGCCCGGTCGGCGTGCTCCAGGGCGCCGGTGAAGTCGTGCCGCGCGGCGGCGAGGGCGGCCTGTCCGGCGAGGGCGGGTTCGTTGCCGGGTTCGAGGGCGAGGGAGCGCGCGAGGGCGCGCTCGGCCGGCGGGTAGCGCGACGGGTCCCCCTCGGTCCGTGCCTGCTCCACGTAGGCGGTCCCCAGGGTGGCCCACCCGCCGTGGTCGCGGGGCTGGAGCCGCAGGTGCTCCCGCAACGACCGTATCCCGGCCCCTAGATCCCCTCCGGCGAGCGCGCCGGCCGCGAACGCCCCGCCCGCCGGAGCCGCGTCCCGCGCGCCGTCCCGGCCGCCTGGGACCGCGATGCTCCCGGCGGTCAGCGCGACGGCCAGCAGGACGGCGCACGTGGCGGCGTGCAGCCCTCTCCCGCGCCGCGCGGCAGCGGCGAACCGCCGCAGCACCGCGCCCCGCCCCGCACCGCCCCGCGTGTCCTCGAGCCCGGGGCCTTCGGGTCCTGACGCCGGTGCCGGAGCCGGTTCCGCCGGGCGGTGCCCCCGGGCCGGGTGCGCGCCGGCGGCGGGCGGGCGCGGGGTCTCGGGAGGGTGTTCGTGACGGGGCGCCGCCTGTTCGCCGTCGTTCGTGGACACGGCCATGGACTCTCCTCGGTGTTCGGCGGCGCGGCCCGCGCCGTGGGGGTGGGTGGGACGGGCCGCGCCTGCTGTGGGGGACGGGCCGGGTGCCGGCCGCCGGGATCAGTACGCCCGGCTCCGCATCCGGCGCCACCACATCAGCGCCGTGCCGATCAGCAGCAGCCCGCCCGCGCCCGCACCCGCGGACGCGGCGATCAGGGTGGTGTCGTCGCCGTCCTCCGCGCCCGCCGGGCGCAGCGCGTCACCGAGCTGGTTGCGCACGTCGTTCCCGCCGTCCACGCCCTTCGCGAGCGGTCCGCGCGACCCCTCCGTCGGGTTCGCCAGGTACGGGAAGGCCGCGCCGAACTTCTTGTCGTTGGCGTCGACCGCGTCGCCCAGGTCGTTCTCCGCGCCGACCAGTTCGCCCTCGACGACCTGGAGCGCCGCGTCGATCACGTCGTCCGTCAGCCGGCGCCCGTTGGGGAAGCCGGCGTTGTCCCCGTCCAGGACGCCCAGCCGCTTCGGCTCGGCGGCCGGTTCGATCGAGGTGTTGAGGCGCAGCATCTCCGACGGCGTCACGTGCGGGGGCTGGTTGAGCCCTTCGACGCCCTTCAGGAAGACGTTCACCAGGTCCTCGCGGGGCTCCTTCGGCGCGGGGATCTTGTAAATGGCCTCGATGAGCTTCGGCAGCTCCGGCTCGGTGACGTTCTTCAGGAACTGCGCGTCGTCCTGCGGGCCGGACGCGTTGAACGTGTCCTTGTCCTTCAGCGGGTTGACGACCTCGTTCACCAGCGGGTTGCCCAGCCGGGACACCTGCACGAAGTGCCCCTCGGCGTTCTCGCGCCGCGTCGTCGACCAGATGCCGACCACCGGCTGCTCCGCCGACTCGGTGATCATGTCGGTGGGGACCTGGAGGGCGAGCGAGTTGACGTTGTAGCCCTTCAGCGTGTCGTTGCCGACCTCGGTGAGGTCCCCGCCGTACAGCAGGTCGAAGACCCGCAGGTCGAGGAAGAACGGGTCGTCGGCCTGACCGGCGAACGTCGTCGCCCCGCCGGCGAGTTCGCGTACGGCCTGCCCCCGCAGCGTGTCGTAGTCCGGCATGGAGGCCTTGCCGACGTTCGACGGCGCGACGGGGACGTCGTCCGCGACCTTGGTGCGTGACACCGCCTTGTGGTTCCTCAGCTTCAGCAGCTCGATGTCGTAGGTCTGCGTGATGTTGAGATCCGGGTCGTCCAGGGAGGTGACCGGGCCCGTGTTGTAGAGGAACGTCCTGTCGTTCTTCACATGGGTCCTGAAGGTGTAGCGGAAGAGCAGGTCGCCCTGCGCGTCACCGTCGTTGTCGATGTGGATGTCGTACTGGGCGTCCTCGGCGAACGTGAAGAAGTTCGGTCCGCCGGCCGGCTCCTCGAAGGGGATCCAGTTCGCGATGATCGTCGTCGTGTCCGGCTTGTCGGGGCTGACGAACGCGTACAGGTCCGTGTTGTCGTACTGGGGGGTGCCCGAGATCAGCGGGGCCTCCCGGTGGGAGGAGGCGGAGGCCGCCTCGGGTTCCAGCGCGGTCACGCCGGCGGCCGCGAGGCCCCCGGCGGCCAGCGCACCGCAGATCAGGGTCGCGAGACTCCTGCGCCCCGCACCGGTCCTGGAGTTAGGTGTCATGCCGTCCGTCCTCAGTGCCAACTTGCCTGACGCACTGGCATTCGGAGCGTGTGCCGAGCCGGATTGGTGGACTTCACGAAGTCGTTGCCCGCCCCCTTACGCCGTGACGCGGCGCACGTGGCATTTCTCGCCGCCGACCCGCGTTTTCGGCCCGGTGATCCGTACTTACCGTCCGGAGGCGCGCTCGCCGCGCACGCCGCGAGTGACCGGGCGGCCCGGCGGGGCCGGGAGAGGGGGAGCGCGTTGGAGGCGGACGAACTGCTGGTGCTTGTGGCCACGGGCGACCAGAAGGCGTTCGAGGATCTGTACGGGCTGGTCTCCGGCCCCGTGTACGGGTTGGTGCGGCGCGTGGTGCGCGACCCCGCCCAGTCCGAGGAGGTGGCGCAGGAGGTGCTGCTGGAGCTCTGGCGCTCCGCCACGCGGTTCGACCCGGGCCGGGGCAGCGCGCTGTCCTGGGTGCTCACCCTCGCCCACCGCCGCGCCGTCGACCGGGTGCGCAGCGCCCGCGCGGCCGGCGAACGCGAGCAGCGCGAGGCCCGGCGCGGTCACGGTCCCGCCTTCGACCAGGTCGCCGAGGAGGTCGAGGCCGGCCTCGAACGCGAGTGGGTACGCCGCTGCCTGGACCGTCTCACCACCCTCCAGCGGCAGTCGGTCACCCTCGCCTACTACGACGGCTACACCTACCGGGAGGTGGCCGAGCGGCTGTCGCTGCCGCTGGGCACGGTCAAGACCCGCATGCGGGACGGGCTGACCCGCCTGCGCGAGTGCCTGGGAGGCGCGGCATGAGTCTGTTCGGCCGACTGGGATCCCGCGGTGATCCGCACTCGCTGGCCGCCCCGTACGCTCTCGACGCCCTCGAGCCCGCCGAGCGCGTCCGCTTCGAGAGGCATCTGAGGTCCTGCGGCCGCTGCGCCGCCGAGGTGCGCGACCTCGCCGAGGACGCCGTCCGCCTCGCCTGGTCCACGGCGGCCCCCGCGCCGCCCGCGATGCGGGACCGGGTGCTGGCCGCCGTACGCACCACCGCGCAGGAGCCCGCGCCCCGGGACGGGGCCCGCGCACGGGCCCCGCGGCTGCCGCCCCATGTCTGGGGCGCCGCACCCCCGCCGCGCGTCCGGGACCGGCGCAGGTCCCCCCTGTTCGTGCCGTTCGCGACCGCGACCGCCGCGGCGGCGCTCGTCGTCGCCGCCCTCTTCGCCGTGCAAGCGGGCCGCACGCAGGACCGGCTGGACGCCGAACGCGACCGGGGACGTGAGATCGCCCACGTTCTCGCCGCCCCGGACGCCCGCGCGAGCAGCGGCCGGGACGCGCGCGGCGGCACGATCGGAGTGGTGGCCTCCGCATCGACGCGCAGCGCGGTCGTCACTCTGGGCGGATACGGCGACCCTCCGAACGGACGTGTGCGCCAGCTCTGGCTCATGGGATCGGGGGAGCGGCCGCGTTCCCTGGGGCTTTTCGAAGGCGACACGCCCCTGGTGGCCTCCGGCCTCGACACCGACGCGACGTCACTCGCGGTGACCGTCGAGCCCGGTGGAGGGTCGCCGCAGCCCACCGGCCAGCCCATCATCCAACTCGCCCTGAAAACGGTCGGATTCGGAGAGTAGTCGTCGTGGGTTCGTCAACACCCTTACAGGGAAGGTGAATCCTGTGACCTCGATACACGAGTGCTCGCACGGGGCGATAGGGTTACCCTGCCCGGGCCGGGTGGACTCGTACGGGTGGGGAGTGACATGGAACAGATAACAGTGCGCAGCAGGGCCAGGGTCCCTGCGATCACCTGCGGCGGCAGCGCCAGCAGTTCGCGCCTCGACCGGCATCTCTCGGTCCTCGGTGGACCGGCGGTCCCGCCGCGCGAGACCGCCGAGGCGACCTCGCTGATGCGTGAGCTGACCGCGCGTGAGCCCGTGCACGGCCGTGGCGCCAGGAGCGCGCGGGCCCGGACGAGCCGCGTCTCGCTCTTCGCCCCGCTGCGCCGGCTGCGCCGCTCCCTGTTCGGCAGCCGGTAGGCGCCGGCGCCGGACGGGTCCACCGTTCCGGCGCAGCGCCCCGCCCCGCCGCTGCCGTCATCCCCGCGGCAGCACGGGGGCGCCCGGCGCACCGGATCGTCCTCACGTCCCCTCGCCGGCGCCCCCGGTCCCACCCGGCAGTGACCCCGGGGCCCGCCGGCTCCTCCTCACCGCGCCTCAGCTCCTGCCGTGCGCGTACTCGCGCACGGCGAGCGGCACGAACACCGCGAGCAGCACCGCGCACCAGGCCAGTGACCCCGCGACGGGATGCGTCACCGGCCATGCCGCGCCCTGCGGTACGGGCGCGTTGCCGAACAGGTCCCGCAGTGCCGTGGCCACCGCGCTGAACGGGTTCCACCCCGCCACCGTGCGCAGCCACCCGGGCAGTCCCTCGGTGGGGATGTAGGCGCTGGACACCCGGTGCACGTCCTGGGCCGACTGGAACATGCCGGTCCTCACCCCGCCCGCCGCCGTGGCCACCAGCAGTCCCGGCACCAGGAACGACCGGTACGCGGTGCCCGGCGCCGGACGCTCAGATCAGGGCGAGCTGGCCCTCCGGCCCCTCCTCGTGCGCGTCCAGCACCGAGGCCGGGCGGCGCGCGGCGGACGGCACCGGGAAGACGCCTGCCGCGCGCAGCTCGGCCGGGGTGATCGGGCCGGGGACCGCGGAGCCCGTCAACGCCGCCAGCTGGGGGCGCAGTTCGGCCAGCAGGGCGAGGACCGTGACGAGTTCCAGGAGCTCCGAGGTCCACGTCTGGGGCCATGCGGCGGGACGGATCGCGGCCAGCGTGCCCGGCTCGCCCGGCTCGGTGCGGGCCGCGCACCACCGCTCCAGCACCCGGACACCCCCGGCCTCGAAGTCCCAGGCCGCGGGGGGCACCGGGGAGACGCGGCCCTCGTCGAACAGCAGGGCCTCCTCGTCCCGGTCGTAGCGCACGGCCGACGGCCGGGAGGGCAGCGGGGCCCGGACGTAGGGGCGACGCCCGCCCGGCAGCTTCGGACGCTCCCCGTCGCGCCGCATCAGCCACAGCATGCGCCGCCCCACCGCCACGCCCCGCTCCCAGACCTCCGGATCCGCGGTGAGCGGCACCGCGAGGCCCGCGCGTGCGGGGCGTGCCACGGCCGTCGCCCAGGCGAGGACGTCCGAGGGGGAGACGCCCTGGCCGAGCCGGGCGGCGAGGTGGTCCGTCAGGCCCGGGGCCAGGTTGGGCTCGGCCGCGCCCGGCCGGCGGTACAGCGGGCGGACGCGTCCGGCGCGGAGGACGGGCAGCAGGGACGTGGCGAGCAGAGGCGGACCGACGGGGTCGTCCGCGGCGGCACCGGCCCGCGCGGTGCCCGCCTCTACGGCGAACACCTGCCGCTCGTCCGCCACCCGCCACAACTCGGGCCGGGCCGCGTCGATCAGCCGCTGGTCGGGGATCAGCCACTGTTCGTCGAAGGGGGCGAACAGGACCCGCACGGGTTCGGGGCACGGCCCCGAGGCGCGGGCCAGCTTCCGCGTGCCGCCGCCCTGCCCGGGCAACTGCCCGACCGCCGAGTAGGGGGTCCGGGAACGCGTGGGCCGGAACAGTGCCTCGCGGTCCGGCCCGTCGGCCTTCAGCAGGGCGTCCCAGCGGGCCTTCAGGGACGCCGCGTCGGGGGCCGCCGGCCACTCCCGGCCGAGCCGCGGCGGTGCGACGGACCACGGCATGAGGTCCGCGAGCAACGGAGCGTCGTCGTGCGTCACGCTGGGCATCGTACGGCCTGGGCTCCGTCGCCGGACTCCCGCCCGCTCACCGGGGCACGGGGGTCAAGGGGATCAGGTCGCGTCCAGCGTGACCGTGAAGGAGAAGCGGTCGCCACGGTAGTGGATGACGGCCACGTCCAGCGCCCGGCCGCCGGTGTCGTAGGTGACGCCCGTGTAGTGCAGGATCGGGCTGAGCAGCGGGACCTGGAGCAGCCGGGCGGTCTCGGGGTCCGCCAGCCGCGCCTCCACCGTGTCCGTGATCCGGCTGATGTCCGCCCCGACGACGTCCCGCAGCACCTTGGTCATCGGCCACCGCACCAGGTCGTCCAGGTCGATGAGGGCGGCCAGGTCGGGTCGGACGTAGTTGCGGGCGTGGTTGGTCGGTTCACCCGTCGTCTCGTCGCTGCGCAGCCGGTGGTACGCCGGGGCCTCGCCCAGGTCCGGGAAGTACTCGGCGACCTCCGCCGGCAGCGGAGCGGGACCGTGCTCCAGCAGTTCGGTCCTCATGCCGGACTGCTGGGCCACGATCGCGTCCACCGAGCCCAGCAGCCGCACCGGGGAGCCCCGCCGGGCGTCGGGCTCGATGAAGGTGCCGCGCCGGCGGTGGCGGGTGATCAGCCCTTCGTCCTCCAGCTCCTTCAGCGCCTGCCGCATGGTCAGCACGCTCACCCCGTAGTGCCCGGCCAGTTGTTCCTCGGTGGGCAGACGCAGGGGGTCCTGCGGCGAGCGGCCGAGGATCGAGGCGCGCAGCGACTGCGACACCTGGTACCAGAGCGGCAACTTGCGATTCAGGACGATCGAATCCGGAGCGAAGGAGGTCACGGGCTATCCGTACCGGTCGGAGAACCTTCAGTGCAACGGCTGGAAGTGACGCTCGAGCCCCTGCCACACGTCGTCGTAACCCCGTTGCAGGTGTTCCGCCCGTGCCGCCTGGGGGGTCAGGGACAGCGGCCAGCGGGTCTCGAACATGAAGGCCAGACCGTCGTCGATCTTCTGCGGGCGCAGTTCGGCGGCGCTCGCCCTCTCGAAGGTCTCCCGGTCGGGGCCGTGCGCCGACATCATGTTGTGCAGCGAGCCCCCGCCCGGTACGAAGCCCTCCGCCTTCGCGTCGTACGCCCCCTCGATCAGGCCCATGTACTCGCTCATCACGTTCCGGTGGAAGTACGGCGGACGGAAGGTGTCCTCGCCCACCAGCCAGCGCGGGGCGAAGACCACGAAGTCCGCTCCGGCGAGCCCGGGGGTGTCGCTCGGGGACGTCAGCACCGTGAAGATCGACGGGTCCGGGTGGTCGTAGGAGATGGTGCCCATCACGTTGAACCGGCGCAGGTCGTAGGCGTACGGCACGTAGTTGCCGTGCCAGGCCACGACGTCCAGCGGGGAGTGGTCGTAGGTGGCCGACCAGAGGTTGCCGCAGTACTTGTTCACCACCTCCACCGGGCCCTCGACGTCCTCGTACGCCGCGACGGGCGCACGGAAGTCGCGGGCGTTCGCGAGCCCGTTGGCGCCGATCGGGCCGAGGTCGGGGAGCCGGAACGGCGCTCCGTAGTTCTCGCACACGTATCCGCGGGCGGACTCGTCCAGCAGGTCCACCCGGAACCGCACCCCCCGGGGGACCAGTGCGATGTGGCCCGGCTCCACGTGCAGCAGCCCGAACTCCGTGCGCAGCAGCAGCCCGCCCCGCTCGGGGACGATCAGCAGCTCGCCGTCGGCGTCGCTGAACACGCGGTCCATCGAGGCGTTGGCGTGGTACAGGTGCACGGCCATGCCGGTGCGCTGGGTGACGTCCCCGTTGCCGCCCAGGGTCCACAGCCCGGCCAGGAAGTCGGTGCCCTCGGCCGGCTCCGGCAGCGGGTTCCAGCGCAGCCGGTTGGGGTCGGGGACGGTCTGGGTGAAGGGCGCGGTGCGCAGCGCGCCGTTGCCCGTGCGCGCGAAGGCCGGGTGGGCGGCCGAGGGGCGGATCCGGTACAGCCACGAGCGGCGGTTCTCCGCCCGCGGTTCGGTGAACGCCGAACCGCTCAGCTGCTCCGCGTACAGCCCGAGCGGTGCGCGCTGCGGCGAGTTGCGGCCCACGGGCAGGGCGCCCGGGACGGCCTCGGAGCTGTGCTCGTTGCCGAAGCCGCTGAGGTGCTCCAGTGCTTCGGCGGTCTTGCGCGCTCCACCGTGCTCGAATGCGCTCGCGCGGGCGGTGCCCCCAACGCTCATGTTCGCTGCTCCCTCGAGGGTCCGATTCCTATGGCACACCGTAGGATTGCGATTTCCCCGGCGCAAGAGGGGCGCGCGATCCGGGCCCCCGTCCTTCCTCCTCCTCTCGGCGGATGAGCCCGAACCCGACTTCAGGGGGATACGCCGACTCGTACCGGTGTTCTACGCTCCCGGACATGACGTGGACGCGGAGCCTGATCGCCGCGCTCGCGGTCTGTGTCGTCCTGGTGGCCGGATCCGCGGGCTGCGTCTCCCGTACCGCCCAGGGGGAGGACGAGCGGGCGCCCTCACCCGCCGGCCGGCTCCTCGACGAGCGGGACCAGGAGGGGCGCCCCTACCGCGAGGTGGACGACGAGGGCGCGCCCGAGGTCGGTGTCGAGGTCGTCCCCGACGCCGGGGGCGGCTGGGACGTACGGCTGCGGGTGCGCAACTTCCGGTTCTCCCCGGACGGGGTGGCCGAGCGGGCGGTGCCCGGCCGCGGTCTGGCGCACCTCGAGGTCGACGGCCGTCGTGTCGCCCAGCTGCGCACCCCCGGGTACCACCTGGCCGGACGGCTCGTCCCGCACGGCACGCACCAGGTCACCGCGCGCCTGTACGCCGACGACGGGTCGGTGTGGGCGGTGGACGGAGAGCCGGTCGAGAGCACGGCGGACATCACGGTGTCGGACGACGGTCCGGGCGCGGAGCCCAGCGCGGAGCCGATCGCCGGAGCGGCCGTGGCGGAGCCGGCCGGCGGAGCGGTCGCCAAAGGGCCCGGCGGCCGCGGCCGTGACCCGGGGCGAGGTTCACCGGACGGTGCCGGGCGGGCATGATGAGGTCCGTGCCCGACGCGACATCGCTCCGCCGAGCGCCCGTGCAGCGGCGCAGTGCCGAACGGCTGGCCCGGATCCTCGACGCCTGCGCCGAACTCCTCGACGAGGCCGGTTACGACGACCTCAGCACCCGCGCCGTCGCCGAACGCGCCCAGGTGCCCATCGGCTCCGTCTACCGCTTCTTCGGCAACAAGCGCCAGATGGCCGACGCGCTGGCGCGGCGCAACCTCGAGCGCTTCACGGACCGGGTCGCCGAACGGCTCCGGGCCACCGGCGAGCGGGGCTGGCGGCAGGCCATGGACGCCGTGCTCGACACGTACCTGGACATGAAGCGCACCGCTCCCGGCTTCTCCCTCGTCGACTTCGGCAACCAGATCCCCGTCGGCACCCGGGCCGAGCCCAACCGCCGGGTCGCCGACCGGCTCACCGGACTGCTCGCCGCCCCTCTGGGGCGCGAGGCCGACGACGAGCTGCGCCGCACCTTCCTCATCGCCGTCGAGACCGCCGACGCCCTCGTCCAGCTCGCCTTCCGGATGGAGCCCGAAGGGGACGAGACGGTCATCGCGGAGCTGCGCGAGATGCTGCGCGCCTACCTGGCCCGGGTGCTGGACCGGTAACGGCTCGCCCGGCGCCCCTCCCCAGCATCCGTACCGGTCGGTATGCTCGGCCCGTCCGTGCGTCACCGTCGCCGTACCCGGAGGACCCGTGTCCCGCACCGCCCTGCGTATCTGCCCCCTGTGCGAGGCCACCTGCGGCCTGACGCTCACCATCGACGACGGTCGCGTCACCGGCGCCCGCGGCGACAAGGAGGACGTGTTCAGCAAGGGTTTCGTCTGCCCCAAGGGCGCCGCCTTCGGCGCCGTGGACTCCGACCCCGACCGGCTGCACGCCCCGCTCGTCCGCGTCGACGGCGAACTGCGCGAGGCCACCTGGGAGGAGGCCTTCGACGCCGTGGCCGCCGGGATACGGCCCGTCGTCGAGCGGCACGGACCGCACGCCGTCGGCGTCGTCCTCGGCAACCCCAACGTCCACACCATGGCCGGGGGCCTCTACCCGCCCCTGCTGATCGCCGGGCTCGGCACCCGCAGCCTGTTCACCGCCTCGACCCTGGACCAGATGCCCAAGCACGTGTCCAGCGGACTGCTCTTCGGCGACGCGGGCCTCATCCCCGTGCCCGACCTGGACCGCACCGACCACCTGCTGCTGATCGGCGCCAACCCCCTGGAATCCAACGGCAGTCTGTGCACCGCCCCCGACTTCCCCGGCCGGTTGAAGGCACTCAGGGCACGCGGCGGCACCCTCACCGTCGTCGACCCGCGCCGCACCCGCACCGCCCGCATGGCGGACCGGCACCTCGCCGTCCGCCCCGGCACCGACGCGCTGCTCCTCGCGGCGATGGCCCACACCCTGTTCGACGAGGACCTCGTCGACCTCGGCGGGTGCGCCCCGCACGTCGACGGCCTGGACGAACTCGCCGCCGCACTCCGGGACTTCACCCCCGAAGCCGTCTGTGGCGCCTGCGACGTCGACGCGGAGACCGTCCGTACCCTCGCCAGGGAACTCGCCGCCGCCCCCACCGCCGCCGTCTACGGCCGCATCGGCAGCTGCACCGTCCCGCACGGCACCCTCGCCAGCTGGCTCGTCGACGTCCTCAACGTGCTCACCGGCAACCTCGACCGCCCCGGCGGCGCCCTCTTCCCGCAGGCCGCCACCGACCGCACCCCGCGCCCCGCCGGGCCCGGCCGCGGCTTCGCCCTCGGACGCTGGCACTCCCGGGTGCGCCGCCACCCCGAGGCCAAGGGCGAACTCCCGATGTCCGCCCTCGCCGAGGAGATCGACACCCCCACCGACGAGGGCGAGCCGGTGCGCGCCCTCGTCGCCGTGGCCGCCAACCCGGTGCTCTCCGCACCCGACGGCGACCGCCTCGACAAGGCACTCGGCTCCCTCGACTTCATGGTGAGCGTCGACCCGTACCTCAACGAGACCTCCCGCCACGCCGACGTCGTCCTGCCCCCGCCCCCGCCCGCGCAGAGCCCGCACCACGACTTCGCCTTCAACACCCTCGCCGTACGCAACCAGGTCCGCTACACCCGCCCGGCCGTGCCCCTGGAGCCCGGCCGGATGGCGGAGACCGAGATCCTCGCCCGGCTCGTCCTCGCCGCGACCGGCGGGCACGGGGCCGACCCCGCCGCCGTGGACGCCCTGGTCGTCGGCCAGACCCTCGGCAAGGCGGTGAAGGACCCGCACTCCCCGGTGCACGGCCGCGACCCGGAGGAACTCGCCGGCCTGCTCACCGGTGCGAACGGCCCCGAACGGCGCCTGGACATGATGCTGCGCCTCGGCCCGTACGGCGACGGCTTCGGTGCCCGGCCCGACGGGCTCACCCTGGAGAAGCTGCTCGCCCACCCGCACGGCATCGACCTCGGCCCGCTGCGCCCGCGTCTGCCCCAGCCGCTGAAGACCCGCAGCGGAAAGGTGGAACTGCTGCCCGCCCCGATCGCCGCCGACCTCCCGCGCCTGCGCGCCGCCCTGGACGAACGCCCCGGCGGACTGGTCCTCGTCGGCCGCCGCCACCTGCGCTCCAACAACAGCTGGATGCACAACGTGCCCGCCCTCACCGGCGGCTCCAACCGCTGCACCCTGCACGTGCACCCGGACGACGCCGAACGCCTCGGCGTACAGGACGGGCAGCCGGTCCGTGTGAAGGGCGCCGGGGGAGAGGTGACGGCCCCCGCCGAGGTCACCGACGCCGTGCGCCCGGGCGTGGTGAGCCTGCCGCACGGCTGGGGCCACGACCGCCCCGGCACCCGCATGCGACACGCGGCCACGGACCCCGGGGTCAACGTCAACCAGCTCCTCGACGGCAGCCTCCTCGACCCGCTGTCAGGCAACGCCGTACTCAACGGGGTACCCGTCGAACTGGCTCCGCCGAGCGCACCCGTGCCCGGGACGTCCGGCGCCCTGACCTGAGCGGAGCCGCCCTCGGGCGCCGCCCGGCACACCCTCCTCAAGCCCGGTGGAGGGCCGGCCGTCCGGCTGCGTGCCCACGCGCGACCGTCATCGGTGCCGGACGGCCGGCCGCGTGGCGACCGCGGGGCGTCCCGGTTGCCGGGATGCCGCGGTCGCACACCCGTACGGGGCGGTCCGTGGCGTCCGCCCGCGCGGTGGCGGTCCGGGAGGCCCCGTCCGGACGCTTCTGCGGCCCGTCCGCGGGGACGGCCGTCACGCCGCACGGGCGTGACGGCGCCGAATCCAAGCGTCCGCTTTCTCACGGACCGGACGGAAGTGCCGGGATCCCGTCCAGCGTCTTCCCCCGGGCGCCTACTTTCCGTTAGCTTCCGTGACTCACGCGCCCCGTACGACCCGCACGAGGCGTCCGACCGCGGAGCGCCAGCGCCCTGATGAGCCCCCGGGGGCACCCTCATGACACGCGCCATCTCCCTGCACGACGTGAGCAAGGCCTACACGCGGGGCGCCCGCGTGGTGGACCGCCTGTCGCTGGACATCGCCCCCGGCGAGTTCCTCGTGCTGCTCGGCCCCTCCGGCTGCGGCAAGTCCACGGTGCTCCGGATGATCGCCGGGCTGGAGGACATCGACGAGGGCCGGCTGTTCCTCGACGGCGAGTACGGCAACGACCTGCCCCCAGCCGACCGCGACATGGCGATGGTGTTCCAGAACTTCGCCCTCTACCCGAGCATGACCAGCCGCGACAACATCGGCTTCCCCCTGCGCATCGAGGCCCCCGGCACCGACCCGGCGCCACGCGTCGACGCCACCGCCCGCATGCTCGGCATCGAGGACCTGCTCGACCGCTTCCCCGGGCAGCTCTCCGGCGGGGAACGCCAGCGCGTCGCGATGGGCCGCGCCATCGCCCGCCATCCCTCCGCCTTCCTGATGGACGAGCCGCTGTCCAACCTCGACGCCAAGCTCCGCAACCACCTGCGCGCCGAGATCGCCCGGCTCACCCGCGAACTGGGCGTCACCACCGTCTACGTCACCCATGACCAGTCCGAGGCGATGTCGCTGGGCGACCGGGTCGCCGTCCTGCGCGGCGGCGTCCTCCAGCAGGTCGGCAGCCCCCGCGCGGTCTACGCACTGCCGGAGAACGTGTTCGTCGCCGCCTTCATCGGAACCCCGCGCATCAACCTGCTGCGCGGTCTGGTGCGCGCCCCGCTGGACGGGGCGATGACCATCAGCCTGGGCAAGCAGTTCCTGCGGCTGCCCGAACCGCTCTCCCTCGACCATCAGTTGCTGCGCGTACAGCAGGGCCGCGAGGTGATCGTCGGCCTGCGCTCGGAGGCCGTACGGATCGCCAAACCGGCCGCCGCCCGCACCGGGGAGGTGGCGATCACCGGCCTGGTGGAGCACCTGGAGTTCCAGGGTCACGAAGTGCTCGTCCACTTCAACACCGGCTCCCGCCCCGCCCTCGTCCCCGAACTGGAGGCCCCGCGCCCCGCGCCCGGCCGCCCCGCCCGGCGCCGCCGCCGCGAGGGCGGCACGGTGCTGGAGCGGTTGCGGGAACGGGCGGGGGCGCTGCGGGCGGGCCCCGTGGTGACCCTCGACGCGACCGACGCCCCCGAGGCGTCCGGCCGGCCGGACCCCACCTCCGCCTCCGCCGAGCCGCGCCTCCCGGGCGACCTCATCGTCCGCACCACCCCCGACATCCGGCTCCGGCACGGCATGCAGGTGCCGCTCCTGGTCGACCTCGCGCACCTGTTCGTCTTCGACCAGCACGGCCGGCGGATCTGCCCCAGCCCCGACCGGCTGCCCGACCTGGAGGAGTGACCGGGACGCGCGGGCCTCCCCCTGGCGCCGGAAAACTATCATCGCTAGTTTAGGTGCCGGACGACTCGAGCAGTCGCACACCGACGCCCGCCCCCGGAGGAAGCGCGATGAAGGCACACGACGGCATGTACATCGACGGCACCTGGCGCCCCGCGGCGGGAACCGGCGTGATCGAGGTCGTGAACCCGGCCGACGAGCAGGTGATCGCCACCGTCCCCGCGGGCACGGTGGAGGACGTCGACGCCGCCGTCCGCGCGGCCCGGGCCGCCCTCCCGGCCTGGGCGGCCACCCCGCCCGCCGAGCGTGCCGCCCGCCTCACCGCACTCCGCGACGTGCTCCTCGCCCGCCAGGACGAGATCGCCGAGACGGTGACCGCCGAACTCGGCTCCCCCCTGAAGCTCTCGCAGGCCGTCCACGCCGGCGTACCGGTCGCGGTCACGGGCTCGTACGCGGAGCTCGCGGCCACGTACGCCTTCGAGGAGAAGGTGGGCAACTCGACGGTCTTCCACGAGCCCGTCGGAGTGGTCGGGGCGATCACCCCCTGGAACTACCCCCTCCACCAGATCGTCGCCAAGACCGCGCCCGCCCTCGCGGCCGGCTGCACCCTCGTCGTCAAGCCCGCCGAGGACACCCCGCTGGTGGCCCGGCTCTTCGCCGAAGCCGTCCACGAGGCCGGTGTCCCCGCCGGTGTGTTCAACCTCGTCACCGGTTTGGGCGCGGTGGCCGGCCAGGCCCTCGCCGAGCATCCGGACGTCGACCTGGTCTCCTTCACCGGCTCCACCGCCGTCGGCCGCCGGATCGGCGCGATCGCCACCGGGATGGTGAAGCGGGTCGCCCTGGAACTCGGCGGCAAGTCCGCCAACGTCATCCTGCCGAGCGCCGACCTCGCCCGCGCGGTCAACGTCGGCGTCGCCAACGTGATGTCCAACTCCGGCCAGACCTGCAGCGCCTGGACCCGCATGCTGGTCCACCGGGAGCGGTACGACGAGGCCGTGGAACTCGCCGCGGCCGCCGCCGGCAAGTACGGCGACCGCATCGGCCCCGTGGTCAACGCCAGGCAGCGCGACCGGGTGCGCGGCTACATCGAGAAAGGTGCCGCCGAGGGCGCCCGGATCGTCGCGGGCGGCCCCGACGCCCCCCGCGACAAGGGCTACTGGGTCCGTCCCACCGTCTTCGCCGACGTCACCCCTGAGATGACCATCGCCCAGGAGGAGATCTTCGGCCCCGTCCTGTCCGTGCTGCGCTACGACGACGAGGACGACGCCCTGCGCATCGCCAACGGGACCGTCTACGGCCTCGCCGGCGCCGTCTGGGCCGGGGACGAGGCGGAGGCGGTCGCCTTCGCCCGCCGGATGGACACCGGCCAGGTCGACATCAACGGCGGCCGCTTCAACCCCCTCGCGCCCTTCGGCGGTTACAAGCAGTCCGGGGTGGGCCGGGAGCTCGGCGCACACGGCCTGACCGAGTACCTCCAGACCAAGTCCCTCCAGTTCTAGGGGAGTCGTCACCATCATGGCCGTACGTGCCGCCGTCCTGCCCGCTGTCGACGCCCCGCTGGAGATCACCGGGATCGACCTGCCCGAGCCCGGCCCCGGCCGGGTCCGCGTCCGGCTCGCCGCCGCCGGCGTCTGCCACTCCGACCTGTCCCTGTCCAACGGCACCATGCGCCTGCCGGTCCCCGCCGTCCTCGGACACGAGGGCGCCGGCACGGTCGTCGCCGTCGGCGAGGGCGTCACCCGTGCCGCGCCCGGCGACCGCGTGGTCCTCAACTGGGCCCCGTCCTGCGGCGCCTGCCCGGCCTGCGCACGCGGCGAGGTCTGGCTCTGCGCCAACGCCCTGGCCGGCGCCGCCGAGGTGCACGCCCGCCGCGCCGACGACGGCACCGACCTGTACCCCGGGCTGAACGTCGCGGCGTTCGCCGAGGAGACGGTGGTGCCCGCCTCGTGCGTGCTGCCCGCCCCGGACGGCGTCCCGCTCACCGACGCCGCCCTGCTGGGCTGCGCCGTGCTCACCGGCTACGGCGCCGTCCACCACTCCGCCCGGGTGCGGTCCGGCGAGACGGTCGCCGTGTTCGGGGTCGGGGGAGTGGGCCTCGCCGCCCTCCAGTCGGCCCGCATCGCGGGCGCGTCCACCGTCGTCGCGGTCGACGTCTCGCCGGAGAAGGAGGAACTCGCCCGGTCCGCCGGGGCCACCGACTACCTCGTCGCCTCCGACACCACCGCCCGCGAGATCCGTGCCCTCACCGGCAAGGAGGGCGTGGACGTGGCCGTGGAGTGCGTCGGCCGCGCGATCACCATCCGCACCGCCTGGGAATCCACCCGGCGTGGCGGCCGCACCACGGTCGTCGGCATCGGCGGCAAGGACCAGCAGGTCACCTTCAACGCCCTGGAGATCTTCCACTGGGGCCGCACCCTCTCCGGCTGCGTGTACGGCAACTCCGACCCGGCCCGCGACCTGCCGGTGCTCGCCGAGCACATCCGGGCGGGCCGCCTCGACCTGGGCGCCCTGGTCACCGAACGCATCTCCCTGGACGACATCCCGGCCGCCTTCGACAGCATGACGGCGGGCAAGGGCGGACGGGCCCTGGTCGTCTACTGACGCCGTCCGCCTGCCCATCGGGCTGCCCGGGTCACGGTTCACACCGCCACCGACGCGGTCCGCCTGCCCCGGGCCGCGGCTCACACGGTGTCCCGCACCGGGTCCGGCTCACCGGCCCCCTCCCCGGGGGCCGGGGCCGTGGCCGCGCGGGCCCGCGACCGTGACACCGCCACACCCGCGAGACACAGCCCACCGCCCGCCAGCGTGAGCGCGCCCGGTACCTCGCCGAGCGCCAGCCACGCCATCAGCACCACCAGCGCGGGAACCGCGTAGGTGGTGGCGCCCATCCGGCTCGCGGTCGTCCGCGACAGCGCGTAGGCCCAGGTGGTGAAGGCCAGCGCGGTGGGAAAGACGCCCAGGTAGACCATGTTGAGCGTGGCGGCGAGGGGCGCGTCGGCGGCCTCCCCGGCGAGCTGCCCGGCGAACGGCAGACAGGCCACCGCCCCCACCAGACACCCGTACGTCGTCACCTGCAGCGGGCTCGCCACGCCCAGCGCCGGCTTCTGTGCGACGACGCCCGCCGCGTACGCCACGGCCGCCAGCAGACACAGCACCACCCCCAGCACCGACGAGCCGCCCTCGCCCGACATCGACAGCCCCACGATCACCGCGCCGGCGAAGGACACGGCCATCCCCGCCAGCAGCCGGGGCGGCATCGTGTCCCCGAGCAGACGGGCGCCGAGCAGGGCGATCAGGAGGGGCCCGACGTTCACCACCAGCGCGGCCGTACCGGCGTCGACCTGCTGCTCGCCCCAGTTGAGGGCCACCATGTAGAACCCGAACCAGAGCAGCCCCGAGATCAGGATCCCCGGCCACGCCGCCCGGGGCGGCAGCCCTTCCCGCCGCAGCAGGCTGATCGCCACCAGCGTCAGCGCCCCGGCCAGCAGCCGCCCGAGCGCGAGCGCCCCCGGCGAGTACGCCGCGCCCGCACTGCGGATCGACACGAACGCGGAGGCCCACAGCACGACGGTCACGGCGGCCGCACCGGCCGCGAGGATGCCGGCGCGGGAGGCGGGAGGAGGAGGGGTGTTCATCATGCTCCGGAGGCTGGGAGGGGAAGGGAATGGGGAAGGGGCGGGACGCCCGCGGGTTTCGGACGGGCCGGTCACCGCAGGGCCGCCGCTTCGACACCGAGCAGCTCCGACAGCGCCCGCTCGCCGGCCTCCGTCACCTTCACCGCCCGCTCGGAGCCGATGCGCACGCACCACCCCGTGTCCAGGGCGTGCCGGCACAGGGCGGCGCCCGCCACCCCGGCGAGGTGGGGACGGCGTTCCGTCCAGTCCAGGCAGGCGCGGGCCAGCGGGCGGCGCCCCGGGCGGTCGAGGCCGATGCCGGCCTTCCCGAACCAGCGCAGTCCCGCGTCGGTGAGCGCGAAACCGGTGTCCTGGAGCAGCAGCCCCCGCGCGGTGAGGGCGTCGGTGACGGCGGTGCCGAGCCGCCCTGCGAGATGGTCGTAGCAGGTGCGCCCGCGGGCCATCGCCGCCCCCGCGCCCGACTGCCGCAGCGTGCGGGGCCGTTGGGCGGCGCCGGGGGCGACCTGGGCGGCCAGGTCCTCCACCAGTTGGGCGACGCGCGCGTCGGCCAGCCGTACGTACCGGTGCCGCCCCTGCCGCTCCTCGGTGAGCAGCCCGCCCGCGACCAGCTTGCCCAGGTGCTCGCTCAGCGTGGACGCGGCCACCTGGCAGTGCCGGGCCAGCTCGCCCGCCGTCCAGGCCCGCCCGTCCAGCAGCGCCAGCAGGCACGCGGCCCGGGTCTCGTCGGCGGCCAGCGAGGCGAGCCGCGCCAGCCCGGCTGCCCGGGCGTCTGTGGTCCTCATGCGTCCCAGGATGAGGTACGGACACTTCGGCCCTCGCCGAAGCGTGCGGTGTACCCGGTCGCGGGCTGGGGCATCCCGGGACGGCCGGGCGAAAGGCCCGGGGTCCTGGCGGCGGGCGAGGCGCGGGCCGGGCGCTCGCCCTCCGGGACCGGGGCCGCTCAGGCGCCGGTGCGGAGCCGCTCGTACTGCTGGGCCAGTCCGTCCAGAAGCGCGGCCAGCCCCGTCTCGAAGGCCCGCTCGTCGATCTTCTCCTGCTGGTCGGCGAGCAGGTGGGCCTGCCCGAGGTGGGGGTAGTCGGCGGGGTCGTAGGCGCTGGCGTCGTCGACGAAGCCGCCCGCGAAGGAGCCCAGCGCGGAGCCCATGATGAAGTACCGCATCAGCGCGCCGATGGAGGTGGCCTGCGCGGGCGGCCAGCCCGCCTCGACCATCGCGCCGTAGGCCGCGTCGGCCAGCCGCAGCGCCGCCGGACGGCGCCCCGGGCCGCGGGCCAGGACCGGCACGATGTTCGGGTGCTCGCGCAGCGCGCCGCGGTAGGAGACCGCCCAGTCGTGCAGCGCGGTCCGCCAGTCCCTGCCGTCCTCGAACATCGACAGGTCGACCAGCGCGCTCACCGAGTCGGCCACCGCCTCGAGGATCTCGTCCTTGGTGCGGAAGTGGTTGTAGAGCGAGGGCCCGCTCACCCCCAGCTCCGCGGCGAGCCGGCGCGTGGAGACGGCGGCCAGGCCCTCCGCGTCCACGAGCGCGCGGGCCGTCTCGACGATCCGGTCGGTGCTCAGCAGGGGCTTGCGCGGTCGGGCCATGGCGCACATAGTAGGACCGCGACAAGAAACTAGCAGTGCTAATTTAACGGTGCACGGTCTGGTGGCGTGCACGGCAAGCGGATCTCACGTGGGGTGACTCGGAATGGACCTGGAGCTGAGTGACGAGCAGGAGGCCGTCCGCCGGCTCGCCCGGGACTTCGTGGAGCGCGAGGTCGCGCCCCACGCCGCCGCCTGGGACCGCGCCGAGGAGGTCGACCGCGGCATCGTCGCCAAGCTCGGCGAGGTCGGCTTCCTCGGGCTGACGGTCGACGAGGAGTACGGCGGCTCGGGCGGCGACCACCTCGCCTACTGCCTGGTCACCGAGGAACTCGGGCGCGGGGACTCCTCCGTGCGCGGCATCGTCTCCGTCTCCCTCGGCCTGGTCGCCAAAACGGTCGCCGCCTGGGGCAGCGAGGAGCAGAAGCGCGCCTGGCTGCCGGGGCTCACCTCCGGCGCGTACGTCGGATGCTTCGGCCTCACCGAGCCGGGCACCGGCTCCGACGCCGGCAGCCTCACCACCCGCGCGGTGCGCGACGGCGACGACTACGTCATCAGCGGCACCAAGATGTTCATCACCAACGGCACCTGGGCCGACGTCGTCCTGCTCTTCGCCCGCTCCACCGACGCCCCCGGCCACAAGGGCGTCTCCGCCTTCCTCGTCCCCACCGACACCCCCGGCCTGACCCGCCGCACCGTCCACGGCAAGCTCGGCCTGCGCGGCCAGGCCACCGCCGAACTCGTCCTCCAGGGCGTGCGCGTCTCCGCCTCGGCGATGCTGGGCGAGGAGGGCAAGGGTTTCTCCGTCGCCATGTCCGCCCTCGCCAAGGGCCGGATGTCGGTCGCGGCCGGCTGCGTCGGCATCGCCCAGGCCGCCCTGGACGCGGCCGTGCGCTACGCGGGGGAGCGCGAGCAGTTCGGGAAGTCCATCGCCCGGCACCAGCTGGTGCAGGAGCTGATCAGCGACATCGCCGTGGACGTCGACGCCGCCCGGCTGCTCACCTGGCGGGTCGCCGACCTGATCGACCGCGGCCGGCCGTTCGCCGTGGAGTCCTCCAAGGCCAAGCTGTTCGCCTCGGAGGCGGCCGTCCGCGCCGCGAACAACGCCCTGCAGGTCTTCGGCGGGTACGGCTACATCGACGAGTACCCGGTGGGCAAACTCCTGCGCGACGCGCGCGTGATGACCCTGTACGAGGGCACCAGCCAGATCCAGAAGCTGGTCATCGGCCGTGCCCTGACCGGGGTTTCCGCCTTCTGAGTACGTGTCTGAGTAGCCGGGCGGATGTGGCCCCGGCCACGCCCGCCGATCCTTGTCGCCATGAGCGACACACCCGTCAAGCAGCAGAGCACGGCCGCCTTCTACGGTCAGGCCGTGGCGTCCTTCGGAGTGGCCATGGGGGCCACCGCGGTCGGCATCTTCAACCTGGAGACCGACGCCTGGGTCCGCGCCTTCCTCGGTATCGCGGTCCTCTACCTCGTCACGTCCGCCTTCACCCTGGCCAAGGTCATCCGTGACCGCCAGGAGGCCGGGCAGATCGTCAACCGGGTCGACCAGGCCCGCCTGGAGAAGCTGCTCGCCGAACACGACCCGCTGCAGAAGCTGTGACGCCGCGCCCGGCCCCTCCGGCCCGGCGCACGATCCACCGCACCGGCGCTAAGCGCTCGCTCACCCTTGCCGGTATGGTGTTACCCCTGCCAGCGAATGAGGTGAGCGATGAGTACGGCGGAGGAGACGGCCGGCGGTGAGGCGCAGCCGTGGGGTGAGGTGACGCCCGACGCGGCCCGACGGCTGCTGCTCGCCGCCGTGGAGGCGTTCGCGGAGCGCGGCTACCACGCCACGACGACCCGCGACATCGCGGGCCGCGCCGGGATGAGCCCGGCCGCGCTCTACATCCACTACAAGACCAAGGAAGAGCTGCTCCACCGCATCAGCAGGATCGGCCACGAGAAGGCCGTGGCGATCCTGCGCACGGCGGCCCGCACCGAGGGCACTCCGGCCGAGCGGCTCGCGGACGCGGTCAGCTCCTTCGTCCGCTGGCATGCGGGCGGCCGCACCACCGCCAAGGTGGTGCAGTACGAACTCGACTCGCTCGGGCCCGACGCCCGCGCGGAGATCCTCGGCCTGCGGCGCCAGGTCGACGCCGAGGTGCGCGGGATCATCGAGGAGGGGGTGCGCTCCGGCGACTTCGACGTCGCCGACGTCCGGGGCACCACCCTCGCGGTGCTCTCCCTGTGCATCGACGTCGCCCGCTGGTTCAACGTCGACGGGCCCCGCACCCCCGAGGAGGTCGGCGAGCTCTACGCCGACCTCGTCCTCAGGATGGTGGGGGCCCGGGGGCGCGGCGCCGCCTAGAGGTAGTAGCGGGCCACCGACTCGGCCACGCACACCGGCTTGTCGCCGCCCTCGCGCTCCACGGTGAACGCCGTGGTCACCTGGACGCCGCCCGCCACCTCGTCCACGGCGGTGATGGTCGCGGTGGCGCGCACCCGGGAGCCGACCGGCACCGGAGCGGGGAAGCGCACCTTGTTGGTGCCGTAGTTGACGCCCATCTTCACGCCCTCGACGGAGATGAGCTGCGGGCCGAACAGCGGCAGCAGCGACAGCGTCAGGTAGCCGTGCGCGATGGTCGTCCCGAACGGCCCCGCCGCGGCCTTCTCCGGATCGACGTGGATCCACTGGTGGTCCCCGGTGGCGTCGGCGAACAGGTCGATCCGCTTCTGGTCGACCTCCAGCCAGTCGGTGTGTCCCAGCTGCTCGCCCACCGCCGCCTTCAGGTCGTCGACGGACGTGAAGATCCTCGGCTCTGCCATGTCCCGGCCTCTCGCGTCTCACGTAGTCGCAGGCGCATCCGTGCGCGCATGCCTAAGCAACTGCTTAGCATGGTCGGCCCGGGGGGCACTGTCAACGGACGCGGGCGCGAACGGGGTGGGTAGGGTGCGAGGAGTGCAACGGATTCCCGAGAAGATTCACGAGCTCACGGTCGGCCAGCTCTCCGCCCGCAGCGGCGCCGCCGTCTCCGCCCTGCACTTCTACGAGTCCAAGGGCCTGATCCGCAGCCGCCGCACCCCCGGCAACCAGCGCCGCTACACCCGCGACACGCTGCGCCGGGTGGCCTTCATCCGCGCCGCCCAGCGCGTCGGCATCCCGCTCGCCACGATCCGCGCGGCGCTCGCCGAACTGCCCGAGGAGCGCACCCCCACCCGGGACGACTGGGCGCACCTGTCCGAGACCTGGCGCTCCGAGCTGGACGAGCGCATCCGGCAGCTCAACCGTTTGCGCGACCACCTCACCGACTGCATCGGCTGCGGCTGCCTCTCACTGGACAGCTGCGTCCTGTCCAACCCGGACGACGTCGCGGGAGAGCGCCGCGCCGGGTCACGGCTCATGGCCGAGAAGGACGGACGGAAGGAGGACCACTAGGACCGGACGCGGGCGGCGGGCGACGCCGCCCGCGCACCCGCGTGCCCCGCTCACTCGTACTCGGTGCCGCCCTTGCGGGTCAGATAGGCCGGGCTCACGGCCTTGGCTATCGCGCGGCCTCCGGTCACCGGGCTGCGCCGCTCGACTACCGGCCGGATCACCACACCCTCCCGCAGGTGCAGCCCGCGCCCGGACACCGTCTCCCGGCCACTGGCGATCTCCAGCACCCGCTCACTGTCGTACGGGCCGGAGAACAGCCGTGGCACCAGGGGCAGCCGGCCCTCCAGCAGCGCCGCGGCGTCCAGCCAGCGCACCCGGCCGTCGATCTCCGCGGACACGTCGAACACCGCGTACCCGAGGGTGTCGCGCCGCCCGTCCGCGCCGTACGCCAGGTCCTGCACACCCGCGCCGTACACCTCGCCGAAGACACCGACCCGCCGCGCGCCCAGGCGGGCGGCGAGCTCGGCGGCGGCCTCGGTGACACCGTGGGCGCGCACCGCGCGCCAGTACAGGTTGCGCGGGTCCTCCTTCAGCGCCAGCGACCTGGAACCGAACCCCTTGGAGGAGACGTACACCCGGCCTTCCTCGGCGGAGTACGTCAGCAGACAGGCCGTACCGTGCAGCTTCTCGGTGAGCACCACGGGCTCGCCCGGGGCGAAGATGTCCGGGTAGCGCTGGATGTTCTCGATGTCGACCCACGGGAGCAGGTCCGGCGCGGACTCCACCTCGCCGCTCATGGTCGGCGGGACCGGCGGCACCCACTTGGTGACGCCCAGCAGCTCCGCGAAATCGGTGCCTTCGGCGGCGGCCCGCACCAGGTCGGTGTCCGCGAGCGCCTTCGGCCGGCACACGATGCCCTGCGACAGCTCACCGCGCAGCCGGATCGCCTTGACCCGGTCGTGGTCCTTGCCCGCCAGACGCCCGGTCAGTCCCAGCTCCTCGATCAGTCCGGCCGGCAGCACGGACTGCTCGGGGATGTACACGGCCACGTCACCGGTGCGGTAGGCGCCCTTGGCGACGACGGCCCGGTACAGGCCCACCTGGGCCAGTTCGAGGGCGTCGGCGCCCGGGTGGTCGTGGACGGTCAGGACTTCGGCGGTGACACGCAGCGTCGACATCGGACAGCTCCCAGGGTTCTCAGGCGCGTTTCATCGCCCTCCACTGTCCGTGCCGCAAATCCCTGGAACGAGCCATTTACCGCCTGCTACCGTCCCCGGAGCCGTCGGGGGTGCGGCATCCCCTGCGCACCCCCACGCTCCCGTTGCTCCCTGCCCCTCAGGCCGACACCAGCAGCCTCATCCGGCGGGCGTCCGCCACGGCCCCGGGGGTGAGCACGGGGCGCGGCACCAGGATCCCGCAGTCCGTGCAGACCGGGCCCGTCGAGGGCTCGTGATCCAGGTCGTGACGCCACATGAGCCGTTCCCCCCGGCACACGGGGCAGGCCGTACCCGGCTCGCGCTCCAGCGCGGCGATCAGCCGCCGCAGCACCTCGGCCAGTGGCTCCCGCGGGTGCACCCGCGGATCGTCGCACCAGGCCACACCGAAACCGCCCCAGGTCAGCCGGTGCCAGTCGTCCACACTGCCCGGCCTGCGCAGCCCGTCGTGCTTCTCCTTCCTGCGCCGCTTGGCGAACTCCCTCTCATAGGCGAGCCAGACCGCCCGGGCCTCCTCCAGCTCGTCCAGTGCGGCCACGAGCCGCACCGGGTCGACGGAGCGGTCCTCGGGATCGAACCCGGCTCGCGTACACAGATGGTCCCAGGTCGCCCTGTGCCCGTAGGGAGCGAACCGCTCGAGGCACTTGCGCAGCGAGTAGCGCCGCAGTGCCAGATCACACCGTGGATCTCGGACCTGTCTCGCCAGACTCCGGAAACCGGCCATCCTCCTGCACCTCCGTCACACCTGCACCTGTAATCCGGTCACTTCGGCGTCGTCGAACGGACGTCGCCGAATAGACGTATCGACACGCGATTCGGCTCCATCCCTTTCCGGTGGCCCCCTCAGCCGGCCGCGGTACTCGCTGGCCAACTCCTCCGGCGCGCACTTCAGTTGTGGTCGTCCACGGGGGCGCCGACGGCTCCGCGCTCCGTACCCTCCCCGCAGAGGAGGAACTCTCCCTCGTCAGTCTGAGAACTCCCCGCGGCTTCCCCGGGTTCCTGAAGAACCGGCCGATATGCACACCGCTCACCGATCCGAGGGCCCGATGCGCCGGACGGCGCCGGCCGGAGCGGTGACACCGCAGCTCACCGGGGGTGCCGGCGATCCCACGACATGCGACGGCGGCGGGTCGCCGACCGCGACCCGCCGCCGTCCACCCCGCCACTCAGCGGTAGAGCAGGTACTCCCGCCGCACCCTCCGGAACTCCGCCAGCTCCTCCTGCCAGCCGCCGGCCACCTCGTCCGTGTCCGCGCCCGCGTCGATCATCGTGCGCACGAGCGTGGAGCCGGTGAGCTTGTCGATCCAGTTGTCCGACCGCCAGGCGAAGCCGCTCCACGACCGCTTCGCGGTGATCAGCAGTCCGATCCCCGTACGTACCGGGTCGAACACCTCCCGGTCGTGCACATGAAGCTGCACGCCCCCGATGGTCCTGCCCTGGAACTTGGAGAACGTCGGCGCGAAGTACGCCTCGCGCAAGCGCACCCCCGCCAGGCCCAGCCCGTTCGCCGCGGCCGCCCAGGCCCCGCCGATCCCGTCCGCGCCCAGCAGCTCGAACGGCCGGGTGGTGCCGCGCCCCTCCGACAGGTTCGTGCCCTCGAACAGGCACGTCCCGGAGTACACCAGCGCCGTCTCCGGCGTCGGCATGTTCGGGCTCGGCGGCACCCAGGGCAGCCCCGAGGCGTCGTAGAAGTCCGACCGCTTCCAGCCCGACATCCCCACGGTCTCCAGCGCCACCGGCGCCTCGAGGAACTCCCCGTTGAACAACCGCGCCAGCTCCGCCACGGTCATCCCGTGCGCCTGCGCGACGGGTTTGCGCCCCACGAAGGTCGCGAACTCCTCGTGCAGCACCGGACCCAGCGCGGCCCGCCCGGTCACCGGGTTGGGCCGGTCCAGGACCACGAACGACAGGCCCGCGAGCCGAGCCGACTCCATGCAGTCGAACAGCGTCCAGATGTAGGTGTAGAACCGCGCGCCGACGTCCTGGATGTCGAAGACCACCGTGTCCACGCCGGACGCGGTGAAGATGTCGGCGAGTTCCTGACCGCTCTTCAGATACGTGTCGTAGACCGGCAGACCGGTCGCCGGGTCGTCGTGGCGGCCCTCGGAACCGCCCGCCTGCGCGGTGCCCCGGAACCCGTGCTCGGGACCGAAGACGGCGATCAGGTCCACCCGGTCGTCGGCGTGTATGACGTCGACGATGTGCCGCGCGTCCCGGGTGATGCCGGTCGGATTGGTGACCACGCCCACGCGCCGGCCGTCGAGCAGCGCGTAACCGTCCGCGGCGAGCCGTTCGAACCCGGTGCGCAGCCTGCGGCCTTCCCCGTGCGGCGCACCCGCGGACGCGGCGGCAGCCGGTGCGGCGGAGGCCGCGACCGCGGCCGTCGTGGTGGCGAGCAGGCTCCGTCTGGACAGTTTCATACGGTGACCTCCGTGATCGCGGCGGGTGTCATGCACACGCACGCTAGCGCGCGCGGCCGGTCCCGGGAACGAACCGCACCGACCCCACGCCGCAGACCTCTTCCACCGGGCATACCGACCGGTTAGTCTGGCGGCCGGAAACCGCTGGGAGCCGCGTCGAAGGAGTCCGATGGTGCAAGCCGAGCAGGGTGCGAAGGTGGTCGTCACGGGCGCCGGGGGCGGCATCGGAGCGGCCATCGCCCGCCGCTTCGCCGCCCGGGGAGCGCAGGTCGTCGTCAACGACCTGGACGCCGGCCGCGCGAAGGCCGTCGCCGACGGCATCGGCGGCATCGCGCTCCCGGGCGACGCCTCCGCGATCGTCGAGGAGGCCCGCGCGGCACTCGGCGGGACGATCGACGTCTACTGCGCCAACGCGGGCGTCGGCCGCGACGGCGGGCGGCCCTCGGAGCCCCTCGACGAGCAGGGCTGGGCCCTCTCCTGGGACGTCAACGTCATGGCGCACGTCCGCGCGGCGCACGCACTGCTGCCGGACTGGCTGGAGCGCGGCAGCGGCCGCTTCGTCTCCACCGTCTCCGCCGCCGGACTGCTCACCATGATCGGCACCGCCCCCTACAGCGTCACCAAGCACGGCGCCTACGCCTTCGCCGAGTGGCTGTCCCTCACGTACCGCCACCGCGGGCTGAAGGTCCACGCGATCTGCCCGCAGGGGGTGCGCACGGACATGCTCGACGCCACCGGCAGCGCGGGCGAGCTGGTCCTCAAGCCGACGGCCATCGAACCGGACGACGTCGCCGACGCCCTCTTCCGCGGCATCGAGGAGGACCGCTTCCTGATCCTCCCGCACCCCGAGGTCGCCGAGTACTACCGGGCCCGCGCCACCGAACCGGACCGCTGGCTCTCCGGCATGAACCGCCTCCAGCAGCACTGGGAGGCGACCGGCTGACGGTCCGCCCCGCGCCGGACCGGACCCGGTGGTGCCCGTCGCGACGCCGGCGGGAGACCGGCCGTCCGCGCGGAACCGCGTCCGGCGCAGAGCCTGCCGTACGCGCCGGGAGCGGACAGTGGGAAGATCCTTGGTCGGGAACCGCGTTCCCCGGCCGACGACTGACAGTGACACGGAAAGGCGGGTGGCGACAGTGCCCAGGACGACGGACGGCGACGGGACTCCCGTGCCGCGGCGGCTCCTGGCCGCCGCCACTCGGCTCTTCGCCGAGCAGGGCTACGACCGCACCTCGGTCCAGGAGATCGTCGAGGCGGCCGGCGTCACCAAAGGGGCGCTGTACCACTACTTCGGCTCCAAGGACGACCTGCTGCACGAGGTGTACGCGCGCGTGCTGCGCCTCCAGCAGGAACGTCTGGACCGCTTCGCGGACGCCGACGAGCCGATCGAGAAGCGGCTGCGCGGCGCGGCGGCCGACGTCGTCGTCACCACGATCGAGAACCTCGACGACGCGTCGATCTTCTTCCGCTCCATGCACCACCTCAGCCCCGAGAAGAACAAGCAGGTCCGTGCCGAGCGCCGCCGCTACCACGAACGCTTCCGCGCGCTGATCGAGGAGGGCCAGCGGGAGGGCGTCTTCTCCACGGCCACCCCGGCCGACCTCGTGGTCGACTACCACTTCGGCTCCGTGCACCACCTGTCGACCTGGTACCGCCCCGACGGCCCGCTCAGCCCCCGGCAGGTCGCCGACCACCTCGCCGACCTGCTGCTGCGCGCCCTGCGGCCCTGACCCCGGCCCGGCTACCCGGCGGAGGCTGCCCGGAGCAGCGCGGGCGTCCGAGAGTGACCGACAGCCGCATGGGCCGGCACACCGTCCGCCGCCACCCGCGCGCGGGCGGCCCGCAAGGTCCCCGGCGCGGTCCGTCCCGGCCGTGAAGGCCCGGCAGGGCCCGGCAGGCCCCGTCCCGTGCCGGCCTCCCGGCCGGAGGCCTGACGGCACCCTCACCGGTCCCGTCAGGCTTCGCTCCCAGCCTCCCTACAGGTACTTCTTCATCTCCCGGCGCGCCAGCGACCGCTGGTGCACCTCGTCCGGCCCGTCGGCGATCATCAGCGTGCGGGCACCGGCGTACAGCTCGGCCAGCGGGAAGTCCTGGCTGACCCCGCCCGCCCCGTAGAGCTGGATCGCCCGGTCCAGGATGCCGACCACCGTGCGCGGGGTGGCGATCTTGATGGCCTGGATCTCGGTGTGCGCGCCCCGGTTGCCGACGGTGTCCATCATCCAGGCCGTCTTCAGCACCAGCAGCCGCAGCTGCTCGACCGCCACCCGCGCGTCGGCGATCCAGTTCCGCACCACGCCCTGCTGCGCCAGCGCCTTGCCGAATGCGTCCCGGGCCACCGCGCGGCGGCACATCAGCTCGATGGCCCGCTCCGCCATGCCGATCAGCCGCATGCAGTGGTGGATCCGGCCCGGCCCGAGCCGGGCCTGCGCGATGGCGAAACCGCCGCCCTCCTCGCCGATCAGGTTCGACACCGGCACCCGCGCCCCGTCGAAGATCACCTCGGCGTGTCCGCCGTGGTAGTGGTCCTCGTAACCGAACACCTGCATGGCGCGCTCGATCCTGACACCCGGGGTGTCGCGCGGGACGAGGACCATGGACTGCTGACGGCGGATGTCCGCCCCGTCCGGGTCGGTCTTGCCCATCACGATGAAGATCCGGCAGTCCGGGTGCATGGCTCCGGAGATGTACCACTTGCGTCCGGTGATGACGTACTCGTCGCCGTCCCGCTCGATGCGGGTGGTGATGTTGGTGGCGTCCGAGGACGCCACGTCCGGCTCGGTCATCGCGAACGCCGAGCGGATCTCACCGGCCAGCAGCGGCTGGAGCCACTGCTTGCGCTGCCGCTCGTCGCCGAACTGCGTCAGCACCTCCATGTTCCCGGTGTCCGGCGCCGCGCAGTTGGTCACCGTCGGCGCGATCTGCGGGGAACGGCCCATGATCTCGGCGAGCGGGGCGTACTGGAGGTTGGTGAGGCCGGCACCGTACTCGGAGTCGGGCAGGAACAGGTTCCACAGCCCCTGCCGGCGGGCCTCGGCCTTCAGTTCCTCCACGACGGGGACGTTGTCCCACGGCGAGTCCAGCGCGGCGCGCTGCTCGTGGACGACCTGCTCGGCCGGGTAGACGTACTCGTCCATGAAGGCGAGGAGCCTGGCGCGCAGCTCCTCGGTGCGCGCGTCGAACGCGAAGTCCATGCCGTGTCAGCCTTCCTGAAGCGTGGTCAGACCGTGCTCGATGAACACCGGGACCAGATCGCCGATGCGGTCGAAACCGCGCCCGACCGTCTGGCCCAGCGTGTAGCGGTAGTGGATGCCCTCCAGGATCACGGCGAGCTTGAACCAGGCGAACGCCGTGTACCAGGACACCGCGGAGACGTCGCGCCCCGACCGGGTGGCGTACCGCTCGATCAGCTCGGCCGGAGTGGGGTGGCCCGGGGCCTCGGCGGTGGTCGAGACGGGGGAGTCCGGCATGCCCAGCGGGCTGCTGTACATCACCAGCAGCCCGAGGTCGGTCAGCGGGTCGCCGAGGGTCGACATCTCCCAGTCCAGGACGGCCCTGATCCTGTCGTCCTCGCCGATCAGCGCGTTGTCCAGGCGGTAGTCGCCGTGCACCACGGTCGGCGCGGGGGAGCCGGGCAGCTCGCGGCCGAGCGCGGCGTGCAGCTCGTCGATGCCGGCCAGCTCCCGGTTGCGCGAGGCGTCCAGCTGCTTCCCCCAGCGCCGCAACTGCCGGTCCAGGAAACCCTCGGGGCGGCCGAAGCCGGCCAGTCCCACCTCACCGGGCTCGACGGCGTGCAGCTCGACGAGCGTGTCCACCAGGCTGAGCACGGCGTCCCGGGTGCGCTCGGCGCCGAGCGGGGCGAGCTGCCCGGCCGTGCGGTACGGGGTGCCCTCGACGAACTCCATGACGTAGAAGGGCGCCCCCAGCACCTCCTCGTCCTCGCACAGCAGCACGGGGCGGGGTACGGGCACGGCGGTCGGGTGCAGCGCGCTGATCACCCGGTGCTCGCGCTTCATGTCGTGCGCGGTGGCCAGCACATGACCCAGCGGGGGCCGCCGTACGACCCATCGCGCGTGGCCGTCCGAGACCGCGTACGTGAGATTCGACCTGCCGCCCTCGATCAGCCGGCCGGTGAGCGGGCCGTTCACCAGGCCGGGCCGCTCCCGTTCGAGCAGGCCGCGCAGCCGGTCGAGATCGAGTCCGGGCGGGTGGTCGGGGCTCATCGTCGCTCCTCCGGGCGGGAAACAGTACCCGCTCATGATGCCGACCGGTCGGTATGCCGTCCAGAGCGGCGGCGAAACGTGACCGGGCCCACGATAGGCGCTCACGGCACGCACCGGCCGTCCCGCGTGCCACGCGAATGGCGTGTACCGCGCGGTCCGGCTTGCACGGCGCGCGCCGAACCCGGAGGGTCGGAGGCATGAAGGCGATCAGCTACGCACGGTACGGCGGCCCCGAGGTGCTCGAACTCGGTGAGGTCGACGATCCCAAGGTAGGTCCCGACGCGGTACTGGTGAAGGTACGGGCGGCGGCCGTCAACCCGGTCGACTGGAAGTGCCGCGAGGGCTACCTCGACGCGATCCTCCCGGCGGTCTTCCCGGTGGTCCCGGGCTGGGACGTCTCGGGCGTGGTCGTCCAGCCGGGCCCGGCCGTGCCGGAGTTCTCCGTCGGCGACGAGGTGATCGGGTACGTGCGCGCGGACGTCCTCTCCGGGGGCACCTTCGCCGAGTACGTGGCCGCCCCGGTGCGCACCCTCGCGCGCAAGCCGGACAGCATGTCCTTCGAGGAGGCGGCCGGCCTCCCCCTGGCGGGTCTGACGGCCCTCCAGATGCTGCACCGCGTCCTCGGGGTGAAGCGGGGCGAGACGGTCCTGGTGCACGCCGCGGCGGGCGGGGTCGGGTCCATCGCCGTCCAGCTCGCCGTCCACCTCGGCGCCCGCGTCATCGGCACGGCGAGCGAGCGCAACCACGACTTCGTCCGCGGACTCGGCGGGGAGCCGGTGAGTTACGGCGCGGGCCTGGCCGAGCGGGTACGGGAACTGGCTCCCGGGGGAGTGGACGCGGTGTTCGACTCGGTGGGCCAAGACGCCCTGCGGGCCTCCGTGAACCTCCTCGCCCCCGAGGGCCGCCTGGCCTCGATCGCCGACCCGGAGGTGGTGAGCCTCGGCGGCCAGTACTGGTTCGTCCGCCCCGACCCCCAGGACCTCCAGCGCCTCTCCGACCTGGCGGACCAGGGCGTCGTCACCGTCCACGTCTCGGAGACCTTCCCCCTGGAACGCGCGGCGGACGCCCACCGCCTGAACGAGGAGGGCCGCACCCGCGGCAAGATCGTCGTCAGGGTGAGCGGCTGAGCCCGTCCGGCGTCCGGGGGCGAGGCCGTTCAGGCCGAAAAAGGGGTCTGGGGGCACCGCCCCCGGGACGGGAAGGGAAGGGGCGGCGAGGGCGGAAAACCCTCCGGGTACGACACCCGCGCCCCACCTCACCCCGCCCCGACCAGCACCGCCCCGCACACGGCCATCGCCACCGTACAGATCACCGCCCCCACCGCGTACGACGTGGCCGGCGCCCCCGGTGCACCCACCGCCGCCAGCCCCCGGATCCGCCGGTGGGCGATCCACAGGAACCCCAGCCACCACGCACAGCACACCGCGCACGCGACGACCCCGCCCGCCGACAGCCCACCTGTCGACGCCGCCCTCAGCGCCAGCGCGACCACCACCGTGCCCGACAGCGTCGTACGCCGCCACGCCAGCCGGGTCCGCTCGGGCTGCAGCCCGGGATCCCGGCCGGCCCCTCGGGCGGCCGCACCGCTCACCCCTCCCACCCGAAGAGCACCACCACGACCATCGCGACGGCCACCACCGCCACCACCGCGCTCAGCAGCGCCGGGAACCGTGACACCGGCAGGTCCTCACCCCGCCGCATCGCCCGCTCGCACCGCACCCAGTGACTGACCGCCCGCAGCGCGCACAACGCGCCCGCGGCGAGCAGGGCCAGCGCGAGGCCGACCCGCCACCCCCACCGCAGGTCCGGCAGGAACTGGTCCACGGCGAACCCGCCGCCGATCAGCGCGAGCGCGGTACGCACCCAGGCGAGGAACGTCCGCTCGTTCGCCAGCGAGAACCGGTAGTCGGGCGTCGTGCCCTCCCGCCGTACTTCCGCCGGCGCGAACCACAGCCGGACGTTCCGCGCGAAATCGATCACGTACGAAACCCTACCGACCGCCTGACCCGCCCGCCCCGCCCGGACCCCCCGCCCCGCCCGGACCCCCTGCCCCGCCCGGACCGCCCCGCCCGTCCGCCCGCCACTCCCTGAGCCGCTCGTACGCCGCCAGCCCGTCCGGCACCCACTCCCACCCGCCCGCGCCCAGCCGCCGTTCCACCTCGTCCTCCGGCAGGAACGCGTGCCAGGCCACCTCCTCCGCCTGCGGCCGCACCGGCCGCTCGCAGCGCACCTCGTACACCGCCGACCACCAGGTGCGGCCCGCCCCGTCGTCGTACAGGAACTTGAACAGGTACGCGGGGCGCGGCAGTCCGCTCACCCCCAGCTCCTCCTCGGCCTCCCTCAGCGCCGCCTCGTCGTAGCCCTCGCCCGCCCCGACCACACCGCCGACGAACATGTCGTACAGCGACGGGAAGACCTGCTTGGCCGCCGTGCGGCGATGGACGAAGAGCCTCCCCCCGGCGTCCCGGACCAGCACGAAGACGCATCGGTGGCGCAGCCCCCGGGCGTAGGCCTCGCCGCGCGGTGACCGCCCGACCACCCGGTCGTCCGCGTCGACGATGTCGATGATCTCGTCAGCACTCATCGGACCATCAAAGCAGCGCACCACCCGCCGGCCGACACCCGGCGCTCACGATGGGGGCGTCCACCGGAGTCACACAAGTTGCCTCTTCGTGACCGGAGTTGACGCGTGTAACACCTCGGATGCCCTTGACGTGATCCGATGGCTGACGGTTTGCTGTCCGTGATCAGCCCATGGCTGTCGGCAGCCGACCACTGCCGCACCGACCACCCGCCGTGGGCCGAGCCACAAGAAGAGCGCGTGAGGAAGTCCCGCGGTGCCCCCACCCCCGCCTCCCCTCGGCCGTTCCCGCAAACGCGCGGCACAGGCTTTCGACGAAGCTCTCGACGACGCCGAACTCGCCGCCGCGCGGGCGGCGCTGGCGCAGGGCCGATGGCAGACCACCCGCTCCCTGCTCGGCCGGACGGGGGACGACTGGGACCGCCGGGGCCACCGGATCACGGTGCTCGCCCGGGAGTCGTACTGCGCCGCCTGGGCTCGTGAGTGGCTGCTCGCCGAGCCCGGCTCCGCCGACGCCGCCCTGCTGCTCGCCCTCGCCGGGGTGCGGCGCGCGCTGCGGGGCAAGGAGAAGCCCGCCCGCGTCCGCGAGGACTGCCTGCGGTCCGCGGAGCTGCGGCCCGCCGACCCCACCCCGTGGCTCGGTCTGCTCCTGCTGGAGTGTGCCCGGGGCGCGGAGGGGGACGTGGTCCGGATCTTCGAGCAGGTCCGCTCCCGGCACGCGGACCACCACCACGCCCACCACCTGGTGGTCGGCTGGCTCGCGGAGCGGCGCGTGGAGGCCGGCCCCGACCCGCTGCACGAGGTGTACGACTTCGCCGGCTGGGCGGCCGAGCAGGCGCCCGCCGACTCGCCGCTGGCGATCCTGCCGGTCATCGCGCACGCCGAGCGCTACCGGACCCTGGCCGCCGCCGGGCAGGTACCCGCCGACCCGGTCGCCTCCGGCCACTGGGTCGGCCGCCGCGCCCGCCAGGTGATGAAGGCCGCCTTCGACTGGTGGCTGGAGTGGGAGCACGAGGAACATCCGCGCCGGCTGGTCGACCTGAACTTCCTCGCCCACGCCAAGGTCTGCGAAGGCCGGGGCGCCGAGGCCGCCGCCCTCTTCCACCGCATCGGGGACCACGCCGCGCCGGCCCCCTGGTCCTACCCCGACCGCGATCCCCTGACCGCCTTCCGCACCGCCCGCGCCGCCGTACTGGGCACGGCCTGACCCGGTACGACACCGCGACGCCCCCGCACCCGCCGCAACCACCACCGACCCGAGGACGGTCTCGAGATGACGACGGACAGTTCGAGCAAGAGCAGAGCCGCGGCCGACGGCATCAGTACGTTCAAGGGGCAGGAGCGTGCCCTGCGCGCCGACCGCCTCGGCACCGGGGGCCTGCTGCTCTCCGTGCTCGCCGCGACCGCCCCCCTCATGGTGGTCGCTGGTGTCATGCCCACCACATTCGCGGTGATGGGCATCGTCGGCCAGCCGCTGCTCTTCGTGGTCCTCGGCGTCGTGCTGGTCCTCTTCAGCCTCGGGTACGCCGAGATGAGCCGGCACGTCCACAACGCGGGCGCCTTCTACGCCTACATCTCCCGGGGGCTCGGCGGAACAGCGGGCGCGGGCGCCGCCATGGTCGCGCTCGTCGCCTACAACTCCCTCCAGGTCGGCATCTACGGCATCTTCGGGTTCGAGGTCTCCGGCCTCTTCGCCACCTACGCCGACATCGAGATCGCCTGGTGGATACCCTCGCTGGTGGCCGTCCTGGCCGTCGGCGCACTGGGCTGGCTGAAGATCGACGTCAACGCCCGCGTCCTCGGCGTCCTGCTGGTCGTCGAGGTGCTGCTGGTCGTCGTCTTCGACATCGCCGCCATCGCCGACCCCGGCAAGGAGGGCCTGTCCCTGCACGCCTTCAACCCGGACACGCTCACCGGCGCCGGCGTCGGCACCGCCCTGTGCTTCTGCATCGCGGCGTTCCTCGGCTTCGAACAGGCCCCCGTGTACGCGGAGGAGACCAGCAGGCCGCACGTGCTCGTGCCGCGTGTGATGTTCCTCGCCGTCACCGGCGTCGCCGTCTTCTTCGCCATCAGCAGCTGGGCGCTCACCGTCGCCACCGGTCCGGCCGCGATCGTCGGCACCTCCCGGGAACAGAGCGCGGGCCTGCTGTTCTTCCTCACCGAGGAACGGCTCGGCGGCACCTTCACCGACGTCCTGCACCTCCTCTTCGTGACCGGCATGTTCGCGGCGATGCTCAGCTTCCACAACGTCGTCGCCCGGTACGCCTTCGCCATGGGCCGCGAGGGCCTGCTGCCCGCCGCCTTCGGCCGCACCACCGGCACCAGCGGCGCCCCCGGCACCGGCTCGCTGCTGCAGACCGTCATCGCCGCCGTGCTGGTCCTCGTCTTCGCGCTCACCGACGACAAGCCCACCGGTGACCCCACCGCCCCGGTCCTGCACCTGTTCACCTGGGGCGGCAACATCGGCGCGCTCGGCGTGATCGTGCTGATGGCCATCGCCTCCCTCTCCGTCGTCGTCTTCTTCGTCCGGCGCGGAGCGGCCGGCGCACAGGCGTGGCGCCTGATCACCTCGGCGCTGGCGGGCATCGCCCTGGTGGTGATCGCGGGCTACACCGTCAAGGACTTCGACGTGCTGGTCGGGGCCGGCCCCGACTCCTCCCTGAGCTGGGTCCTGCCCGGCGTCATCGGGCTCGCCCTCGTCGTCGGCCTGGTCCAGGGAGCGCTCCTGCGCGCCCGGGCCCCCGAGACGCACGCCCGCATCGGACTCGGCAACGAGGCCTTCCAGCTCGACCAGGAGGCCGAGCGCACCCCGTGACCCCGGCACCGGGGGAGGCGGATCCCGCCCGCGCGTCCCGGCACGACGAGCGGGCCCCCGCGCCTCACGGAGGAGGAGCGGGGGCCCGTACACGCCGAGGGGAGGCGGGGCGGCCGGCTAAATGATCAGTGACAGCAGCAGCACCAGCGCACCGGCGACCACCGAGATGATCGTCTCCATGATCGACCAGGTCTTGATGGTCTGACCGACGGTCAGCCCGAAGTACTCCTTCACCAGCCAGAAACCGGCGTCGTTGACATGGCTGAAGAACAGCGAACCGGCCCCGATGGCCAGCACCAGCAGGGCGGCGTGCGTGGTCGACATGTCGGCCGCGAGCGGCGCCACCAGACCGGCCGCAGAGACGGTCGCCACGGTCGCCGAGCCGGTCGCCAGCCGGATCGCCACCGCGATCAGCCAGGCCAGCAGCAGCGCCGGGATGGACCAGTCCTCGGAGATGTCCAGGATCATCCGGCCCACACCGGTGTCGATCAGCGTCTGCTTGAAGCCGCCGCCCGCGCCGACGATCAGCAGGATGCCCGCGATCGGCGCCAGGGACTTCTCCACCAGCGAGGAGATCCGCTCCCGGCTGAACCCGGCGGGCACACCGAGGGTGAAGATGCCGACGAGGACGGCCGCGAGCAGGGCGATCAGCGGGGAGCCGACCACGTCGAACACCCGCTGCACCGAGTTCTCGGGATCGTCGATCACGATGTCGACCAGTGCCTTGGCCAGCATCAGCACGACCGGCAGCAGGATCGTGGCCAGCGTCGGGCCGAAGCCGGGACGCCTCTCCAGTTCCTCCGAGGGCCGCTGCGGGATCATCCGCTCCGGCGCCGGGACGTCCACCCAGCGGGCGGCGTACTTCGAGAACAGCGGACCGGCGATGACCACCGTCGGTATGGCGATCAGCACGCCCAGCGCCAGCGTCACACCGAGGTTGGCGTCGACCGCGTCGATCGCGACCAGCGGACCGGGGTGCGGCGGCACCAGACCGTGCATCACGGACAGACCGGCGAGCGCCGGGACGCCGATGCGCATGAGGGAGTAGTTGCCGCGCTTGGCGACCATCAGCACCACCGGGATCAGCAGCACCACGCCGACCTCGAAGAACAGCGGCAGGCCGATGACCGAGGCGATCAGCACCATCGCCCACGGCATCGCGCGGCCGCTCGCCCGTTCGAGGATCGTGTCGACGATCTGGTCGGCGCCGCCGGAGTCGGCGAGCATCTTGCCGAGGATCGCGCCGAGGGCGATCAGGACGCCCACACCGGCGACGGTGGAGCCGAGCCCGGCACTGAAGCTGGTGATCACCTCGTCCAGCGGCGCCCCGGCGAACGCGCCGAGCGCCAGCGACCCGATGGTCAGGGACAGGAAGGCATGCAGTTTGAACTTGGTGATGAGCAGGACGATGACGGCGATACCCGCGAGGACGGCGATGCCCAGCTGAGCGTGTCCGGCCGAGGTGATCGCCTCGGGTGCGTCCGCTGCCAGCATCTCGACGCTGAGTCTGGTCACGGTGGTTCCTTGTGTGTACGGGGTGGGGGGAGTCTCCGGGGCCGAGGGCGCCCCGGGGGGACGCGGGGACTAGGGGGTGACGCCGAGGGCGGCGGCCGCCCGTGCGGTGATCTCCTCGGGGCTGCCCGCCACGTCCACCGCGACCCCGGACTCGTCCTGCTCCAGCGGCTGGAGCGTGGCGAACTGGGAGTCGAGCAGCGCCGTGGGCATGAAGTGCCCCTGCCGGTGCGACATCCGGTCCTCGATGAGCGCGCGGTCACCCGTGAGGTGCACGAAGACCACGCCGGGCGCGGCATCCCGCAGCCGGTCCCGGTACGACCGCTTCAGCGCCGAGCAGCTCACCACTCCGCCGCGGCCCGCCCGCCCGTGCGCCCAGGCGCCGATGGCGTCCAGCCAGGGCCACCGGTCGTCGTCGGTGAGCGGGGTGCCGGCCGTCATCTTGTCGATGTTGGCCCGCGGGTGGAAGTCGTCGCCCTCGGCGTAGGGGACGTCGAACCGGGCGGCGAGCAAGGAACCGATGGTCGTCTTGCCGGTGCCCGCGACGCCCATCACCACGACGACATGGGGGGTGTTCATCGCTGCCTCACTGTCTGATGTCTTCGTCGACACGTGATGTCGACGCAACTGAAGCGCATGAGATACGACGAATTCAAGAGTGTGTGACATATAAGTCTGACTTTTTGTTCGCGTGACCCGCCCCGTACTCTGAGTGCATGAGCACCACGGGCCGCGGGCTGCACGGCCGGGTACTGGACACCCTCGGCCCCGAGATCACCGCAGGCGCATACCCGCCCGGCAGCGTGCTGCGCACCGACGAACTCGCCCAGCGCTTCGACGTGTCGCGGTCCGTGATGCGCGAGGTGGTCCGCGTCCTGGAGTCCATGCACCTGGTCGAGTCCCGGCGCCGCGTCGGCGTGACGGTCCTGCCGGCCCACGAGTGGAACGTGTACGACCCCCAGGTCATCCGCTGGCGCCTGGCCGGCACGGACCGCCCCCGGCAGTTGCGCTCCCTCACGGTCCTGCGCTCGGCGATCGAACCGGTCGCGGCCGGCCTGGCCGCGCGCAACGCCACCGCCGAGCAGTGCGCCGAACTCACCGAGTGCGCCCTCGGCATGGTCGCCCACTCACGCGGTCACCGGCTGGAGGGGTACCTCTTCCACGACATGGCGTTCCACCGCGTCATCCTGACCGCCTCCGGCAACGAGATGTTCGCCCGCCTCGGCGACGTGGTCGCCGAGGTCCTGTCCGGCCGCACCCACCACGACGTGATGTTCGAGGACCCCGACCCGGCCGCCGTCACCCTGCACGTCCGGCTCGCCGAGGCGGTCCGCGCCCGCGACGCCGCCCGTGCGGAGCAGCTGACCCGCGAGATCACCGAGGGCGCCCTCCAGGAACTGGACATCCTCGCGCCCTAGCTAGTCCAGGAACTCCCCGTCCACGTACACCCACGCCCCGCCGACCCGCTCGAAGCGGCTGCGCTCGTACAGCGAGCCGCCCCGGTAGGAGGCCCGGAAGGTCACCGTCCCGGTCGAGTGGAACGCCGACCCGGCGACGGTCTCCAGGATCTCCAGCCCGGTCCAGCGCATCCCCGTGTCGAAGTCGATCCGTTCCGGCCGCGTCCCCGGGTGCCAGGTCCGCAGCAGATACGCCCCGTCCTGCCGCACGAACGCGCAGTACCGCGACCGCATCAGCCGCTCGGCGGTGGGCGCGGCGGCGGTACCGCCGTGGAACCGGCCGCAGCACGCCTCGTACGCCTCGGGCCGTCCGCAGGGACAGGAACGAGCGGTCATGGTCACCCTCCGCCGACAACGCCGTGAGGGCCACGACCTCGCGGTCGCGGCCCTCACGCTTCATGTGTCCGAGGGGGGACTTGAACCCCCACGCCCGATAAAGGGCACTAGCACCTCAAGCTAGCGCGTCTGCCATTCCGCCACCCGGACAAGGCGTCTGTCGCGCGGGTTTCCCCCCGCGGCGACGAAGTAAACATTACCAGGTGTTCCGGGGTGGCCGATCACCCCGCCCGGCCGGGGCGTCGTGCGAACGGTGTGTGACGGGCCGGGCCGGGGCTTGGGGAGCGCCCGGAGGGGAGAGAGGATGAGCGGGACCCACCAGCCGGAACACCAGCAGCGGGAGGAAGCGCGTGAGCGAGACGGGCACGGCCAAGGGCGTCACCGGTGAGGACGAGGTCGTGGACCTCTGCCGCGAGCTGATCCGGATCGACACCAGCAACTACGGCGACCATTCGGGCCCCGGCGAGCGCAAGGCGGCCGAGTACGTCGCCGAGAAGCTCGCCGAGGTGGGACTCGAGCCCAAGATCTTCGAGTCGCACCCGGGGCGCGCCTCGACGGTCGCCAGGATCGAGGGCGAGGACCCGTCGCGGCCCGCGCTGCTCATCCACGGCCACACCGACGTCGTACCGGCCAATGCGGACGACTGGACCCACCACCCCTTCTCCGGCGAGATCGCCGACGGATGCGTGTGGGGACGCGGAGCCGTCGACATGAAGGACATGGACGCGATGACCCTCGCGGTCGTCCGCGACCGGCTGCGCAGCGGACGCAAGCCGCCCCGCGACATCGTGCTGGCGTTCCTCGCCGACGAGGAGGCGGGCGGCACGTACGGCGCCAAGCACCTGGTGCGCGAGCACCCCGAGCTGTTCGAGGGCGTCACCGAGGCGATCGGCGAAGTCGGCGGGTTCTCCTTCACCGTCAACGAGAAGCTGCGCCTCTACCTCGTCGAGACCGCCGAGAAGGGCATGCACTGGATGCGGCTCACCGTCGACGGCACCGCCGGCCACGGCTCGATGACCAACGACGACAACGCCATCACCGAGCTGTGCGAGGCCGTCGCCCGCCTCGGCCGGCACACGTGGCCGGTCAGGGTCACCAAGACGGTACGGGCCTTCCTGGACGAGCTGTCCGACGCGCTCGGCACCGAGCTCGACCCGGAGAACATGGACGAGACCCTCGCCAGGCTCGGCGGCATCGCCCGCATGATCGGCACCACCCTGCGCAACTCGGCGGCGCCCACCCAGCTCGGCGCCGGCTACAAGGTCAACGTCATCCCCGGCCAGGCCACCGCGCACGTCGACGGCCGCTTCCTGCCCGGGTACGAGGAGGAGTTCCTCGCCGACCTCGACCGGATCCTCGGCCCGCGCGTCAGGCGCGAGGACGTGCACTCCGACAAGGCGCTGGAGACCGACTTCGACGGCCGCCTCGTGGACGCCATGCAGACCGCCCTGCGCGCGGAGGACCCGATCGCGCGGGCCGTGCCGTACATGCTCTCCGGCGGCACCGACGCCAAGTCCTTCGACGACCTCGGCATCCGCTGCTTCGGCTTCGCACCGCTGAAGCTGCCCCCGGAGCTGGACTTCGCGGGCATGTTCCACGGGGTCGACGAGCGGGTGCCGGTGGACGGCCTGAAGTTCGGTGTGCGGGTGCTCGACCGTTTCCTGGACGCCTCCTGAGGCGGTGGCCCGGCAGCCAAGATTCGGGCAGGCGTGCGGAGTTGACCGGGACGAGTGAATGCGACCATAAGCTCGTAGCCTCATTACTTCCTCCTCGTTACCCGTGATGTGATCCGCGACTTTGGATCGCTTTGCCAACAAGGAGGAACAATGCTCAAGAAGGTCGTCGCCGTCGCCGCTGCCACCGGTGGTCTGGTTCTCGCGGGCGCGGGCATGGCCGCCGCCGACTCGGGCGCCCAGGGTGCCGCCGTGCACTCCCCGGGTGTCATTTCCGGCAACGTCATCCAGGCCCCGATCCACATCCCCGTGAACGTGTGCGGCAACACGATCTCCGTGATCGGCCTGCTGAACCCCGCCTTCGGCAACACCTGCGTCAACGCCTGACGTCGTGTCTCGCCCTGTGGGGCACGCCCACTGAGGGCTCGAGCCCGTCGGCCCCGGAGCGCACGCCATGCGCTCCGGGGCCGACCGGTCTTTCGAAACGTCGGAAACCCCGGGAGAGCGGCCGCACGCCGATTCCCGGCACCAGGTCGAAGGCAGGAATTCATCACATGCGACACGTCACCCGCAAGGGTCTGATGACCATGGCGGCCGCCACGGGTGTGCTCGCCGCCGCGGGCGGGGCCGCCCACGCCCACTCCGGTCCGACGGGCACCGCCGCCGGATCACCCGGTGTGCTGTCCGGGAACACCGTGCAGGCGCCGGTGCACGTGCCGGTCAACGTCTGCGGCAACACGGTCAACGTCGTCGGTGCCCTCAATCCGGCCGTGGGCAACTCCTGCGCCAACGAGGGCGGCGCCTCCGCCACGGGCGGCGGGTACGGCGGCTCGGGCAGCCATGACGGCTCGGGCGGTCACGGCGGATCGACCGCCGGCGCGCACACGAGCGACTCGCCCGGCGTGGGATCCGGCAACCAGATCCAGGTCCCGGTCCACGTCCCGGTGAACGTCTGCGGCAACAGCGTCGACGTCCTCGGCGCCGGCAACGCCACCGCGGACAACGACTGCGCCAACGGCGACACCGGTCACCAGACGCCGGACCGGCCCGGCGACCCCGGCGATTCCGGCAGCCCCGAGCAGCCGGACAGCCCCGGCGACGAGCCGGACACCCCGGGCGACCGCACCCCGCCCGGCTCCCCGGACGGCAACCAGCCGGACACCCACTCCGGAACCCGGCCCGGGGCCGGCACGGAGCTGGCCCGCACCGGCAGCGAACTGCCCCTGGGCCTCGTCCTGCCGGCAGGCGCGGGCGCCCTGATCGCCGGCGCGGTCCTCTACCGCAGGGCCCGCACCGCCGCGTGACACCGGACACACGGAGCGGGCCCCGCGTGACGAGGCCCGCTCCGTCGTGTGATTCCGGCCGGGAGTGGCGAGCTCACCAGGTGGCGCGCACCTGTCGGATGATCCGCCGCCGCAACCGCACCCTGCGGCTGCCGTCACGCATCAGCGTCAGGCGGTACAACTCCCAGTGACCGTACTCGGCGTGGTCCGTCAGCAGACGTGCCGTCTCCCTGCGGGAGACCCCGCGCGGTACGTACACGTCGACAAATTCGTATTCCGGCATCGCATCTATTGTGCGGGCCGGGCCCCGGTACGGATAGCGTCTGCACTATGTCTGATGCTGCGCAGCCCACCGCTGCCGAGGTACGCGCCGCCGCCGAGGCGGTGAAGACCGCGCTCGACCGCCACCTGGCCGCGGTCGAAAGCCGGTCGGGGGATGAGGACCCGGCCGTCTACGAGGCGTTCAACCAGCTGGCCGCGGCCGCGGAGGCGTACGACGAACTGCTCTACGACCGCTACGACGAGGTCACGCCCTTCGAGATTCCCAGCGCCGGGGACGCTCCGCCGTACACCGGCCCCGAGGAGCCGAGCGCGGTCAGCGTGCTGATCCGCCGCGACTACGCCGTGGCCGAGCCGCAGCGGCTGCGCGCGCACGCCCAGCGGATCGAGGCGGCGGACGACGAGGGCGGGGAGGCCTCCGGCACCGTCCACGGCGCGCTCGGCCTGCTGTTCGGCGAGTTCGAACCGGACGAGATCGCCTCCCGGCACGCGGAGTTCGGCCTGGAGGAGGGCGACTCGACGCTCTGGGTGACGGCATCGGACGAACCGGCGGAACCCGGCGAGTGGCTGGAGGCCCCGTTCGATCAGGTGGACCCGCAGCAGGTGGTCTGCCGCTTCGACGTCAGCGCCGTCTTCGACGACGAGGACCTGGACGACGACGGGGACGACGACCTGGAGGGGATGCCGGCCCTGGTCCTCGACGAGGACGAGGACCTGGAACCGCTCGACGCGGACCGCTGACCGCACCCGGGCGGCGGCGGCGTCCACGCATGCCGCCGCCGCGCGGGCCCGAACCGTCCCGGTCTCAGTCGCCGGTGCCCGCCGGAAGCTGCGGCGCCAGCAGCACCGGCAGCCTCGTCGTCCGGGGCTTCGCCGGCACCTCGGCCACGGCACGCGGCAGCGCCTGCTCCACCCCGTGCACCACGGACAGATGCCGTCCGGCCCGGCCGAACGCCGTGTACACCCAGGGCCTGCTCAGCGCCTGCACCGCGTCACCGGGCAGCACCACCACCACCGCGGGCCACCGGCAGCCCACCGCCTGGTGCGCGGTGAGCGCCCACCCGTGCCGCACGGACTGCTCCACCCGCTCCCTCGGCACGACGACCTCCTCACCGCCGCACTCCAGGTGCAGACCCTCACCGTCGGCCGTCACCACACGGCCCGGCAGGGTGCGTCCGGGTGCGGGGGAGTAGGCGACCCGGTCGCCCGGGTCGAACCCGCCGAAACGCCCCGGCCCCGGATTGAGCCGCTCCTTCAGCGCGCTGTTCAGCACCCGCGTGCCCACGGCGCCCCCGTGCCCCGGAGTGATCACCTGAGTCTCCTCGGCCGGTACCCCGATGGCGCGCGGCACCGAGTCCACCACCAGCTGCACGGTGCGGTGCACGGCCTCTCCCGCGTCCCTCACCGGCACGATCACGACCTCCTTGCCGGGCGCCTCCACCTGGTTCAGCTCGCCGACGCCGATCCCGGAGACCAGCTCGCCCAGCGGCCCCGGATCGGGCCGCCGGGAGGCGACCTGCGGGCAGACCCGCGCCGCCAGCAGATCCGCGAACACCCGCCCGGGCCCCACGGACCACAGCACCCCCGGATCACCGGACAACACCAGCCGCGCCCCGTCCGGCAGCGACTCCGCCACCAGGGCCGCGGCCTCGACGTCCAGCTGCGGAGCGTCGAGCACCAGCAGCAGGTCCACGTCCCACGCACCGTCGCCGTCCCGCCCGGGCCCCTCGGCACCGGACAGCAGCCCGGCGACCGTCGCCACACCGGGCCCCTCCACCAGCGCCTCGAAACGGACCCGCCCGAGCGGACCGTGCGTGGCGGCCCAGGCCCGCAGCCCCAGACCGTGCGCCGCGTTCAGCAGCGCCGCGGCCTCCACCGACGAGGCCTCCCCGCCGGTGTGCAGCACCAGCCCGTGCCCGGCGACGCCGCGGATCAGCTCACCGGCGGACCCCTCCGCCGCGGCGGCCGCACGCTCCCACTCGTCGTCCGCGCCGTCCCGCCCGGTCACGGAGTTGATCAGCCGGGCCAGTCCGTCGGCGAGAGCCTCCTCGGCCATCGCGTACCGCTCCAGACCCACCAGCACCCGAACCGGCTGCTCCCCGTCCTCCCCGGCCTCGCCCAGGGCGTCCTGGAAGACGAGGACGTCCCCCTCCGCGATGGCGTCCTGCACGGCCCCCTCCGGCTCCGGCACGCCCTGCCGCCCCAGCGCGTCGGCCAGCGCGGCCGGCTCCAGCACGGTGTGCCCGGCCGTCGCGGCCTGCTCCAGCAGCCACACGGCGACCGAACGGCCCCGCCGCCCGTCACCCGGACCGGCCTCGGCACCGAGCAGCGCCCGCGCGAACCCGTCGGCCTGTTCGGGCCGTACCCCGGCGATCCGCAGCAACTGCCACGGATCGGAGCGCAGCACCCCGGCGGCCCCCTCACCCCACACGGCGGCGGCCTGCACGGCCAACCCCTCGGGAGCACCCCCCTGGGCCAGCACCTCCCGCACGCCCTCCACGGCACCGGCGGCGGGAACGGCCGGAGTCACGGCCGGAGCCCGCCGTACGGGCTCGGGCTCGGGCGCGGGCCGCCGGGGAGCGGGCCGCGCCTCCTCGAACACGGTGGCGGGCGGCTTCTGTCCGCTCTCCACCGCCCGCACCGCGGCCAGCAGATCGGCCGCGGTGCCGCTCAGCTTGCCCCCGGCCTCGACCGGCCCCTGCCGCTCCGCCCTGCGCCGCTCGATGCGCTCCCGCTCCAGGCGCTGCGCGGCCAGCTCGGCCTCGGCCTCGGACACCTGCGCGCCCTCGGCGGGTGTGCCGTCCGCGCTCCCCGGCTCGGCGTCCTCCGGTGTCTCGGGCGGCTCGGTGCTCACAGCGTGCTCCAGTCGTGATCGGGATAGCGGTGCACGGGCGCCGACACGTCGTCCAGCGCCCGGCAGATCTCGTCAGGAAGACTAAGCGTCTCCACTGACAACGCCGCCGTGAGCTGCCGCGCGTTGCGCGCGCCGACGATGGGAGCGGCCACCCCGGGCCGGTCCCGGACCCAGGCGAGCGCCACCTGCAGCGCGGTCACGGCGAGCCCGTCCGCCGCCGTGGTCACGGCGTCCACGATGCGGCTCGCGGCGTCGTCCAGATACGGCGCGACGAACGGCGCGAGGTGGTCGGACGCGCCCCGGGAGTCCGCCGGGGTGGCGTCGCCCCGGTACTTGCCGCTGAGCACGCCCCGCCCCAGCGGTGAGGACGGCAGCAGCCCGATGCCGAGGTCGAGGGCGGCGGGCAGCACCTCACGCTCCACACCGCGCTGCAGCAGCGAGTACTCCATCTGCGTACTCGCCAGCCGTGTCCGGGTGCCCGGCGCGGCCAGCTGCCAGGTCGCGGCCTTGGCGAGCTGCCAGCCGCAGAAGTTGGACACACCGGCGTACCGCACCCGGCCGCTGCCGACGGCGATGTCGAGCGCCTGGAGCGTCTCGTCCAGCGGGGTGGCGGGGTCGTAGGCGTGGAGGTGCCACACGTCGACGTAGTCGGTGCCGAGCCGGGTGAGCGAGGCGTCGAGGGCGGCGAGCAGGTGACCCCGGGAGCCGTCGAAGCGGCGCTCCGGATCGGGCACGCTGCCTGCCTTCGTGGAGATGACGAGGTCGCGGCGCGGTACGAGCCCGTCCATCAGCCTTCCGAGCAGGTACTCGGCCTCTCCGTCGCCGTACACGTCGGCGGTGTCGACGAGTGTGCCGCCGGCGTCCCAGAACGTCTTCAGCAGGTCCGCCGCGTCGTGCTCGTCGGTGTCCCGACCCCAGGTCAGCGTCCCGAGCCCGATCCGGGACACACGCAGGCCGGTACGGCCGAGATGCCTCTGCTCCATGGACGCCGAGATTACTGGCCGTGGGCGCGGGCGTGGGGGCCTGTGGACAACCGATTTCCGCGAGGTCGCGGGGCGGCCGGGGCGGGCTGCGCGACCCGGCGTCGCCGCGTCGCGGCACGACTGCCCGCGGACGAGGGACGGCGGGTGGGGGCGTGGTCGCGCGCGGCGGGGGTGGCCGCCCGCAGTGGCCGGCGCGTCCGCACCGGCCGGTCCCACCAACGGCACTGTCACGCCAGCCCGAGGACGGACACCCCCGACGCGGCCCCGCACCACCCACCCACCGCAGGCGCTACCCCAAGCCCCCACCGGAGGGACAGCGGCGCCGCAGGCATCCACCCACCAGCCGCACACACCACCACACAGACGCCCCGCCCCGACAGGCACAGGCACCGGCACCCGCGCCACAGACCTCCGCCCGACCACCGGAGGTATAGGGTCTCCGCACACACGACGTTACTCATCGGTAAGGGGAGTCGGTCATGCAGCTAGGGATCAACCTCGGCTACTGGGGCGCCGGAATGGACGCGGACAACCTCGCCGTGGCCCAGGAAGCCGACCGCCTCGGATACGCGGTCTGCTGGGCCGCGGAGGCCTACGGCTCCGACGCCGCCACGGTCCTCGCCTGGGTGGCCGCCCAGACCGAGCGCATCGACGTCGGCTCCGCCATCTTCCAGATCCCCGCCCGCCAGCCCGCGATGACCGCGATGACCGCGGCCACCCTCGACTCCCTCTCCGGCGGCCGTTTCCGCCTGGGCCTCGGCGTCTCCGGCCCCCAGGTCTCCGAGGGCTGGTACGGCGTCAAGTTCGACAAGCCCCTCGCCCGCACCCGCGAGTACGTCGAGATCATCCGCAAGGCCATGACCCGCGAGCGCCTCTCCTACGAGGGCGAGCACTGGACCCTCCCCCTCCCGGGCGGCCCCGGCAAGCCCATCAAGCTCACCGTGCACCCCGAGCGCGAGCACATCCCCCTCTACATCGCCGCGATCGGTCCGAAGAACCTCGAGCAGACCGGCGCGATCGCCGACGGCGCGCTGTTGATCTTCCCCTCGGCCGACCACCTCGAGGACACCGCCGTCCAGCACATCCGTGCCGGCCGCGAGAAGGCGGGCAAGACCCTCGACGGCTTCGACATCTGCCCCACGCTCCCCCTCGCCGTCGGCGAGGACAAGGACGTCACCACCCTCGCCGACACCTTCCGCCCTTACACCGCGCTGTACGTCGGCGGCATGGGAAGCCGTAAGCAGAACTTCTACAACCAGCTCGCCCGGCGCATGGGCTACGAGCGGGAGGCCGCCGAGATCCAGGACAAGTACCTGTCCGGTGACAAGCAGGGCGCCGCCGCCGCGGTCCCGCACGACCTGATCGACAAGACGACCCTGCTCGGCTCGGTCGACCGGATCGCCGACCGCATGAAGGCCTACGCCGCCGCCGGAGTCACCACCCTCACCCTCGCGCCGGCCGGCTTCACGCTCGACGAGCGCCTCGCCTCCCTGCGCGCGGGCACCGAAGCGATGGAGCGCGCGGGCCTGGCCTGACACGTCAGCGGCCGTGGCGGGGGCTCGGGGGTCGACCCCGCCACGGCCATCACCTCGACAACGCCCCCACGTCTCCGCGGTCACGCCCTGCGTACCCACGGTCCACGGTCAGGTCACGCGCACCCCCATGCGTAATCCTTTTGGCGGAGTTGTCCGACTCGCCGGTTGCCGCGCCCGCCTCCGCGCACTTGACTCCTTCTTTGCGGAACTGCAGTAAGTGCAGCACCGCGGAAGCCCGCGGAGAGGTGGCCATCATGCTGTCGGCGAAGAGCCTGTTCCAGGAGATCCTCGACCACGACGCGTCGTTCGCGTTGTTCTGCTCGATCGCCGCCAGCGGCGAGTCGCAGGGCGGCTGGGAGAACGCCCGCATCGCGGCGCTGGTCCCGGAGACCCAGCGTGACCTCGCACCCAAGATCACCAGGCACGGCGCCGACGAGGACAAGCACGGCCGGATCTTCGAGGCGTTGCTCAAGAAGCGCGGTCTGGACCCCGTCCCCGTCCCCCCGGACACCGACTACACGATGCTCCTGGAGCAGAACGGCATCGGTCTGGCCCACGACCAGCTCAAGCGCGACGAGCCGCTCACGGTCGAGGACATCGTGACCTACCTGGCCCACAGCAGGGTCACCGAACAACGCGCCTCGGAGCAGATGGAAGTGCTCCGCAAGCACTTCGCCGACCACCCCGACCTCGGCCGCGCGGTGAAGGTGATCTCCCATGACGAGGACAACCACCTCGCCTACTGCCACGAGGAACTGCTCCGCTTCGCGTACGCGGGCCACGGGCGGGCCATCCAGCGGACCCTGCGCGAGTGCGCGCTGGCGGAGATCCGCGTCTACCGTGACGTCAGTCTCGCGGTGATGGCCCACATGGGCCGCGTCCTGAACTGGCCGAGGCCCAAGGCCGCGGTCCTCGCGGCGGGCATCCACGCGGTCTACGCCTACGAACGCCTGGGGGGCTGGCGCCGCATGGTCTCCCTGCGCATGCCCGAGCGCCGCGGCGCGTTGTCCGGCCCGGCGGCCCCGGAGCCGGAGGCTGCCTGACCACTCGCGCCGCGCGCCACGTGCCACGTGCCCGCCGTCACGCGCCAAAGCCGGCCTGCGGGACTACATCCACCCCCGCCGCTTGAACATCCGGTACAGCAGCACCTCCAGCAGACCCATCGCCACGATCACCACCGGATACGACCACTCCCACCGCAGCTCCGGCATGTGCTCGAAGTTCATCCCGTAGATCCCGGCGATCATCGTCGGGACCACGGCCATGGCCGCCCAGGCGGAGATCTTCCGCATGTCGTCGTTCTGCTGCACGCCCACCTGGGCGAGATGCGCCGAGAGGACGTCCGAGACCAGCCGGTCCAGTCCTTCCACGGACTCGTTCACCCGGGTGAGGTGGTCGTGCACGTCACGGAAGTAGGGCCGCGCCCCGTCCTCCACGAACGGCACCTTCCCCCCGTACGTGCCGACCCCCGCCAGCCGGGCCATCGGGGGTGTCAGCGGCCCGGTGGCCCGGCGGAACTCCAGGATCTGCCGCTTGAAGTTGTAGATCCGGGACGCGGTGCCCCGCGAATCGCCGGCATCGGGGGTGAAGACCTCGGTCTCCAGCTCCTCCAGGTCGGTCTGCAACTCGGTCGCCACGGCGAGGTAGTGGTCGACGACGGCGTCGGCGACCGCGTAGAGCACGGAGGTCGCCCCCTCTCCCAGCAGCTCGGTCTCCCGCTCGAGCCGGTCGCGCACCGCGTCCAGCGGGGCACCCTCCCCGTGCCGCACGCTCACCGCGAACGAGTCGCCGAGGAAGATCATGATCTCGCCGGAGGAGACGGTGTCGGTGCGCGGCTCGTACACCACGGGTTTGAGGACCACGAAGAGCGAGTCGTCGTACACCTCCAGCTTGGGGCGCTGATGGGCTTTGAGGGCGTCCTCCACCGCCAGCGGATGCAGCCCGAACTCCTCCGCCACCAGGTCGAACTCCTCCGCCGACGGCTCGTGCAGCCCGATCCAGACGAAGCCCCCCGTCGACCGCGCCGCGTCCAGCGCGTCGGAGAAGTCGCGGGGCCCCTCCGACCGTCGTCCCTCCCGGTAGATGGCACAGTCGACGATCACGAAACGTGTTCTCCCTTCACCTTCACGGATGCCCGTCCCGCAGGACCGACCCGTATTCCCGTCCCGCATTCCCGTCACGGATTCCCGTCCCGGACGGGGCGCATGCCCGTGCGCCTACCCTGGGCCGCATGCCCACGTTGCTACTGGTCCGGCACGGACGATCCACCGCCAACACCGAGGGACTGCTCGCCGGCCGGACGCCCGGCGTGGCCCTCGACGACCGCGGGGCCGCACAGGCCGCCGCACTGCCCGGACGGCTCGCCGCGCTGCCGCTGGCCGAGATCGTCTCCAGCCCGCTCCTGCGCTGCCGGGAGACGATCCGGCCGCTGCTCGACGCCCGCCCCGGTCTCACCGCGCACACCGACGAGCGCGTCAACGAGTGCGACTACGGCGACTGGACGGGCCGCAAGCTCGCCGAACTCAAGGACGAGCCCCTCATGGACGTCGTGCAGGCGCATCCGTCCGCGGCGGCGTTCCCCGGCGGGGAGTCCATGCGGGCGATGCAGACGCGCGCCGCCGAAGCGGTGCGCGAGTGGAACGCACGCGTGGAGCGCGATCACGGCGCCGACGCCGTCTATCTCATGTGCTCGCACGGCGACATCATCAAGTCCCTCGTCGCGGAGGCACTCGGACTTCACCTCGACCTCTTCCAGCGCATTTCCGTCGAGCCGTGTTCCGTCACCGCGATCCGCTACACCCGGCTGCGCCCGTTTCTCCTCCGGCTCGGCGACACCGGCGACTTCGCGTCCCTGGCGCCGCGCGAGGCGGAGCCCGCCGACGACGCCACGGTCGGGGGTGACGCGGGCGCACCGTGATCGTCGGCCGCAGTAGGGTGAAGCGATCGCAGCAGTGCGGTTCCGTCCGGACCGCCGTGAACAGTCCGCCCGTTCCCACGACTCTCAATGGAGACAGGACGTGTCCCGTCAGGTGTTCCTCTACGACCAACCGGAACGTTTCGTGGCCGGTACGGTCGGACTGCCAGGGCGCCGTACGTTCTTCCTCCAGGCTTCCGCCGGCTCCCGGGTGACCAGCGTGGCCCTGGAGAAGACCCAGGTCGCCGCCCTCGCCGAGCGCATGGACGAACTGCTCGACGAGGTCGTACGCCGCAGCGGCGGCAGCGCCGCGGTGCCCGCGATGGCGCCGGCCGAGGTCGCCGACACCGCCCCGCTGGAGACCCCCGTGGAGGAGGAGTTCCGGGTCGGCACGATGGCGCTCGCCTGGGACGGTGAGGACCAGCGCATGGTCGTCGAGGCGCAGGCGCTGGTCGAACTGGACGCCGAGTCCGAGGAGGATCTCGCCGAGGCCGAGGAGCGGCTGCTCCAGGACGAGGAGAACGGGCCTCCGATGCTGCGCGTCCGCCTCACCGGCACGCAGGCCCGCGCCTTCGCCAAGCGGGCACTGGACGTCGTCAACGCGGGGCGGCCGCCGTGTCCGCTGTGCAGTCTCCCGCTCGACCCGGAGGGACACGTATGTCCGCGCCAGAACGGATACCGTCGCGGAGCGTGACGACCGCCGACCCGGCCGCCGCCGAACTGCTCGCCCGGGGCGAGCTGACCGTGCGCGGACGCATCCGTGAGGCGTCGAACGCGGCGCTGTACTGCACCGTCACCCACGAAGGACGCGAGGCGGCCTGCGTGTACAAGCCGGTCGCGGGGGAGCGGCCCCTGTGGGACTTCCCCGACGGGACGCTCGCCGGGCGAGAGGTCGCCGCGTACGAGGTCTCGCAGGCGACCGGCTGGGGGCTGGTGCCCCCCACCGTGCTGCGGGACGGCCCGTACGGCGAGGGCATGTGCCAGCTGTGGGTCGAGACGGCCCCCGGCGCGGAGCTCCTCGCCCTGATGGACGGGGAGGAGCCCGGGCCCGGCTGGAAGGCGATCGGTTTCGTGGAGGCGGAGGAGGGCCGCACCGCGCTGCTGGTGCACGCCGACGACGAGCGGCTGCGCCGGCTGGCCGTGCTCGACGCGGTGATCAACAACGCCGACCGCAAGGGCGGACACCTGCTGCCCACCACCGAGGGACGGCTGTACGGCATCGACCACGGGGTCACCTTCAACGCCGAGGACAAGCTGCGCACGCTGCTGTGGGGCTGGGCGGGGGAGCCGCTGACGGGAGAGGCCGTCGGTGTCCTCGAGGCCCTGAGGAGCGCGCTGACGGCCACGGGCACGCTCACCGCCGCCCTGGCCCCCCTGATCACCCCCGCGGAGATCGACGCCACCCGCGCCCGCGTCGAGTCCCTGCTCACCACGGGCGTCCACCCGCGGCCCGGAACGGAATGGCCGGCCATCCCCTGGCCGCCCGTCTGACCGCCCCCGGGCCGACAACCGACACGGGAGCGCCACGGGACCGCCGCGGACCCCGGCGGAGCGCATACCGGGCGGGGGTGCGCAAGAGCGCCTTCCCGGCCATCCGGCCCGCTCCGGTTCGTATCCGGAACTCCGGTCCGGTTACGCTCATGACATGCATGCCTGGCCCGCTTCCGAGGTCCCCGCCCTGCCTGGTCAGGGCCGCGACCTGAGGATCCACGACACCGCGACCGGTGGCCTGACCGCCCTGGACCCCGGTCCCGTCGCCCGTATCTACGTGTGCGGCATCACCCCCTATGACGCCACCCACATCGGACACGCGGCGACCTACAACGCGTTCGACCTGGTGCAACGCGTGTGGCTCGACACCAAGCGGCAGGTGCACTACGTCCAGAACGTCACCGACGTCGACGATCCGCTGCTGGAGCGGGCCGAACGGGACGGCATCGAATGGACCGCGCTCGCCGAGCGCGAGACCGCGCTGTTCCGCGAGGACATGACGGCCCTGCGGATGCTGCCCCCGCGGCACTACATAGGAGCCGTGGAGGCGATACCCGGCATCGTCCCGATCGTCGAACGGCTGCGCGAACTCGGTGCCACCTACGAGATCGACGGCGACATCTACTTCTCCGTCGAGTCCGACCGGCACTTCGGCCAGGTCTCGCACCTGGACGCCGCCGCCATGCGGCTGCTGTCCGCCGAACGCGGCGGCGACCCGGACCGTCCGGGCAAGAAGAACCCCGTCGACCCGATGCTCTGGACGGCCGCGCGTGAGGGCGAGCCGAGCTGGGACGGCCGCTCGCTCGGCCGGGGCCGCCCCGGCTGGCACATCGAGTGCGTGGCTATCGCCCTCGACCACCTCGGCATGGGCTTCGACATCCAGGGCGGCGGCTCCGACCTCGTCTTCCCGCACCACGAGATGGGCGCCTCCCACGCCCAGGTGCTCACCGGCGAGTTCCCCATGGCCAAGGCGTACGTCCACGCCGGCATGGTGGCCCTGCACGGCGAGAAGATGTCCAAGTCCAAGGGCAACCTGGTCTTCGTGTCGCAGCTGCGGCGTGACGGCGTGGACCCGGCGGCGATCCGGCTGGCGCTGCTCGCCCACCACTACCGCGCCGACTGGGAGTGGACCGGCCAGGTCCTCCAGGACGCCGTGACCCGGCTGGAGCACTGGCGGGCCGCGGTCTCCCGCCCCGACGGCCCGCCCGCCGACGCACTGGTCGAGGAGATCCGCGAAGCCCTGGCCAACGACCTGGACGCGCCGGCGGCGCTGGCGGCCGTCGACCGCTGGACGCTCCTCCAGGAGGAGAGCGGCGGTACGGACACCGGCGCGCCCGGCGTCGTCTCCCGCGCGGTGGACGCGCTGCTCGGCGTGGCGCTGTAGGACGGCGGGCACGACAAACGCGTGAAGGGCGCCCCTCCCGGCCGGGAGGGGCGCCCTTCACGCGACTCAGTCCTCCGACGACTCCTCGCCGTCCGAGTCCGCCTCCGGCTTCGGCGGCTTCGGCGGCCGGGCCCGGCCGCCGGGAGTGTCCCGCCGGTAGGAGGGACCGTCCGAACCGTCCGCCGTCGCGTGCCCGCCGGGCGGGCCCGACACTCCGTCACGACGCCGCAGGTAGCGCTCGAACTCGCGGGCGATCGCCTCGCCGGACGCCTCCGGCAGCTCGGCGGTGTCCCGGGCTTCCTCCAGCGTCTGCACGTACTCGGCCACCTCGGTGTCCTCCGCGGCCAGTTGGTCCACGCCCACCTGCCAGGCACGCGCGTCCTCGGGCAGTTCGCCGAGCGGGATCCGCACGTCGATGAGGTCCTCCAGGCGGTTGAGGAGGGCCAGGGTGGCCTTCGGGTTGGGCGGCTGCGACACGTAGTGCGGGACCGCCGCCCACAGCGACACGGCGGGTACGCCCGCGTGGGTGCACGCCTCCTGGAGGATGCCGACGATGCCCGTGGGCCCCTCGTACTTGGTCTCCTCCAGGTCCATGCGGCGGGCCAGGTCCGGGTTGGACGTGGTCCCGCTGATCGGGACCGGACGGGTGTGCGGGGTGTCACCGAGCAGCGCACCCAGGACGACCACCAGTTCCACGCCCAGTTCGTGCGCGAAACCGAGGATCTCGTTGCAGAACGACCGCCACCGCATGGACGGTTCGATGCCGCGCACCAGCACCAGGTCGCGCGGCTTGTCGCCGCCGACCCGGACCACCGACAGCCGTGTCGTGGGCCAGGTGATCTTGCGGACCCCGCCGTCCATGAACACCGTGGGGCGGTTCACCTGGAAGTCGTAGTAGTCCTCGGCGTCCAGCGCCGCGAACACCTCGCCCTTCCACTCCCTGTCCAGATGCGCGACCGCGGTGGAGGCTGCGTCACCGGCATCGTTCCAGCCTTCGAACGCGGCCACCATGACCGGGTCGACCAGCTCGGGAACCCCCTCGAGCTCGATCACCCAGCGCCTCCTTCCGACGTGCCCTCGCGTACGTCCCAACCTTACGGCGTGCCCGTGCGGACGCCCGCAGCCCCCCGCACGGGGGGAGTGCCCCATCACTGCCCCTGTCCGACCGGGGGAAACACCCCCGGGTGTCACCGGCCCGGGTGCCGAAGGCGCGGTTCACAGCGTGGAGCGCAGCCACTGCTCCACGCTCGCGATGTGCACCGTCGCCCAGGACCGCGCCGCCTCGGCGTCCCGGTCCCGCAGGGCGGCGAGGATCGCCCGGTGCTCGCGCAGGGTCCGGCCGACCGCGTCCTCCTGGGTGAGACCCCGCCAGATCCGGGCCCGGGTGGTGGGGCCGGACAGACCGTCGAGCAGGGAGCACAGCACGGAGTTGCCGGAGCCGCTCACGATGCCCCGGTGGAACTCCAGATCGGCGGCGACGAGGTCCTCCACGGACGGATCGTCCCCCAGCTCGTCCAACTGCCGTGACAGGGCGTCCAGCTGCTCCTCGCTGATCCGGGCGGCCGCGGCGGCCGTCGCGGCCGGCTCCAGGATCCGGCGCACGGCGAGGAACTCGAGCACCGTGTCGTCGCGGTGGAAGTCGACGACGAAACTCAGCGCCTCCAGCAGGAGTTGCGGATCCAGGCTGGTCACGTAAGTGCCGTCGCCCTGCCGCACGTCCAGGATGCGGATCAGCGACAGCGCCCGCACCGCCTCGCGCAGCGAGTTGCGGGACAGCCCCAGCTCGGCGGCCAGTTCGCTCTCCCTGGGCAGGCGGTCACCGGGACGCAGCGCACCCGAGACGATCATTCCCTTGATCTTCTCGATCGCCTCGTCGGTGACTGCCATGACCGGCCTCCCACGCTCTCAGACGTCCGATGTATCCCGCCATTATGCGTCCGTGAAGGAGTCGACGGTTGCCCGGATCCCGTCCCGGCGCCCTCCGCCTCACGACGGGCGGCACCGGCGGCGGAGCCCCCTCGGCCCGGCGCTCGGTACCGCCGGCCGGGACGAGAGGCGCCTCAGGGCCGCCCACGGCCGACGGTTCGGCGAGCCGCGCTGCGGGGCCGGGCGGCGGAGTTGCCTGCGGGCCGGGCTGCTGCCGCCGGCGCCGGCAGCCCGGCGCGTCTCGTGCGAGACGCGAGAGGGGGCGGCCCCGTCGGCGCGGAGCCGCCCCGTCCCGCTACCGGCTCCCGTGCGGAGGAGCCGGGTCAGTGGCGGTCACTTCTTGTCGAGCAGGTCCTGGACGCCCGCCCGGACCTCGTCCGTGGCCAAGCCCCGGATCGTCAGCGTGGTGCGGCGACGCAGCACGTCGTCCGCGGTCTCGGCCCACTCGTGGTCCCGGGCCCAGACGACCTGCGCCCAGATCTCCGGGGCGTCCGGGTGGACGCGCCGGGCCAGCGCCGGGTCCTCGTTCGCCAGGCGGGCGATGTCGAAGGCCAGCGAGCCGTAGTGGGTGGCCAGGTGCCTGGCGGTGTCCGCCGCCATGCGCGGGCCGGGCGCCGGCCCGTCCACCAGCAGCCGGTGCGCCACGGCGCGGGGGTTGGCCACACCCGGCAGCGGCAGCTTCTTCGGCAGCGAGGAGATCGGCTCGAGGTCCTCGCCCAGCGGATGCCCGGGAAGCGCCTGGAGCTTCTGCATCACCGTGCGCCCGATGTGACGGAACGTGGTCCACTTGCCGCCCGCGACGGACAGCATCCCGCCCGGACCCTCGGTGACGACCGTCTCCCGCTTCGCCTTGGCGGTGTCGCCGGGGCCGCCCGGCAGCACCCGCAGACCGGCGAAGGCGTAGGTGATCAGGTCACGGTCGAGCTGCTGGTCGCGGATGGAGAACGCGGCCTCGTCGAGTATCTGCGCGGTGTCCTTCTCGGTGACCGCGACGTCCGCCGGGTCGCCCTCGAACTCCTCGTCCGTGGTGCCCAGCAGCAGCATGTCCTCCCAGGGGAGGGCGAAGGTGATCCGGTACTTGTCGATCGGCGTGGCCAGCGCGGCCTTCCACGGGGACGTCCGCTTCAGGACCAGGTGCGCGCCCTTCGACAGGCGGATGGACGGCGCCGCGTCGGGGTTCTCCATGCGGCGCAGGTGGTCGACCCAGGGGCCGGTCGCGTTCAGCACCAGGCGTGCGTCGACGCCGAACTCGTCGCCCGAGAGGCGGTCGCGCAGCTCGGCGCCGGTGACCCGGCCCCGGGTGAAGCGCAGGCCCGTCACCTCGGCGTGGTTGAGGACGACGGCGCCCGACTCGGCGGCCGCGCGGACCGTCATCAGCGCCATGCGCGCGTCGTTCATCTGGTCGTCGCCGTACACGGCGACGGCCCTGAGGTTGTCGGTGCGCAGCTCCGGCACGTCCCGCGCGGCCCTGGCCGGGGAGAGCAGGTGGCCGACGCCGTCGCCGAAGGCGGACAGCGCCGAGTACGCGAAGACACCGGCCCCGAGCTTCGCCGCGCCGTGCGGCCCGCCCTTGTACACGGGGAGGTAGAACGTGAGCGGGTTCGCCAGGTGGGGGGCCACCTGACGGGAGACCGCACGGCGCTCGAAGTGGTTCTCCGCCACCAGCTTCACGGCGCCGGTCTGCAGGTAGCGCAGACCGCCGTGGAGCAGCTTGGAGGAGGCGGAGGAGGTGGCGCCGGCGAAGTCGCCGGCGTCCACCAGAGCCACCCTGAGGCCGGACTGCGCGGCGTGCCAGGCGGTGGAGATGCCCAGGATGCCGCCGCCGATCACGAGAAGGTCGTACGACGCCTTGGAGAGCTGCTCCCGGGTCTCGGCGCGGCTCGGGTTCGAGCCGGACGCCGGGTGCGTCCCCAGGGCAGGCACGGACTGCAGGGTGGACTGGGTGGTCATGGCGGTTCTTACTCCTCGTCCTCGAGCCAGCCCATGGTCCGCTCGACGGCCTTGAGCCAGCTCTTGTACTCACGGTCGCGGGTCTCCGCGTCCATGCGGGGGGTCCACTCGGCGGCCCGCCGCCAGTTGGCGCGCAGGTCGTCGGTGCTGTTCCAGAAGCCGACGGCCAGGCCGGCGGCGTAGGCGGCGCCGAGGCAGGTGGTCTCGGCGACCATCGGGCGCACCACGGGGGCGTCCAGGAAGTCCGAGAGCGTCTGCATCAGCAGGTTGTTGGAGGTCATGCCGCCGTCGACCTTGAGGGCGGTGAGCTCCACGCCGGAGTCCTTGGTCATGGCGTCCGCGATCTCCCGCGTCTGCCAGGCGGTGGCCTCCAGCACGGCGCGCGCGAGGTGCGCCTTGGTCACGTACCGGGTGAGGCCGGCGATCACACCGCGGGCGTCGGAGCGCCAGTACGGGGCGAACAGTCCGGAGAAGGCCGGGACGAAGTAGGCGCCGCCGTTGTCCTCGACGGAGAGCGCGAGGGTCTCGATCTCGGCGGCGGTGGAGATCAGGCCCATCTGGTCGCGCATCCACTGCACCAGCGAACCGGTGACGGCGATCGAGCCCTCCAGGGCGTAGACCGTGTCCTGGTCGCCGATCTTGTAGCCGACCGTGGTCAGCAGGCCGCTGTAGGAGTTGATGATCTTGTCGCCGGTGTTCATGACCATGAACGTGCCGGTGCCGTACGTGGACTTGGTCTCGCCCTCGGCGAAGCAGGTCTGGCCGAACAGGGCCGCCTGCTGGTCGCCCAGCGCCGACGCGACGGGGATACCGCCGAGCAGGTCGCCCAGCTTGCCGCCCCTGATCTCGCCGTAGACCTCGGCGGAGGAGCGGATCTCCGGCAGCATCGCGGTGGGGACGCCGATGGATTCGGCGATCCTCTCGTCCCACTGCATGGTGTGCAGGTTCATCAGCATGGTGCGGGAGGCGTTGGTGACGTCGGTGACGTGGTGGCCGCCGTCGACACCGCCGGTCAGGTTCCAGATGACCCATGAGTCCATGGTGCCGAAGAGGATGTCGCCGGCCTCGGCGCGCTCCTTGAGGCCCTCGACGTTGTCGAGCAGCCAGCGGGCCTTCGGACCGGCGAAGTAGGAGGCGAGGGGGAGCCCGGTCTCGCGGCGGAAACGGTCCTGGCCGACGTTGCGGCCGAGCTCGCGGCAGAGGGCGTCGGTACGGGTGTCCTGCCAGACGATGGCGTTGTGGACGGGCTCGCCGGTGTTCCTGTCCCACAGCACGGTGGTCTCGCGCTGGTTGGTGATGCCGATGGCCTTGATGTCGTCGCGGGTGATGCCGGCCTTCTCGACGGCCCCGGCGACGACCTCCTGCACGTTGGTCCAGATCTCGGTGGCGTCGTGTTCGACCCAGCCCGGCTTGGGGAAGATCTGCTCGTGCTCCTTCTGGTCGACGGAGACGATGCGGCCGTCACGGTCGAAGACGATGCAGCGGGACGAGGTGGTGCCCTGGTCGATGGCGGCGATGAACGGGCCGGCGGTGTGGGCGTCGGTCACTGTGTGCTCCTGGGGTGTTCCATGGTTACGGGGCTGGGTGTGCGGCGCTTCTTCAAGGTTCGCGCCTCGCGTCGATCCGGTCACCTATGCGATGGCGAGGTTGTAGAACCCGGCCGCGAGGGCGCCGCCGGCCAGCGGGCCGGCCACCGGGATCCAGGCGTAGGACCAGTCCGAGCCGCCCTTGTTGGGCAGCGGGAGCAGCGCGTGCACGATGCGCGGACCGAGGTCGCGGGCCGGGTTGATCGCGTAACCGGTCGGGCCGCCCAGCGACAGACCGATGGAGACGACCACGAGCGCCGTGATCAGGCCTCCGAGCACACCGAGGCCGTTGCCCGCGTCGTTCAGGCCCTGGGTGAGGATGGCGAGCAGCAGCACGAAGGTGCCGATGATCTCCGTGGCGAGGTTCTGCACCGTGTGCCGGATCTCCGGACCGGTGGAGAAGATGCCGAGCACGGGGCCGGCGCCCTTCTCCTGTGCCTCGACGGACTTGGCGGCGGTGACCTGCGTGCCCGGACCGCCGACGATCTCCTCGTCGGTGAGGTGGGCCTGGAACTGGCCGTAGTAGGCGATCCAGACGAGCGTCGCGCCGATCATCGCGCCGAGGAGCTCACCGGCGAAGTAGACCGGAACGTTGCTCCACTCGCCGTCCTTGACGGCGAGCGCCACGGTCACGGCGGGATTGAGGTGGGCGCCGGAGAGCGGCCCCGCGATGTACACCGCCGTCATGACGGCGAAGCCCCACCCGAAGGCGATGGCGAGCCAGCCGGCGTTACGGGCCTTGGAGGCTTTGAGCGTCACGGCGGCACACACACCGCCGCCGAGCAGGATGAGTATGGCGGTACCGATGGTCTCGCCGATGAAGATGTCGGAGCTGGACACCCGCGACTCCTTTGTCCTTCGTCCAGGGAAGCCGACCCCCGGGTCCCACCGGGGATTGGCGCCCTCAGGGGGTGAGAGCGATGCCGGCCCTTGGCGTTGTCACACTCTAGCGCGTATTACCGGTAGGTGTTCGACAATGCCGACCGATGGACGGGAGTCTTGCCCGGTGCCACAGATGCGTCAAGAGTTTGGCTGCCGGAAGCGCGATCGTTATGGAGCGTCCCGGGCTGTCGATCTTCGTGGCGGTTCCGCCGCCTCACGCCCGGTATGACCGGCCGGGGAACGGCCGGGACCGGAACGCCGCACGGCGTTCCGGTCCTCGATCTCCTTCGGGTCAGAACCGCCCGGCGCCCAGGTCCCGCGAGACCGCGCGGGCGCAGTCGCGCACCGCCGCGATCAGCTCGGGCCGCAGCTCGCCGTCCCGGCGCAGCCGCTCCACCGCCCCCGCGATGCCGACCGCGCCCACCGGCATGCGACGCCGGTCGTGGATGGGGGCGGCCAGCGAGGCGACGCCCTCCCAGGTCTCCTCCACGTCCGCCGCGTACCCGCGCGCGCGGGTCAGGTCGAGGAGGTGCTCGAAGGCGTCGAGGTCGCACACGGTGCGGTCGGTGAAGGCCTTGCGGTCGGCCTCCAGGGCCTCGCTGTGGGCCACCGGGTCGTAGGCCGAGAGCACCTTGCCCAGGGCCGTGGAGTGCAGCGGCTGCATGGCCCCGATCTCCAGGACCTGCCGGCTGTCGTCGGGCCGGAAGACGTGGTGCACGATCAGCACGCCCTGCTGGTGCAGCACGCCCAGGTAGACGCTCTCCCCGCTGGAGCGGGCCAGGTCGTCGGTCCACACCAGGGCGCGCGCCCGCAGTTCGTGCACGTCGAGGTAGGTGGTGCCCAGGCGCAGCAGCTCGGCGCCCAGCTGATAGCGCCCGGAGGCGTCGTCCTGCTCCACGAAGCCCTCCTGCTGCAGTGTGCGCAGGATGCCGTGGGCGGTGCCCTTGGCGAGGCCCAGCGACGAGGCGATGTCCGACAGGCCGAGGCGTCGCTCGCCGCCCGCGAGCAGCCGCAGCATGGCCGCCGCCCGCTCGAGCGACTGGATGTTCCGTGCCATCGCCGTACTGCCTCCGTCCCCTTCGACCGCCGACTCGCGGCGCCGATGCCGCTGTTCGGCAATGCCGAACACTACCGGTCCATGTCGACCTCTTGCTAACGGTCGGCCGTGATCGGTTCCCCGACTCCCGCCCCCTGCACCGTGTTCCGGCCATCATCGTCCGCCCCGTGGACTCCCCGAACATCAGGGCGCGGTCCCGGCTACCCTGACGGCGTGCGCCCTGCCGGGAAGCCGACATGAAGCTCTCCGGACAGCCGCAAAGCCGACAGCCGTCGCACCTGAGGGAGCCCCATTCATGGCCTCGTCGCCGCTGACCCCTTCCGCCGACAGCCGGACCCGTGCGTCCGCGCTCCGAGAGGCACTCGCCACCCGTGTGGTGGTCGCCGACGGAGCGATGGGCACCATGCTCCAGGCCCAGGACCCCACTCTCGAGGACTTCCAGAACCTCGAGGGCTGCAACGAGATCCTGAACCTGACCCGCCCGGACATCGTCCGTTCGGTCCATTCGGAGTACTTCGCCGTCGGAGTCGACTGCGTCGAGACCAACACCTTCGGCGCCAACCTGACCGCCCTCGGCGAGTACGACATCGCCGAACGCGTCACCGAACTCTCCGAAGCCGGCGCCCGCATCGCCCGCGAGGCGGCGGACGAGTTCGCCGCGCGCGACGGACGGCCCCGCTGGGTCCTGGGTTCCATGGGCCCGGGCACCAAGCTGCCCACCCTCGGCCACACCACGTTCGCCGCCATCCGCGACGCCTACCAGCAGAACGCCGAGGGCCTGCTCGCGGGCGGTGCGGACGCCCTGCTGGTGGAGACGACGCAGGACCTGCTGCAGACCAAGGCGTCCGTCGTCGCCGCCCGCCGCGCGATGGAGACCGCCGGGTTCGAGGTGCCGCTGATTGTGTCGGTCACGGTCGAGACGACGGGCACCATGCTGCTCGGCTCCGAGATCGGCGCGGCGCTGACCGCCCTGGAGCCCCTCGGCATCGACATGATCGGCCTGAACTGCGCCACCGGGCCCGCCGAGATGAGCGAGCACCTGCGGTACCTGGCCCGCCACTCCCGCGTCCCGCTCTCGTGCATGCCGAACGCCGGCCTGCCCGAACTCACCAAGGACGGCGCGCACTACCCGCTCGCCCCGGCCGAGCTGGCCGACGCCCAGGAGACCTTCGTACGCGACTACGGCCTGTCCCTGGTGGGCGGCTGCTGCGGCACCACGCCCGAGCACCTGCGCCGGCTCGTGGAGCGGGTGCGCGACGTGGCCCCGGCCGAGCGCGACCCGCGCCCGGAGCCGGGCGCCGCCTCCCTCTACCAGAGCGTCCCCTTCCGCCAGGACACCTCGTACCTGGCGATCGGCGAGCGCACCAACGCCAACGGGTCGAAGAAGTTCCGTGAGGCGATGCTGGAGGGCCGCTGGGACGACTGCGTGGAGATGGCCCGCGACCAGATCCGCGAAGGCGCGCACCTGCTCGACCTGTGCGTCGACTACGTCGGCCGGGACGGCGTGGCCGACATGGCGGAGCTCGCCGGCCGGTTCGCGACCGCCTCCACGCTGCCCATCGTGCTCGACTCCACCGAGGTCGACGTCATCCGCGCCGGCCTGGAGAAGCTCGGTGGCCGCGCCGTGATCAACTCGGTGAACTACGAGGACGGGGACGGCCCCGACTCCCGCTTCGCCCGCGTGACGCGGCTGGCGCGCGAGCACGGAGCCGCCCTGATCGCGCTGACCATCGACGAGGAAGGACAGGCGCGCACCGCCGAGAAGAAGGTGGAGATCGCCGAACGGCTGATCGACGACCTGACCGGCAACTGGGGCATCCGCGAGGAGGACATCCTCGTCGACTGCCTCACCTTCACCATCTGTACCGGTCAGGAGGAGTCCCGCAAGGACGGTCTGGCGACCATCGACGGCATCCGCCTGCTGAAGGAACGCCACCCGAAGGTCCAGACCACCCTCGGCCTGTCGAACATCTCCTTCGGACTGAACCCGGCCGCCCGCATCCTGCTGAACTCCGTCTTCCTGGACGAGTGCGTCAAGGCGGGCCTGGACTCGGCGATCGTGCACGCCTCGAAGATCCTGCCCATCGCCCGGTTCAGCGAGGAGGAGGTCACCACGGCCCTCGACCTCATCCACGACCGGCGCCGCGAGGGCTACGACCCGCTGCAGAAGCTCATGCAGCTGTTCGAGGGCGCCACCGCCAAGTCGCTCAAGGCGGGCAAGGCCGAGGAGCTGGCCGCGCTGCCGCTGGAGGAGCGCCTCAAGCGCCGCATCATCGACGGCGAGCGCAACGGTCTCGAGACCGACCTCGACGAGGCCCTGGGGACCCGCAGGGCGCTGGACATCGTCAACGACACCCTGCTGGACGGTATGAAGACGGTCGGTGAGCTGTTCGGCTCCGGCCAGATGCAGCTGCCCTTCGTGCTCCAGTCCGCCGAGGTGATGAAGAACGCGGTGGCACACCTCGAACCGCACATGGAGAAGACCGACGAGGCCGGCAAGGGCACCATCGTGCTGGCCACCGTCCGCGGCGACGTGCACGACATCGGCAAGAACCTCGTCGACATCATCCTGTCGAACAACGGCTACAACGTGGTCAACCTGGGCATCAAGCAGCCCGTCTCCGCGATCCTGGACGCCGCCGACCAGCACAAGGCCGACGTCATCGGCATGTCCGGCCTCCTGGTCAAGTCGACCGTGATCATGAAGGAGAACCTCGAGGAGCTCAACCAGCGCGGGCTCGCGGCCGACTACCCGGTCATCCTCGGCGGCGCCGCCCTCACCCGCGCCTACGTCGAACAGGACCTGCACGAGATCTACGAGGGCGAGGTCCGCTACGCCCGCGACGCCTTCGAGGGGCTGCGTCTGATGGACGCCCTCATCGGCATCAAGCGCGGCGTTCCCGGCGCCCAGCTGCCCGAGCTCAGGCAGCGCCGGGTCCGCGCGGCCACCGTGGAGGTCGAGGAGCGGCCCGAGGAGGGGAACGTCCGCTCCGACGTCGCCACCGACAACCCGGTCCCCGCCCCGCCCTTCTGGGGCACCCGCGTGATCAAGGGCATCCAGCTCAAGGAGTACGCCAGCTGGCTCGACGAGGGCGCCCTGTTCAAGGGCCAGTGGGGTCTGAAGCAGGCCCGCACCGGCGACGGGCCCACGTACGAGGAGCTCGTGGAGACCGAGGGCCGGCCGAGGCTGCGCGGGCTGCTGGACCGGCTCCAGACGGACAACCTGCTGGAGGCGGCCGTGGTCTACGGCTACTTCCCGTGCGTCTCCAAGGACGACGACCTGATCGTCCTGGACGAGCAGGGCAACGAGCGCACCCGCTTCACCTTCCCGCGCCAGCGCCGAGGCCGCCGGCTGTGCCTGGCGGACTTCTTCCGCCCGGAGGAGTCCGGCGACAGGGACGTCGTGGGCTTCCAGGTCGTCACCGTCGGCTCCCGCATCGGCGAGGAGACCGCGCGGATGTTCGCGGCCGACGCCTACCGCGACTACCTCGAGCTGCACGGACTGTCCGTGCAGCTGGCCGAGGCGCTCGCCGAGTACTGGCACGCGCGGGTGCGCTCCGAGCTCGGCTTCGCGGGCGAGGACCCGGCCGCCATGGAGGACATGTTCGCCCTGAAGTACCGGGGCGCCCGCTTCTCCCTCGGCTACGGCGCCTGCCCGGACCTGGAGGACCGCGCCAAGATCGCCGCGCTGCTCGAGCCGGAGCGCATCGGCGTCCAGCTCTCCGAGGAGTTCCAGCTGCACCCCGAACAGTCCACGGACGCCATCGTGATCCACCACCCCGAAGCCAAGTACTTCAACGCCCGCTGAGGCGCCGCACACGGCACATCAGGCATTCCGGGCCCCGACGACGTACACTGGTCGGTCCACCGCAGGCCGGTTCCCCTCGTGGGAACCGGCCTGATCGTCCCTCAAGGAGGTATGTGGATGACCAGTACGGTCCCCGCGCTCGGAACTCTCACGGCGGAGGGCTCGGCCCTCCAGGCCGTGCTCCTCGACATGGACGGCACGCTCGTCGACACCGAGGGCTTCTGGTGGGACGTCGAGAAGGAGGTCTTCGCCTCCCTCGGCCACACCCTCGACGACGCCTGGCGCCACGTGGTGGTCGGCGGCCCCATGACCCGCAGCGCGGGGTTCCTCATCGAGGCGACCGGTGCCGACATCCCCCTCGCCGAACTCACGGTGCTGCTCAACGACGGCTTCGAGGAGCGCCTCGACGGCGGGCTGCCGCTGATGCCGGGCGCCGCGCGACTGCTCGCCGAACTGTCCGAGTACGAGATCCCCACGGCGCTCGTCTCCGCCTCCCACCGGCGGATCATCGACCGGGTGCTGACGACGCTGGGGGCGCGGCACTTCGCGCTGTCCGTCGCCGGTGACGAGGTGCCGCGCACCAAACCGCACCCGGACCCGTACCTCGCCGCCGCGGCCGGGCTCGGGGCCGACCCCGTGCGGTGCGCCGTCGTCGAGGACACCGTCACCGGGGTCACGGCCGCCGAGGCGGCGGGCTGCCAGGTCGTCGCGGTGCCCTCGGTGGGACCCATCACGCCGGCCGCCCGGCGGACGGTTGTCCCCACCCTGGAAGTCGTGGACCTGACATTTCTGCACGGTTTGATGACGCACATGGGCTAGGCGTTCACGCAGCGTGCGGCGGTGCCGGAAACAGAATTGAGACCACCCGCCTCCCGGCGTGGGGACGTTGTCCCGAAAGGAATTCGATCCGGTTGCCGGCGGTCGAATTCCGGCCCCGTCGACCCCCTTTCACATGTGAGGTTCGCCACACGAAAGGGGGTCGACAACGATGTCCGGGTGTGCCGTCCGTCCGATTTCGGACGTCACGGGAGCGCCCTTGTGTCCCGATTGGTGAGAAGTCGCACTGGTTCATTCCCCTGTCACCTTCTCCGATCCGTTCACACCCGGTTCCACTGCGTGATGAGCGCCCAACTCCGGGCGCCGCGAGCCCTCCTGCGGGCGCGGACTAATGTCGTCGCGAGAACCTCGCCCCCATCCTCGTGATCCGCCGCGACAACCTTGCGTGCCGGATACACGGAGTCGACAGTCCTGGAGAAACTCGAGCATGAACCGCAAGACTTTGGTGCTGGCGGCCGCGATGGGCCTGCTCGCCCCGGTGCTGGCCGCTTGCGGCGACACCGACGGCGGGAGCGGTGGCGGCGATGGGATCGTCGTGGGCACCACGGACCGGTTCACGGCATCCGAGGAGGACGGCAACGCGCCCCTCGACCCGGCCATGGCCTACGACGTCGGCACCTGGAACATCCTGCGGCAGACCGTGCAGACCCTCATGGTCCAGCCCCGCGGTGACGGCGAGCCCGTGCCCGACGCCGCCGAGTCGTGCGGGTTCACCGACGCGGGCAACGAGCGGTACAGCTGCAAGCTGCGCGAGGGCCTGAAGTTCTCCAACGGCGACGCGGTCACCGCGGCCGACGTGAAGTACTCCATCGACCGCGCCCTCGCCATCAAGCACGACAGCGGTGTGTTCGCACTGCTCTCCACCATCGACACCGTGGAGACGCAGGGCGACCAGGAGGTCATCTTCCACCTCAAGGCCGCAGACGCCACCTTCCCGTACAAGCTGTCCACTCCGGTCGCGGGCATCATCAACCCGGACGACTACGAGAAGAACAAGCTGCGCGAGGGCTTCGAGATCAGCGGTTCCGGGCCGTACACCCTCGACGCCGAGGTCGAGGACAACGGGATCGTCCGGGCCGTCTTCACCAAGAACTCGTCCTACAAGGGCGCACTGAAGGTGAACAACGACAAGGTCGAGCTGGTCTCCTACGAGAGCTCCGAGGCCATGGGTGAGGCGCTGGACAAGGGCGACATCCAGGTCATGACCCGCAGCATGTCACCGGAGCAGATCCAGAAGCTCGCCGCCGGCACCGACAGCGCCATCGAACTGGTCGAGTCGCCGGGTCTGGAGATCCGCTACCTGGCCTTCAACACCAAGGCCGAGACCGTCGAGGACAAGGCCGTCCGCCAGGCGATGGCCCAGGTCGTCGACCGCGGCGCGCTCGTCGGCAACGTGTACGGCACCCAGGCCGAGCCGCTGTTCTCGCTGGTCCCCGCCGGTGTCACCGGCCACAACAACGCCTTCTTCAACAAGTACGGCGACCCCAACGTCGCCAAGGCCCGCGAGCTGCTCAAGGATGCCGGCGTGACCACGCCGGTGAAGCTGACGCTGCACTACACCACCGACCACTACGGTCCCGCGACCAAGGGCGAGTTCGAGCAGCTGAGCAAGCAGCTCAACGACAGCGGACTGTTCACGACCGACATCAAGGGCGTCCCCTGGAAGGAGTTCAGCCCCAGTGGACGCAAGGGCAAGTACGACGTCTACGGCATGGGCTGGTTCCCCGACTACCCGGACGCCGACGCCTTCATCTCGCCCTTCCTCGACGCGGACAACTTCCTCAACTCGCCCTACGCCAACCCCGAGATCCGCAAGGACCTGATCCCGGAGTCGCGTCGCCAGGCCGACCGGCTGACCGCCGCCAACACCTTCACGGAGATCCAGGACATCGTCGCCGACGACGTCCCGGTGCTCCCGCTGTGGCAGGGCAAGCAGTACATCGCCACACGCGACGGCATCACCGGCACCGCCTACGCCCTCAACTCGTCCTCGACTCTCCAGCTGTGGGAGCTCGGACGCGGCGCAAGCGGCTGACGGACCAGCACGGGGCCCGGGCCGCCGACACGGCCCGGGCTGGAGAACGACAAGGCGAAACACGTGAATCTGCGCAACCAGTGGCCGGTCCTGCCCATCGTGGCGGGGCTGGCCTCCGGCCTGTTGACCGGCTGCGGCACCGAGAACGGCGGCGGCGCGTCCGGCGGGTCCGGCATCGTGGTGGGGATGTCCGACGACGTCCTGGCCACCGACCCGGCCTCCGGCTACGACCCCGGTTCCTGGCTGCTGTTCAACAACGTCTTCCAGTCGCTGCTCAGCTTCCCCAAGGGAGCCACCGAGCCGCAGCCGGACGCCGCGGAGAGCTGCGGCTTCTCGGACACCTCGACCAGGACGTACACCTGCACCCTGCGGGACGGCCTGAAGTTCAGCAACGGCGAGCCGCTCACCTCGAAGGACGTGAAGTTCTCCTTCGACCGCATGCTGAAGATCAACGACGCCGACGGCCCCGCGGTCATGTTCTCCACGCTCGAAGAGGTCCGCACCCCCGACGACAAGACGGTCGTCTTCCAGCTCAACACGGCCGACGCCGCCTTCCCCAGCAAGATCGCCTCCGGAGCCGGCTCCATCGTCGACCACCGCTCCTACGGCGCCGAGGGCCTGCGCGAGGACGGCGAAGCGGTCGGCTCCGGCCCGTACAAGCTGGACTCGTACGAGAACGACCGGGCCGTGTTCTCCGTCAACGAGCACTACGACGGCACCGCCGTCCCCCGGAACACGGGCGTGACGCTGGAGTTCTTCCACGGCGACCAGAACGCCCTGAAGAAGGCCCTGGAGAACGCCGACGTCGACGTCGCCTACCGCGGCCTCACCGCCGCGGCCATCACCGACGTCGAGGAGGCCGACCGCGGCGGCTCCGGCGGCATCCAGGTCGTCGAGGGCAGCAGCGCCGAGGTCCAGCACCTGGTCTTCAACATGGACGACCCGGTCGCCGGAAAGCTCGGCGTGCGCAAGGCCATCGCCCACCTGATCGACCGTGAGGCGCTCATCCACGAGGTCTACGAGGGCACCGCCACCCCGCTGTACTCGATCGTCCCGGCCGGTGTCGCCGGCCACAACACGGCCTTCTTCGACACCTACGGCGCCCGTCCCTCGAAGGCCAAGGCCGCCGAGGCGCTGGCGGAGGAGGGCGTCAGCGGCAAGGTGAAGCTGACCCTGTGGTCCACCCCGTCCCGCTACGGCCCGGCCACCGACCAGGAACTGAAGACCCTCGCGGGGCAGCTCAACGCCAGCGGACTCTTCGACGCCGACGTCAGGTCCGTCCCCTTCGCCCAGTACGAGAAGGACATCGCGGCCGGAAAGTACGGCGTGTACGTCAAGGGCTGGGTGCCCGACTACCCGGACGCCGACAACTTCACCGGGCCCTTCTTCGGTGAGGGCAACGTACTGGACAACAACTACGACAACCCCACGATCACCGAGTCGCTCCTGCCGCGCACGGCCGCCCAGAGCGACCGCGGTGCCACCGACAAGGACTTCGGGCGGATCCAGGACATCGTCGCCGAGGACGTCCCCGTCCTCCCCGTCTGGCAGGCCAAGCAGTACGCGGTCGTCCAGGACGGTGTGTACGGCCTGGAGTACTGCCTCGACGCCTCGACCGTCTTCAGGTTCTGGGAACTGACCAAGAGCTGACGCCGTACCGACGCGCCGAGGGCGCCCTCCCCGCGTCGGGGGAGGGCGCCCTCGCCGTGTCACGGGCCGCCGCGCTACTGCGCGCCGGGGCGCACCAGCCCGCTCTCGTAGGCGTACACCGCCGCCTGCACCCGGTCGCGCAGGCCCAGCTTGGTCAGCACGTGCCCCACGTGCGTCTTGACGGTGGTCTCGCTGACGAACAGGTCGGCGGCGATCTCCGCGTTGGACAGCCCGCGTGCCACCAGCTTCAGCACCTCGACCTCACGGTCCGTCAGCGTGTGCAGCGTGTCCGGCACGGGCTCGTCGCCGGACGGCAGATGCGTGGCGTACTTGTCCAGCAGCCGGCGCGTGATGCTCGGCGCGAGCATCGCCTCCCCGGCGGCCACCACGCGGATCGCCTGCACCAGCTCGTTGGCCGGGGCGTCCTTCAGCAGGAAGCCGCTGGCGCCCGCCTTCAGCGCCTCCACCACGTACTCGTCGAGATCGAACGTCGTCAGCACCAGCACCTTCGCCGGCCCGTCCCGCTCGGGCCCGGTGATCTGCCGGGTCGCCTCGACCCCGTCCATCCGCGGCATACGGATGTCCATCAGCACCACGTCGGGCTGCAGCGCCCGCACCTGGTCCAGGGCCTGGAGGCCGTCTCCGGCCTCGCCGACGACCGCGAGGTCCTGCTCGGCCTCCAGAATCATCCGGAACCCGGTGCGCAGCAGGGGCTGGTCGTCGACCAGTAGGACGCGGATGGCCACGTAAGTCTCCTTCGCTAGTCCGGCCCCATTCTGCCCTGACGGCCCCCGCCCGGCTCAGCCGCCCTCGACGGGAGGGACCGGGAGGGGGTACGGCGGGGGAGTGCCGCCGAACTCCGGGCAGTGCGCCCGGTGGTCGCACCAGCCGCACAGCTTCGTCGGCCGCGGACGCCAGTCCCCCGTCTCGGTCGCCAGCCGGATCGCGTCCCACAGCGCCAGCAGCTTGCGCTCCACCCGCTCCAGATCGGCGAGGACCGGGTCGTACGTCAGCACGTCACCGCTGCCCAGGTACACGAGCTGGAGCCGGCGCGGGATCACCCGCTTGAGCCGCCACACCACCAGCGCGTAGAACTTCATCTGGAACAGCGCGTCCTCCGCGTACTCCGGGCGGGGCGCCTTGCCCGTCTTGTAGTCGACGATGCGCACCTCCCCGGTGGGCGCCACGTCCACCCGGTCGATGATGCCGCGCAGCCGCAGCCCCGACTCCAGCTCCGCCTCCACGAACAGCTCCCGCTCGGCGGGCTCCAGCCGGCTCGGGTCCTCCAGCGCGAACCAGCGCTCGACCAGCGACTCCGCCTCCGCCAGCCAGCGCGCGAGCCGCTCGCCCTCGGCGTCGTCGGCGAACAGCTCCACGACCTCCGGGCGCGTCTCGCGCAACCGGTCCCACTGGCCCGGCACCAGCGCCTTCGCCCGCGGCACGGTGCGCTCGGCCGCCGGGGCGTCGAAGAGCCGCTCCAGCACCGCGTGCACCAGCGTGCCCCTGGTCGCCGCCTCACTGGGCTTCTCCGGCAGCCGGTCGATCACCCGGAACCGGTACAGCAGGGGGCACCGCATGAAGTCGCTCGCACGCGAGGGGGACAGCGAGGCGGGCGGGGATGCGGACGGACCGCCCGCCGCGGCCGTCTCCGCCGCGGCCGCGCTGCTGTCGGGCCGCGCCGTGCCCTCGGTGCTCGTCTCCATGCCCACAGACCTTACGGCCCGGCACCGACAGCGTGACGTGACGGAAGGGGAAGGAGGGGGTAGGGAAAAGGGTGCGTGCCGAACGGGCGGCGATCGCCGCATACCATCGACGGGAGACCTCCCGTCCGGCAGGCGCGGGAAACGCAGCGAACGAGGGGACACCGGTGGATGTAAGCGGCGGGCGCGGGCAGCCGCGGCCGGGCAACGACGAGTCGGCCGACCACACGGGGCACGAGGCCCCGGCGACCGACGACGCCCTCCCCGACCCCGGCGATCGCCCCGCACCCCCCGCCGGCGATCGCGCCCACGGACCCTCCTCACCCCCCGCAGCGCCCGGTGACGCCCCGGCGAAGCCCGGCGACGCACGCGAGCCGAGCCCCACCGGCCCCCCCGCGCCCGGCGAGGACCGGGAGGAGACCGGGACCCGGCCCCGGACCCCGCCCGCTGTGACCGGGGCCCGCGAGGAGCGACCGACGGCAGGAGCGGGGCGCCACGACTCGCCGGCCGACAGCCGGTCAGCCGGTGTGCCGGAGCCCGGTGACCGTCACGGCGGCCCCTCCACGCAGAAGCACGCCGACCGGCCGTTCGCCCACTCCGGCGACGGACCAGGAAACGCACCGCAGCGGCCCGAGGAGCGGCGGCGGGGCGGACTGCTCATGGGGCGGCCCTTCGGAGTGCCCGTCTACGTGGCCCCCAGCTGGTTCCTCGTCGCCATCCTCATCACCTGGGTCTTCGGCGGACAGATCGACCGCGTCCTCCCCGAGCTGGGGGCCGCCAGCTATCTGGTCTCCCTGTTCTTCGCCGTCGCCTTCTACGCCTCCGTACTCGTCCACGAGCTCGCCCACACCCTCGCCGCCCTCCGCTTCAAACTGCCGGTGCGCCGCATCCAGCTCCAGTTCTTCGGCGGCGTCTCCGAGATCGAGAAGGAGGCCGAGACACCCGGCCGGGAGTTCGTGCTGGCCTTCGTCGGCCCGCTGCTCTCCCTCGTGCTGTCGGGCGTCTTCTACCTCGCCCTGCTGGCCGTGGACCCGAGCAGTGTCCCCGGCGTCCTGCTGGCCGGCCTGATGATCTCCAACCTCATCGTCGCCGTCTTCAACCTCCTGCCCGGCCTCCCGCTGGACGGCGGCCGGATGCTGCGGGCCGTCGTCTGGGCGATCACCGGCAAACCCATGACCGGCACCGTCGCCGCCGCCTGGGTCGGCCGCGCCCTCGCCGTCTCCGTCCTGATCGGCCTTCCGCTGCTCACCCAGTCGGGGGTGCTCGGCTCCGACGCCGTCGACAACGTCGGCATGGACACCGTGCTGGACGCCCTGCTCGCCGCCATCCTCGCCGCGATCATCTGGACCGGCGCCGGCAACAGCCTGCGCATGGCCCGCCTGCGCGAACACCTCCCCGAGCTGCGCGCCCGCAACCTCACGCGCCGCGCGGTGCCGGTCGAGAGCGACACCCCCCTCTCCGAGGCCCTGCGCCGCGCCAACGCCGCCGGCGCCCGCGCCCTGGTCGTCGTCGACCCCGACGGCGTGCCCGTCTCACTGGTCCGCGAGGCCGCCATCGTGGGCGTACCGGAACACCGCCGCCCCTGGGTGGCGGTCAGCGGACTCGCCCAGGACCTCACCGACGGCATGCGCGTCTCGGCCGAGCTCGCCGGGGAGGACCTCCTGGACGCCCTGCGCGCGGCACCGGCCTCCGAGTACCTGGTGGTGGAGGAGACGGGCGAGATCTACGGCGTCCTGTCCGCGGCCGACGTGGAGCGCGCCTTCGTCAAGGCGATGGCCCGGCCCAGCTGAACCGGCGGGGGCGACCGGCCACGCAGGGCGCACACCCGGCCTCACCGTCCGCCGCCTCCGGCCGGTCCGAGACGAGCGCCGGGAACCGGTAGGGTGGTCACATGTCCGAACCGACCGGTGCCGCCCGCAGGCGCGGGCCCTTCAAGGTCGGGGACCAGGTTCAGCTGACCGACCCCAAGGGCCGCCACTACACGTTCACGCTCGAGGCCGGGAAGAACTTCCACACCCACAAGGGTTCTTTCCCCCACGACGAACTGATCGGTGCTCCCGAGGGCAGCGTCGTCCGCACCACCGGGAACGTCGCCTACCTCGCGCTGCGCCCCCTGCTCCCCGACTACGTCCTGTCCATGCCCCGCGGGGCTGCTGTCGTCTACCCGAAGGACGCGGGGCAGATCCTCGCCTTCGCCGACATCTTCCCCGGCGCGCGCGTCGTCGAAGCCGGCGTGGGCTCCGGCTCGCTCAGCAGCTTCCTGCTGCGCGCCATCGGCGACCAGGGCATGCTGCACTCCTACGAGCGCCGCGAGGACTTCGCCGACATCGCCCGGCAGAACGTCGAGCGCTACTTCGGCGGCCCGCACCCCGCCTGGCAGCTCACCGTGGGCGACCTCCAGGACAATCTGTCCGACGCCGACGTCGACCGCGTCATCCTCGACATGCTCGCCCCCTGGGAGTGCCTGGAGGCCGTCTCCAAGGCGCTCGTGCCCGGCGGCATCCTGTGCTGCTACGTCGCCACCACCACCCAGCTCGCCCGGACCGTGGAGTCCATCCGCGAGATCGGCTGCTTCAACGAGCCGACCGCCTGGGAGACGATGATCCGCAACTGGCACATCGAGGGCCTCGCCGTCCGCCCGGACCACCGGATGATCGGCCACACCGGTTTCCTGCTCACCGCCCGCCGCCTCGCCGACGGTGTCGAGCCGCCCATGCGCCGCCGCCGCCCCGCCAAGGGTGCCTACGGCGAGGACTACGCCGGCCCCAACGCCGACGGAGGCACCGCACGCTGACCCGGCTCGCCGGTCCGCAACACACGGGCGCCGTGGCGCAGTTCCCGCAAGCATCCGGGAACTGCGCCACGGCGCTCTCGCGTTGACAGGGTGACACCACGGCGAGGGGGCGACCCGCTCCGGTTCCCCCGTACCGGCACCGCACACACCCCGCCGTTCCCTCCGTCCTGTGACGTGTGGCACGATGCTGGCCACCCCACCGGCACAGCCCTCACAGGAGACACTCCTCGTGCAGTCTTCCGCCGTCCCGGAGCTCGCCCACACGCACGCCCGCCCGATCCACTGGGTCGCCACCGCCACGGCCCTCGCCGGAGTGGTGGCCCTGTCCTCGGTCCTGGGCCCCGACGCCGCCACCGCGGCCCCGACACCCGGGCCGCAGACCAAGGGCGCCACGGCGCAGACCGCCCCGCCCGACCCGGCCGACGTCGAGTTCCCCCTCGAGTGCGGGCCGGTGCAGCCGGTGGTCAGGAAGAAGGCGTCCGGCGACCTCGACGGCGACGGACACCCGGAGACCGTGGCCGTGGTGCGCTGTGACGCCCCGATGGGCACCCCGCCCGACGGCGTCTACGTCGTCACCCGGGCCGCCGGCGCCGAACCGCGCGTGGTCGCCACCCTCGTCGACCCCGGGGACCGCACCAGCGTCGACGACTTCGCCGTACGGGACGGCGAGGTCCGTGCCGCGCTGCTCGGCTACTCGTCCGCCGACGTGCCCAGTTGCTGCCCGGATGTGCGCGAGAGCGTGAAGTGGCGGTGGGAGGACGGCACGTTCGTACGGTCCGCTCCTGCCACCGCCAAGAGCGTGTGACCCGCGCGCGGGCGTGCGGTGCGGCGCGCACGCCGGAGTGAGGAGGCCGCTGTCAGAGGGCCGGTGTGCGGACACCGGTACGAGGACGGCGTGAGGAACCAGGCAGCCATGACGGGCCGTGCCGCGGCCGTCACCCGGCGTCCGGCCCGTACACCTCGGTCCTGTCCGAAACCCGCCGCACGTGGATGCACTCGCCCGGACACTCCTTCGCGGAGTCGATCACATCGGTGAGAAGCGGCAGCGGAACGGGCGTTGTCGCGCCCTTGTCCTGCAGCAGCTCGTCCTGCGGACTCTTCACGTAGGCCAGGCCGTCGATGTCCAGCTCGAACACCTCGGGCGCGTACTGGGCGCAGATGCCGTCGCCGGTACACAGGTCCTGGTCGATCCAGACCTCCAGGGCCTCCCCGACGACTCCGGCCTCCTGCTGCACGCTCATCTCTCCTGCCGTTTCCAGCGTCGAACCGAACGGGAATCCGGCCAGCTCTGACGGGTGTTGAACACTTCGACCCTACCTTCGCCTGGGTTCCAATCATCTTCGGTGGGTATTCCCCTGGCGTGAGGGAGAGCGCAAGGGTGAAGATCGGACACACCCCGACCGTCTTTGTGATCTAGGGGTTTCAATCGACACCCGCCCAGGTAGGGTCTGGAAGCGTCCAGCTCCCCTTGGAGGAGGTGAGGACCGTGGCAGCCCACGACGACGACATGAACCGCGGCATCCGCCCGGGACGCGGGTCCGACGACCCGGCCGGGCAGATCGCCTACCTTGAGCAGGAGATCGCCGTCCTGCGACGTAAGCTCGCCGACTCTCCGCGACACACGAGGATTCTCGAAGAGCGGATCGTCGAGCTGCAGACCAACCTGGCCGGCGTGTCCGCCCAGAACGAACGACTCGCGGGCACGCTCCGTGAGGCCCGCGACCAGATCGTGGCCCTCAAGGAGGAGGTCGACCGGCTCGCACAGCCCCCGGCCGGATTCGGCGTGTTCCTCACGGCGAACGAGGACGGCACGGCCGACATCTTCACCGGCGGCCGCAAGCTGCGGGTGAACGTCAGCCCCAGCGTCGAGCTCGAGGAGCTCCGGCGCGGCCAGGAAGTGATGCTCAACGAAGCGCTCAACGTGGTCGAGGCCATGACCTACGAGCGCGTCGGCGACATCGTCACCCTCAAGGAGATCCTCGAGGACGGCGAGCGGGCCCTGGTGGTCGGGCACACCGACGAGGAGCGGGTGGTGCGGCTCGCCGAGCCGCTGCTGGACGTCACCATCCGCCCCGGCGACGCCCTGCTCCTGGAGCCCCGCTCGGGTTACGTCTACGAGGTCGTTCCCAAGAGCGAGGTCGAGGAACTCGTCCTCGAGGAAGTCCCCGACATCGGCTACGAGCAGATCGGCGGCCTCGGAGGCCAGATCGAGGCCATCCGCGACGCGGTCGAGCTGCCGTACCTCTACCCCGACCTGTTCAAGGAGCACGAGCTGCGGCCGCCCAAGGGCGTGCTGCTGTACGGACCCCCCGGATGCGGCAAGACGCTCATCGCCAAGGCCGTCGCCAACTCGCTGGCCAAGAAGGTCGCCGAGGTCACCGGTCAGGCCGCCGGCAAGAGCTTCTTCCTCAACATCAAGGGCCCCGAGCTGCTGAACAAGTACGTCGGTGAGACCGAGCGGCAGATCCGCCTGGTCTTCCAGCGGGCCCGTGAGAAGGCCAGCGAGGGCACCCCCGTCATCGTCTTCTTCGACGAGATGGAGTCCCTCTTCCGCACCCGCGGCTCCGGTGTCAGCTCGGACGTGGAGAACACCATCGTCCCGCAGCTGCTCGCCGAGATCGACGGTGTGGAGGGCCTGCAGAACGTGGTCGTGATCGGCGCCTCCAACCGCGAGGACATGATCGACCCCGCCATCCTGCGGCCCGGCCGGCTGGACGTGAAGATCAAGATCGAGCGGCCGGACGCCGAGGCGGCCAAGGACATCTTCGGCAAGTACCTCACGGAACGCCTCCCGCTGCACGGTGACGACCTCACCGAGCACGGCGGCGACAAGTCCATGACGGTCCAGAGCATGATCCAGACCGCCGTGGAACACATGTACACCGAATCCGAGGAAAACCGCTTCCTGGAAGTCACCTACGCCAACGGCGACAAGGAAGTCCTCTACTTCAAGGACTTCAATTCAGGCGCCATGATCGAGAACATCGTCGGCCGCGCCAAGAAGATGGCGATCAAGGACTTCCTGGAAAAGAACCAGAAGGGCCTCCGCGTCTCCCACCTGCTCCAGGCGTGCGTGGACGAGTTCAAGGAGAACGAGGACCTGCCCAACACCACCAACCCGGACGACTGGGCCCGCATCTCCGGAAAGAAGGGCGAACGGATCGTGTACATCCGTACGCTCATCACCGGAAAGCAGGGCGCGGACACCGGACGCTCCATCGACACCGTGGCGAACACAGGCCAGTACCTGTAAAAGCCAGGGCGGCTGCGGGTGCCCTCTGCGGGTACCCGCAGCCGACTGTTTTTTCGGGCCACTCCGGAGCACAGCAATTGACGCAAATGATCTCCCCACCAGGGCGAAGGCGTTCTAGGCTCGTCCGTACCGCCGAGTCGCGCAGTGCGGGGACGGGCACCGCACACGCACCGGAGCGCCAGCGGTACAGCAGCGCCCCCGACCGGGGACGCCGCCGGGCAAGGAGGGCCGCATGACCGTACGGCGAGTAATGGGCATCGAGACGGAGTACGGGATCTCCGTGCCCGGTCACCCCAACGCCAATGCCATGCTCACCTCGTCCCAGATCGTGAACGCCTACGCGGCGGCGATGCACCGGGCCCGCCGGGCCCGCTGGGACTTCGAGGAGGAGAACCCGCTGCGGGACGCGCGAGGCTTCGACCTCGCCCGTGAGGTCGCCGACTCCAGCCAGCTCACCGACGAGGACATCGGCCTGGCCAACGTCATCCTCACCAACGGCGCGCGGCTCTACGTGGACCACGCCCATCCGGAGTACAGCGCCCCCGAGGTCACCAACCCGCGTGACGCGGTGCTCTGGGACAAGGCCGGCGAGCGGATCATGGCCGAGGCGGCCGAGCGGGCCGCGCAGCTCCCCGGTGCCCAGCCGATCCACCTCTACAAGAACAACACCGACAACAAGGGCGCCTCCTACGGGACGCACGAGAACTACCTGATGAAGCGGGAGACCCCGTTCTCGGACATCGTGCGCCACCTGACGCCGTTCTTCGTCTCGCGGCAGGTCTTCACCGGCGCCGGCCGTGTCGGCATCGGCCAGGACGGACACGAGCACGGCTTCCAGCTCAGTCAGCGTGCCGACTACTTCGAGGTCGAGGTGGGCCTCGAGACCACGCTGAAGCGCCCGATCATCAACACCCGGGACGAGCCGCACGCCGACGCGGAGAAGTACCGGCGCCTGCACGTGATCATCGGCGACGCGAACCTGTCGGAGATCTCGACGTATCTGAAACTGGGAACCACGGCGCTGGTCCTGTCGATGATCGAGGACGGGTTCATCGCGGTGGACCTGGCCGTGGACCAGCCGGTGCGAACCCTTCACCAGGTGTCGCACGACCCGTCGCTGAAGCGGCTCGTCACCCTGCGCAGCGGGCGGACGCTGACCGCCGTGCAGCTTCAGATGGAGTACTTCGAGCTCGCCCGCAAGTACGTCGAGGAGCGGTTCGGGGCGGACGCCGACGAGCAGACCAGGGACGTCCTGGTGCGCTGGGAGGACACCCTCACCCGGCTGGAGAACGATCCGATGAGCCTGGCCGGCGAGCTGGACTGGGTCGCCAAGCGGGAACTCATGGAGGGGTACCGGCGCAGGGACGGACTGGACTGGGACGCCGCCCGGCTCCACCTGGTGGACCTCCAGTACGCCGACGTCCGCCCCGACAAGGGCCTCTACAACCGTCTGGTGGCCCGCGGACGGATGAAGCGGCTGCTGGACGAGGGCGAGGTCGAGCGGGCCCGTACGGCCCCTCCGGAGGACACCCGCGCCTACTTCCGCGGGCGGTGCCTGGAGCAGTACGCGGACGACGTCGCGGCGGCCTCCTGGGATTCGGTGATCTTCGACCTGCCGGGCCGGGACTCGCTCCAGCGGGTGCCAACCCTGGAACCGCTTCGCGGAACGCGTAATCACGTCAAGGAGCTCCTGGACCGCTGCCGCACGGCGGAAGACCTGGTCAGGGTCTTGTCGGGCCGCTGAGCGGGTAGCGAGGCAACCGGGGAGATCCGGCCGGACAGGGTGGAACACGCCCGGTCCGGGAATCATCGAGGTGGTCCCCGTACGTTGGAGCAACTGCGGGGGCATTGTCGGACCCGGCTTGTAGGGTCTGATCTTGACCGAGCAAGTGTGTCGGGCGAACCGAGCGGGGTGAGGGTGATGGCGACCAAGGACACCGGCGGCGGACAGCAGAAGGCCACCCGGTCCACGGAGGAGGTCGAGGAGCAGGCGGCGGAGACGCAGGCTTCCGAGGACCTCAAGGAGCGTCAGGAAAAGCTGAGCGAGGACGTGGACGACGTCCTCGACGAGATCGACGACGTGCTCGAGGCCAACGCCGAGGACTTCGTGAGGTCCTTCGTCCAGAAGGGCGGGGAGTGATCTCCCCTTGATCTCGACGTGAGATCGGGAGAGATCCGGGCTTCCCGGAGTCGGGTGTGAGGCGCTGATCGCGTCGTCGTCGGCCGGCAGCCCGCCCCGGGCGGCCGGCCGCGAGCGGCGAGGCGGCGCCCGGGGACGACCGGGCGTACTGCCGGGAGTGCTCCCACGAGCGCTCCCGGCAGCGTCGGGAGGCCGAGGGGGTGGGAGCGGCGCCATGTCCGCAAGGCATCTGCCGAACATGCCCTGTTGCCCCCGCCGAGCAGGTGGATCACCGCCACCGGACGGGTAGGGTCCGTGGCGTACTGTGCTTCAGCCGCCCAGGCGGCGCTGGGGCAGTTCAGCAGTTCAAGGATCGGCCCGATGCCATCAGGCGGGCTGCCGCATACGTGGAAGGAATCGCGTGGAAGCCAACACTCGTAGCACCGGGCGTCTACCGGCTGCCTTCCTGACGCCAGGCTCTTCCTCCTTCATGGACTTCCTCTCCGAGCACCAGCCGGAGCTGCTGCCGGGCAAGAGGTCGTTGCCGCCCGTGAAGGGCGTGATCGAGGCCCCGCACGGCACGACGATCGTCGCCGCCACGTTCCCCGGCGGGGTCGTGCTCGCCGGTGACCGGCGGGCCACCATGGGGAACGTCATCGCGCAGCGGGACATCGAGAAGGTGTTCCCCGCCGATGAGTACTCGGCGGTCGGCATCGCCGGCACGGCGGGCCTGGCCGTGGAGATGGTGAAGCTGTTCCAGCTGGAGCTGGAGCACTTCGAGAAGGTCGAGGGCGCGCAGCTGTCGCTGGAGGGCAAGGCGAACCGGCTGTCGACGATGATCCGCTCGAACCTGGGCATGGCCATGCAGGGACTCGCCGTGGTCCCGCTGTTCGCGGGATATGACGTGGACCGGGAGAAGGGGCGGATCTTCTCCTACGACGTCACGGGCGGGCGTTCCGAGGAGCAGGGGTACGCCGCCACCGGATCCGGGTCGGTGTTCGCGCGCGGCGCGATGAAGAAGCTGTTCCGGGGCGACCTCAGTGAGGCCGAGGCCACCACACTGGTGGTACAGGCCCTGTACGACGCGGCAGACGACGACTCGGCGACCGGTGGTCCCGATGTCGCCCGCCGGATCTATCCGATCATCACCGTGATCACCGAGGACGGCTTCCGCCGGCTCACGGAGGACGAGGCGTCCGACGTCGCCCGGTCCGTGCTGGAGCGCCGGCTGCAGCAGCCGGACGGGCCGCGGGCCTCGCTGCTGTAGGCGCGGGCGGGTTGTTCGGTTGTTTGGTGGTCCAGTGACTTCGACAGAAAGGGACGGATAACCGGTGTCGACGCCGTTCTATGTCTCACCCCAGCAGGCGATGGCCGACCGGGCGGAGTACGCCCGCAAAGGCATCGCCCGTGGTCGCAGCCTTGTGGTGCTGCAGTACGCCGACGGGATCGTGTTCGTCGGTGAGAACCCGTCCCGTGCGCTGCACAAGTTCAGCGAGATCTACGACCGGATCGGGTTCGCCGCGGCCGGTAAGTACAACGAGTACGAGAACCTGCGGATCGGGGGCGTGCGGTACGCCGACCTGCGGGGTTACACCTACGACCGGGACGACGTGACGGCCCGGGGCCTGGCGAACGTGTACGCGCAGACGCTGGGGACGATCTTCTCGAGCGTGGGGGAGAAGCCGTACGAGGTGGAGCTGGTGGTGGCCGAGGTCGGGGAGACCCCGGAGCAGGACCAGATCTACCGGCTCCCGCACGACGGTTCCATCGTCGACGAGCACGGCTCGGTGGCGGTCGGCGGCAACGCGGAGCAGATCAGCGGGTACCTGGACCAGCGCCACCGGGACGGGATGACGCTGGCCGAGGCGCTGAAGCTGGCGGTGCAGTCGCTCTCGCGGGACACCAACGGCAGCGAGCGGGAGATCCCGGCGGAGCGGCTCGAGGTGGCGGTGCTGGACCGTACGCGGCCGCAGAAGCGCAAGTTCAAGCGGATCGGCGGCCGGCAGCTCGCGCGTCTGCTGGAGGCGGGCGGCGCGGAGACGGCGGCGGAGGCGGAAGCGCAGGCCGAGGCCGGGGAGACCGATTCCGGCGGCGACGTGGAGTAGCCCGTCCCGGGTACCGGGTCGTCCGTCCGCGGACGCCTGCGGTTGGCCGCGGTGCGGTGGGTGGTCTGCGTGCGGGTTGCCTGCGGCGTGGCGGGGTGCGGGTGAGGTGCCGTGTGCGGCGTGGTGGGTGGACGCCTGCGGCGCCGCTGTCCCTGCGGTGGGGGCTCGGGCAGCGCCTGCGGTGGGTGGGTGGTGCGGGGCCGTCTCGGGGGTGTCCGCTCTCCGCCCTTCGCGGGCTGTCGTGCCCCCGCCTCCGCCCTAACGCGGGCAGTCGTGCCGCTGGGGCGGCACGGGTGGGCGCGACGGCGCCTCGGCCGCGCCGGGCCGCGCGAACACCGCCCGGGCCGCAGCCACGCCGGGCACCCGCCGAGTGGGACCGGCTGCACAGTCACCCCCGGCCCGCACCGGAGCAGTCCGGGCTGCACAGCCCACCTATACCGGCACGCCCCGTACCGGTGCCGTGGAGCCGCGTACCACCAGTTCGACGGGGATGTCGTCGGCCAAGGGGGCGCGGCCCTCCAGGACCGCCAGCAGCGCCCCCATCCCCCGCTCCCCGAACAGCTCCGCGTCCAGCCGGACGGTCGTCAGCTCCGGGTCGATCGCCGTCGCCACCGCCAGATCGTCCAGCCCCGTGACCGACAGGTCCTCGGGGACCCGCACCCCCGTCCGTCGCGCCGCCTTGTACACCCCCGCCGCCAGCTGGTCGTCGTCGCAGACCACCGCGGTCGGCCGGTCGCCGGAGGCCAGCGCGGCCTGCGCCACGGCCTCCGCACCCTTGATCGAGATCGGTGCACGCGCCGTACGCAACGACGTGCCCGGAACCCCCCGCAACCGCGCCGCCAGCTCCCGCGCGCGCACCTCGAAGGTCCACGACGCCACGTCCGCCGCCAGATGCAGGAAGTGGCGGTGGCCCAGACCGAGCAGGTGATCCGTGATCTGGCGGACGCCCCCCGCGATGTCCAGGTTGACCGTGGCCGCGCCCACACTGCCCTCCGGATCGCTGTCCAGCATCACCAGCGGCAGCTGGTCGCCGCGGATCGCCGTCAGGGCCTCCGCGGCCATGGAGGAGGCGATCACGCCGTCCAGGGCCGCCTGGGCGGAGGCGAAGGGGTCACGGGCTGGGCCGATGCCCTCGGGGGAGGGGTACAGGACCACGCCGAAACCGTGCTGGGAGGCGACCCGGGCGGCCCCGGTGTAGACGCCCGCGAAGAACTCCGTGGTGAGCGCGGGCACGACCAGCAGGACCGTACGGGTGCGACCGAGCCGCAGATTGCGGGCGGCCAGGTTCGGGCGGTAGCCCAGCGTGCGCGCGGCCTCGCGGACGCGCTCCGCCGTCGCTTCCGCGACCCGGCCGCGCCACTTGTCGCCGAGGACCAGGGAGACCGCGGCCTGGGAGACGCCGGCGGCCCGCGCGACGTCCCGGCTCGTGGGGCGGGTACCGGCTCGGGGCATGGTCGGGCCGCTCCTTCGTCTGGACTGGTGAACAGCCGACATGGTACGTATGGACACCGAGGTTATACGTAAAACGTCGAGTGGGAGGGGCCGCATGGCCACGGGATACCTGGAGCTGCTCCGGGCACGGCACGCCGCCCGGCTGCTCGTCGGCACGCTCGTGGGGCGGCTTCCGAACGCCACCGCCCCCGTCGCGATCGTGCTGTTCGTGCGCGCGGAGGGCGGCACGTACAGCATGGCCGGTGCCCTCGCGGCGGTGTACGGCGTCGCCAACGCCGTCGGGCAGCCGGTGCTGGGGAGGCTGGTGGACCTGCGGGGACAGCCGCGGGTGCAGCTGCCCGCCGCCGTGCTCTCGGCGCTCGCGATGGCCCAGTTCGCCTTCGCGGGGATCGGGCAGCCGGCCCTGGCCTACCTCTCGGTCGCCGCTGCGGGACTCTTCACGCCGCCCCTGGAGGGCGGGCTTCGGGCGCTGTGGTCCTCCGTGCTGCCCAAGGAGGACCACGTCCACCGGGCGTACGCGATGGACGCCGTGGCCCAGGAGGTGATGTTCACCGTCGGACCGCTGCTCGTGACCTTGTGCGCCTCGTTGTGGTCCGCCGGGGCCGCGCTGCTCGTGCTGAACGGCCTCGGTGTGCTGGGCGCCCTCTCCGTCGTCGTGTCACCGCCCTCGCGCGCCTGGCGGTCGGCGCCGCGCGAGGCGCACTGGCTGGGCGCGCTGCGCTCGCCCGGCCTGCTCGCGCTGCTGGGCGCCTTCCTGGCCGTGGGCATGGCGCTCGGGTCCATCACCGTGGCCGCTCTGACGTACGCGGACGAGCACGGCGGCGACCAGGTGTACGGCTGGCTGATGGCGGGGATCGGCCTGGGCGCCCTGATCGGCGGTGTGGTCTACGGCGCGCGGCAGTGGGCGGGTGAGCCCGCGCGGCGGCTGCAGGTGCTCGTGGCCCTGCTGGCGGTGTGTTACCTGCCGCTGACGCTGATGCCGGACGCGGTGGCCATGACGTTGCTCGCCGTGGTCGCCGGGATCTTCCTGGCGCCGGCCATCGCCTGCGCGTTCGTGCTGGTGGACCGGCACGCCCCGCGCGGGACGGTCACGGAGGCCTTCTCCTGGCTGGTGACGACCTTCACGGTCGGCGCGTCGCTCGGAACGGGCCTGACCGGTCCGGTCGTCGAGGCGGGCGGTGCGCTGTGGGGGTTCGTCGTACCGGGTGTCGCGGGCGGCGTGTCGCTGCTGGTTCTGGTGGCCACCGGACGGGTACTGGCAGCTCCCGCCGGGAGAGCGGTGGTTGCGGCCCGTTCGGAAAATGATCCAAATCGTGCTGTCGAACCCCGTTTCAGCTCGGGGGATCGGGCGTAATGTTCCCTCATGGACCGCCGCATTTTCGGGCTGGAGAACGAGTACGGCGTCACGTGCACGTTCAGGGGACAGCGCCGCCTGTCGCCTGACGAGGTGGCGCGGTACCTCTTCCGCCGTGTCGTGTCATGGGGCCGAAGCAGCAACGTCTTTCTGCGGAACGGCGCCCGCCTCTATCTCGACGTGGGGTCACATCCGGAATACGCGACGCCGGAATGTGACAACGTGACCGAGCTGGTCACCCACGACAAGGCCGGCGAGCGCATTCTCGAAGGACTCCTGGTGGACGCCGAACGACGCCTGCACGAGGAAGGAATCGCGGGCGACGTCTACCTTTTCAAGAACAACACCGACTCCGCCGGCAACTCCTACGGCTGCCACGAGAATTACCTGGTGGCCCGGCACGGGGAGTTCTCGCGGCTCGCGGACATCCTCATCCCCTTCCTGGTGACCAGGCAGTTGCTGTGCGGCGCGGGCAAGGTGCTGCAGACGCCGCGCGGCGCCGTGTACTGCGTCAGCCAGCGGGCCGAGCACATCTGGGAGGGCGTCTCCTCGGCGACGACCCGCTCCCGGCCGATCATCAACACGCGCGACGAGCCGCACGCCGACGCCGAGCGCTACCGCCGGCTGCACGTCATCGTGGGCGACTCGAACATGTCCGAGACGACCATGCTGCTCAAGGTCGGCGCCACCGACCTGGTGCTGCGCATGATCGAGGCGGGCACGGTCATGCGTGACCTCACCCTGGAGAACCCGATCCGGGCGATCCGCGAGGTCAGCCACGACATCACCGGGCGCCGGAAGGTGCGCCTGGCCAGTGGCCGGGAGGCCTCCGCGCTGGAGGTGCAGCGCGAGTACTACGAGAAGGCGGTGGACTTCGTCGAGCGCCGCGGCATCCGCACCGGCACCGTGGAGCAGGTGCTGGAGCTGTGGGGCCGGACGCTGGACTCCATCGAGTCCGAGGACCTCGACCGCATCGGCACCGAGATCGACTGGGTCATGAAGTACAAGCTCCTGGAGCGGTACCGGGCCAAGCACAACATGACCATGTCGCACCCGCGGGTCGCGCAGATAGACCTCGCCTACCACGACATCCACCGCCGTCGTGGTCTGTACTACCTGCTGGAGAAGAAGGGACAAGCCGCCCGGATCTGCAACGATTTGAAGATCTTCGAGGGGAAGTCCGTACCGCCGCAGACCACTCGGGCCCGGCTGCGGGGCGACTTCATCCGGCGTGCCCAGGAGCAGCGCCGCGACTTCACCGTCGACTGGGTGCACCTCAAGCTCAACGACCAGGCCCAGCGCACCGTGTTGTGCAAGGACCCGTTCCGTTCGGTGGACGAGCGGGTGGAGAAGCTGATCGCCGGAATGTGAGAGAGGCGTTCCTGGAGGGGATCCCGAAATTCCCGGAACGTCACACGGGCGCCGTACGTTACACCGTGCGGCGCCCTTCTCACGCCGTAGAGTTGCGCGGACGCCATCCACCAAGATCGATGATTACGAGGCCCCCACCGTGCGCCGACGCTCACTCCTCATTGCCGTTCCCGCTGGACTGGCCACCCTCGCCGCGTGCGGCGACGACGAGTCCGACTCGGGCAATGCCGGCGACAGCGCGTCGCCCTCGGCGCCCGAGACGTCCGCGGCGCCGCCGCCGAAGATCGTCGACGGTCCGCTGCCGGCGATCACGGCGGGCGAGAAGTTCGGGGAGAAGCCGACGGTCGCCAAGGGCAGCGGCGACCCCTCCAAGGACCTCGCGGTCAAGACGGTCATCGCGGGCGGTGGCAAGACGATCGCGGAGAACGACTACGTCGTCGCCAACTACCTCGGCCAGGTGTGGAGCACCGCCAAGGTGTTCGACAACTCGTACGACCGGGGGACCCCGCTGGCCATCCAGCTCGCGCAGGGCACCATCATCGACGGCTGGCGGTACGCGCTCACCGGCAAGAAGACCGGCAGCCGCGTCCAGATGGCCGTCCCGCCCACCTGGGGCTACGGCGAGCAGGGCAACGCGCAGGCGGGCATCAAGGGCACCGACACGCTGGTGTTCGTGGTCGACGTCCAGGACACGTTCAACGCCAAGAGCTCCGCCAAGGGCAGCGAGGTGGCGCAGGACAACAAGGACCTGCCCAAGGTCGGCACCAACACCGACGGCAAGGCGCCCTCCGTCGACGTGCCCGACACCGACCCGCCGGCCAAGCTCGTCTCCAGCTACGTCCTCGAGGGTGACGGCGAGGAGGTCGGCGCCGACAGCAGCGTCCTCGTGCAGTACAAGGGCGTCCTGTGGGACGGCGGCGAGGAGTTCGACTCCACGTACGCCCGGGGGCAGCTGACGTCGTTCTCGCTCCAGCAGGTCGTCAAGGGCTGGGCGCAGGGCCTCGCCGGCAAGAAGGTCGGCAGCCGGGTCCTCATCGTCATCCCGCCGGAGCTGGGCTACGGCGACAACCCGCCGCAGGGCAGCCCCATCAAGAAGGACTCCACGCTGGTCTTCTCGGTCGACCTCCTCGCGAAGCTCTGACGCCCCGGGGATGTAAGACTGTGCGTGTTCGCCTTTCCGCAGACAAGCAGGAGCGTTAGACGTGAGCATCGACAAGCCCGAGATCGACTTCCCGGGCGGCGAGCCCCCGGCGGACCTCGAGATCAAGGACATCTGGGAGGGCGACGGCGAGGTGGCGCAGGCCGGCCAGACCGTCACCGTGCACTACGTCGGCGTGGCCTTCAGCACGGGCGAGGAGTTCGACGCCAGCTGGAACCGCGGCACCCCCTTCCGCTTCCCGCTGGGCGGCGGCCGGGTCATCAAGGGCTGGGACCAGGGCGTGCAGGGCATGAAGGTCGGCGGCCGGCGCCAGCTGACCATCCCCGCCCACCTCGCCTACGGCAACCAGAGCCCCACCCCGGCGATCAAGCCCGGTGAGACCCTGATCTTCGTGGTCGACCTGCTCGGCGTCTGATCCGACCGGAGTCGATCGTGAAGGGCCCATGCCTGTCCGGGCATGGGCCCTCGGCTTTTGCCGCGCCCCCGCGGAGCGGTACGGTCATCGCTCGTAAGCACCAAAGGGAGGCGAAGCGCGTCGATGGCCATTGCCAAGGCCGAGCGGCTGATGAACCTGGCGCTGTGTCTGCTCGGGACGCGGCGGCCGCTCAGCAAGCGTGAGCTGCGCGAGTCCATCGAGGCCTATCTGGAAGCCGGGTCCGACGACTCCTTCAACCGCATGTTCGAGCGCGACAAGGACGACCTGCGCGAACTCGGACTGGTCATCGAGACCGTCGAGAACCTCGACGGCGAGACCGGCTACCTCGCCCGCCGCGACAGCAACCGGCTGCCGCCCATCACCCTCGACGCCGAGGAGGCCGCCGCCCTCGGGCTCGCCGCCAAGGTGTGGCAGCAGGCGCGGCTCGCCGGAGCGGCCAGCGGGGCCCTGCAGAAGCTGCGCGCGGCCGGCCTTCCCGAGGACGTGGACCCCTACGGCGCCCACGGCGCGCTGGAGCCCCGCATTCCCGTGCACGAGGCCGCGTTCGAGCCGCTGATGCTGGCCTGCCGCGACCGCCGGCCGGTCGTCTTCGACTACCGCAAGGCCAACGCCGCCCAGCCCGGGCAGCGGCACGTCGAACCGTGGGCGCTGGAGTGCTGGCGCGGCCACTGGTACCTGGCCGGCTGGGACCGCGACCGGGGTGCCGAGCGGGTCTTCCGGCTCTCCAGGATCACCGGCAAGGTGCGTTCGCGCAGCGGCCGTTTCACCGTCCCGGTCCCGGACGTCGTCACCGTGCGCGAGACCGTGGCGAGCTGGGCCGGGGAGACCGCCGACCGCTCGGCGCGCATCCGACTGCGCTCCGACGCCGGTTACCCCCTTCGGGCGAAGGCCACGACGGTGCGGGAACTCGGCGACGGATGGGACGAGTTGGAGATTCCGTACGGGCACGGGCTGGACGCCTGGCTGGTGGAGTTCGGCCCCGACGTGGTGGTCCTGGAGCCCGCAGAGCTGCGGGCCGATGTGGTGGACCGGCTGCGTGCCGTGGCCAAGGGCTGAGGGGGAGCGGACAAGAACGTGGCAGGCAAACCGGTCAGGCCCGTGAACGCCATCGACCAGACCCGGCGGATGCTGTCCCTGGTGACGTATCTGCGCGAGCGCCCCGGCGCCCGGATCGAGGACGTGGCGCGCGCGTTCGGCATCACCGAGGACGAGCTGGTCTCCGACCTCGACGTGCTGCCCATGTGCGGCACCAGCTTCCGCGGCGGTGACCTGCTCGACATCGACACCGACGGCGAGCGCATCTGGTGGCACAACCCGGCCGCCCTCGGCGCGGACGCCGCCGAGCCGCTGCGCCTCGCCGCCGACGAGGCGACCGCCCTGCTGGTCGCCGCCCGCGCGGTGGCCACGCTGCCCGGGCTGCGCGAGAGCGACCGGCAGGCGCTGCTGCGCGCGACCGCCAAGGTGGAGACCGCGGCCGGTGAGGCTGCGGGCGCCAGTTCCCGGCTGTCGGTGACCTTCGAGTCCGAGGGCGGTGTCTTCGCGGACGTCGACCGGGCCATCGCCGAGCGCCGCAGGCTGTGGATCCGCTACTACTCGCCCGCGCGCGACGAGGTCACCGAGCGGGAGATCGACCCGATCCGCCTGGTCAGCGTCGGCCACACCTATGTCGAGGCCTGGTGCCGCCGCTCCGAGGCGCGCCGCACCTTCCGCCTCGACCGGGTCGCCGAGATCAGGATCCTGGACGAGCCGTCCGCGCCGCCCGAGATAGAGCTGCGCGACCTGTCGGAAGGGCTGGTGCAGCCCGCGGCCGAGGATCCCGAGGTGGTGGTCGAGGTCGCACCGGGTGGCCGCTGGGTCGCCGAGTACTACCCGCACGACAGCGCGGATGAGCTTCCCGACGGCGGGCTCCGTATCACCTTGCGCACCCCCGACCCGGCCTCGCTCAGGCGGCTGGCCCTGCGGCTCGGCCGCGACGGCCGCATCGTCGAGCCGTCCGGGCTGGCGGAGAGCGCCCGGCAGGCGGCACGCGAGGCCCTGGCGGCGTACGACGGAGTCGAGGCCGCCGGATGAGCGGGCCGCGCCCGGCGGTGCGGGACGGGCAGGACGACAGTCAGGAGCGAGGGCTTTGAGCGAGTCGGCGACCCCTGGGGTGCGGGGCATGACGGCGGCGTCCGCGTTCGCCGGGATGAGAAGCGTGTCCCCGGTGATGTTCCGCGCGGGCTGCCCCGACTGCCGGGAGCGTTTCGAACTCGCCGCGAGCGCCCTGCGGCTGGCCATCGGGGCGAGCAGTCGCACGACCTTCTACTCCTTCACCTGCCCGCGCTGCGGGGTCGCCGTGCGCAAGCCGGCGGGGGAGCGGATCGTGGAGCTGCTGACCGGGGGCGGGGTGCGGACGCTGCGGCTGCACTCGACCGTCTAGGCTCGCCTCATGTTCTGGCCGATGTTCGCGATCGCTGTGGGGTTCCTGGGGCTGCTGGTGCTCGGGGTGCTCGCCGTCCGGGTGTTCGTCGAGGCGGAGCGGCTGGGCAGGCAGGTCGCGGACTCGGCCCGTCGGATCAGCAGGGCGGCGGAGGAACTGGAGCGGGCGGCGGACGGGGCGGCGCGGTCCGCCGAGGCACTCTGAGCGGTGGGCCGACCCGGTCGAGGCGGTGAGGCCGCCCACACCGGCGCCCGCCGGTGGCGAGGGACGGGCCGCCGTGGCCTGTCGAGCCACGGGGCGCGGCAGGTACGCTGCTGAGGCGCGGACCGGAGAACGAGGCCCGGACCCGCGGACGGGAGTACGCACGGGGATTGCCTCGCGTTCACCCCTGAGCGTTACGATCGCTGTCAGCACGATCGTTCGGACGCCTGTCCGGCCGGTCGGTCAGCACCCCCGCAGCCTCGGTGAGAAGGTAAAGACTTATGTTCGGTGGCAAGATCGGCGCTCCCGAGATCATTCTCATCCTCGTCGTCGTCATCCTGTTGTTCGGCGCGAAGAAGCTTCCGGACATGGCGCGGTCGCTCGGCAAGTCGGCCCGCATTCTCAAGAGCGAGGCCAAGGCGATGAAGGAGGACAAGTCCTCCGCCCCCGCCGACCCGCCGGCCCCCGGCGAGGAGCCCTCGGCGCAGCGCACCATCCAGGCCGCCCCTGGCGACGTGACCAGCTCCCGCCCGGTGGCGGAGCCGACGGACACGACCAAGCGCTGACGCAGGGCCGGTGAACACCGGCCCGCCGCACGAGATGGGAACGTGGGTTGCTGAAGTCTGCCCGCAAACAGGAGAAGGATCCGGAGGGGCGGATGCCCCTCGCGGAGCACCTTCGTGAGCTCCGCAACCGGCTCGCGAAGGCCCTGCTGGCCATCGTCCTGGTGACGGTCGTCGCAGCCTTCTTCTACAACGACATCATCAACTTCTTCACCGACCCGGTGCTCAAGTCCGTCGGGTGCGGCCAGTCCTTCGAGGAGCTGTCCCGTACCACGCAGGACAAGGACCAGCCGTGCGCGTTGATCACGATCAACGGCCTGCTCACACCGTTCACGCTGGCCCTGAAGGTCTCCCTGATGGCCGGCATCGTGTTCGCCGCCCCGGTCTGGCTGTACCAGCTGTGGGCCTTCGTCGCCCCCGGTCTGCACCGCCACGAGAAGAAGTACGCCTACGCGTTCGTCGCCACCGGCTTCCCGCTCTTCCTCGGCGGCGCCTACTTCGCCTACCGGGTGCTGCCGACCACCGCCAAGGTGCTGATCGAGTTCACGCCCGGCAGCGTCGACAACCTGCTGCCGCTGGACGACCTGCTCGACCTCGTCACCCGCATGGTGGTCGTCTTCGGTCTCTCCTTCGAGCTGCCGCTGCTGCTGATCATGCTCAACCTCACCGGGGCGCTGACCGGCAAGCGGATGCTCGGCTGGTGGCGCGCCATGATCATGGGCATCACGCTGTTCGCGGCCATCGCCACGCCGAGCACCGACCCGCTGACGATGATCGCGCTCGCCGGGCCGATCTGGATCCTCTACTTCACGGCGGTCTGCTTCGCCCTGCTCAACGACCGCCGCAAGCGCCGCATCGAGGCCATGGGCCCCGCCGACGACGAGGCGTCCGAGCTGGACCTGACGCCCGAGGCCATCGACCCCGTGGAACCCGTGGCCGCACTCCCCGAGCAGTCGACCAAGGACCGGGTCAACGGTTATGACGACGTGACCTGAGGATCCGCTCGCAGCTCATAGGGTCACTCCCGTGACCAGCGAGATCACCCTCTTCGTCAACCCCACCGCGGGCCGCGGCCGGGGCGCCCGCGCGGCGCTGCCGGCCGCTTCCGCGCTGCGGGACGCCGGCTTCCCGGTGCGCACCGTCCTCGGCGACGACCCCCGGGACGCCCTCGTCCGGGCGCGCGCCGCCATCGACGAGGGCACCGGTGCCCTGGTCGCCGTGGGCGGCGACGGGATGGCGAATCTCGCCCTCCAGGCCGTCGTCGGCACCGGCACCCCGTTCGGTCTCGTGGCGGCCGGAACCGGCAACGACTTCGCCCGGGCGCTCGGCATGCCGCTGAGGGAACCGGCCGCGGCCGGCCGGATGATCGCCGACGCCCTCAAGTGCGGCCGGGTCCGCGACATCGACCTCGGCCGGATCGGCGACCGCTGGTTCGGCGCCGTGCTCGCCTCCGGCTTCGACTCCCGGGTCAACGACCGCGGCAACCGGATGCGGCTGCCGCTCGGGCGCCTGAAGTACGACGTCGCCATGGTCGCCGAGCTGGCCGCCTTCCGCCCGCTGCCGTACCGGATCACCCTCGACGGCGGCGAGGTCCGCGAGGTCGAGGCGACCCTGGTGGCCGTCGGCAACGGACCGTCCTACGGCGGCGGCATGCGGATATGCCCCGGCGCGGACCTCACCGACGGGCTGTTCGACATCACGGTGGTCGGCGAGTGCAGCCGCGCCACACTGCTGCGGGTGTTCCCGAGGGTCTACGCCGGCACGCACGTCGGTCACCCCGCGGTCACCGTGCTGCGCGCCGCGAGCGTCGAGCTGGCCGCCGAGCACGTCACCGGGTACGCGGACGGGGAGCCGGTGGGGCCGCTGCCGCTGACGGCGCGGTGCGTACCGGGCGCCCTGCGGGTCGTCGGCCCCTGATCCGGCGGCCCCGTCACCCGCGGGGACGGGTCCCGATAATGATCGTCCTGTTGTCGGTGCGGCCCGGTACGCTCGAAAGCACGATGACAGAGGATCTCTCACCGGCCGAGCGGTACGCGGCAGCACGCAGGCGCGCTGCCGAGCAGGCCACGGCGCTCGCGTCCTTCCGCGAGATGTACGACTTCGGCCTCGACCCCTTCCAGATCGAGGCCTGCCAGGCGCTCGAGACGGGCAAGGGCGTGCTGGTCGCCGCGCCCACCGGCTCCGGCAAGACGATCGTGGGCGAGTTCGCCGTCCACCTCGCCCTCCAGCAGGGCAAGAAGTGCTTCTACACGACACCCATCAAGGCGCTGTCGAACCAGAAGTACGCCGACCTGTGCCGCCGCTACGGCACGGACAGGGTGGGGCTGCTCACCGGCGACAACAGCGTCAACTCCGAAGCCCCCGTGGTCGTGATGACCACCGAGGTGCTGCGGAACATGCTGTACGCCGGGTCGCAGACCCTCCTCGGCCTCGGCTACGTGGTGATGGACGAGGTGCACTACCTCTCCGACCGGTTCCGCGGCGCCGTCTGGGAGGAAGTGATCATCCACCTCCCCGAGTCGGTGACCCTGGTCTCCCTGTCGGCGACGGTGTCGAACGCGGAGGAGTTCGGTGACTGGCTGGACACCGTCCGCGGTGACACCCAGGTGATCGTCTCCGAGCACCGGCCCGTGCCCCTGTTCCAGCACGTCCTCGCCGGACGCCGGATCTACGACCTGTTCGAGGACGGCGAGGGCCACAAGAGGGCCGTCAACCCCGACCTCACGCGCATGGCGCGCCTGGAGGCGAGCCGCCCGTCCTGGGGGGACCGCCGGCGCGGGCGGGGCAATACGCGCGAGGCCGACCGGGAGCGGGAGCGCAGGCAGCGCTCGCGCGTGTGGACACCGAGCCGGCCCGAAGTCATCGAGCGGCTCGACTCCCAGGGCCTGCTGCCCGCCATCACCTTCATCTTCAGCCGCGCCGCCTGCGAGGCCGCCGTCCAGCAGTGCCTGTACGCCGGGCTGCGGCTCAACGACGAGGAGGCGCGGGCGGAGGTACGCGCCCTGGTCGAGGAGCGCACCGCCTCCATCCCGGCCGAGGACCTGCACGTCCTGGGCTACTACGAGTGGCTGGAGGGCCTGGAGCGGGGCATCGCGGCCCACCACGCGGGCATGCTGCCGACGTTCAAGGAGGTCGTGGAGGAGCTGTTCGTCCGCGGCCTGGTGAAGGCGGTGTTCGCCACCGAGACCCTCGCCCTCGGCATCAACATGCCCGCCCGCTCGGTGGTGCTGGAGAAGCTCGTCAAGTGGAACGGCGAGCAGCACGCCGACATCACCCCCGGCGAGTACACCCAGCTGACCGGCCGGGCCGGCCGGCGCGGCATCGACGTCGAGGGCCACGCGGTGGTGCTGTGGCAGCGCGGCATGAACCCCGAGCACCTCGCGGGACTGGCCGGTACGCGCACGTATCCGCTGCGCTCCAGCTTCAAGCCGTCGTACAACATGGCGGTCAACCTGGTCGAGCAGTTCGGCCGGCACCGCTCGCGCGAACTGCTCGAGACGTCCTTCGCGCAGTTCCAGGCGGACAAGTCGGTCGTCGGCATCTCGCGCCAGGTGCAGCGCAACGAGGAGGGCCTCGAGGGCTACAAGGCCTCCATGACCTGCCACCTCGGCGACTTCGAGGAGTACGCGCGACTGCGCCGCGAGCTGAAGGACCGGGAGACCGAACTGGCCCGGCAGGGCGCCTCGCAGCGCCGCGCGGAGGCCGCCGTGGCGCTGGAGAAGCTCAAGCCGGGTGACATCATCCACGTACCCACCGGCAAGTACGCGGGGCTGGCGCTCGTGCTCGATCCGGGGCTGCCCGCGGGGCGTTCGGGCGGGCACCGCGGCGTGGAGTACCACGACGGCCCGCGCCCGCTGGTGCTGACCGCCGAGCGGCAGGTCAAGCGGCTGGCGTCGATCGACTTCCCGGTGCCGGTCGAGGCGCTGGAGCGGATGCGGATCCCGAAGTCCTTCAACGCGCGTTCGCCGCAGTCCCGTCGGGAGCTCGCCTCGGCGCTGCGCACCAAGGCCGGGCACATCGCTCCGGAGCGGCACCGCAAGAAGCGGTCCCAGGCGGCCGACGACCGGGAGATCGCGAGGCTGCGCAAGGAGCTGCGGGCGCATCCGTGCCACGGCTGCCAGGACCGTGAGGACCACGCCCGCTGGGCCGAGCGGTACCACCGGCTGCTGCGCGACACCTCGCAGCTGGAGCGCCGTATCGAGGGCCGGACGAACACCATCGCCCGTACCTTCGACCGGATCGTGGCCTTGCTGACCGAGATGGACTATCTGCGCGGCGACGAGGTCACCGAGCACGGCAGGCGGCTGGCCCGGCTGTACGGCGAACTCGACCTGCTGGCCAGTGAGTGCCTGCGCGAGGGCGTCTGGGAGGGTCTCGCCCCCGCCGAACTCGCCGCGTGCGTGTCGGCGTTGGTGTTCGAGGCCCGGGTGGCCGACGACGCGATGGCGCCCAAGCTGCCCTCGGGCAGGGCCAAGGCCGCCCTCGGCGAGATGGTCCGCATCTGGGGCCGGCTGGACGCCCTGGAGGAGGACTTCCGGATCAGCCAGACCGAGGGCGTGGGCCAGCGCGAGCCCGATCTCGGTTTCGCCTGGGCCGCCTACATGTGGGCCTCGGGCAAGGGCCTGGACGAGGTGCTGCGCGAGGCGGAGATGCCGGCCGGTGACTTCGTGCGCTGGTGCAAGCAGGTCATCGACGTGCTGGGCCAGATCTCGGCCGCGGCTCCGGCCTTCGAGGGTTCGACGGTCGCGAAGAACGCGCGCAAGGCGGTCGACGGACTGCTGCGCGGCGTCGTCGCGTACTCCTCCGTGGGCTGACCCGACCGACGCCGGTGCGGAGAGCCCGGCGCCCGACCGCCCCGAAGCCCGGTGCGCCCCGTGCGCGCCGGGCTCGTGCGTTCCGCGCGCCCTCGCGGGGCGCATCATCGGCCCGGCCGACGGGCAGGATCCGGATGGCCGCGGAGCCTTCCTCACCCGTGACGGTGAGTGTTCTTCGCATGTCCGTACGCCGTGACGCAACGTGTTCGAAAAGATGCCGAGCGTGCAAATGTCCTGAGCGTACTCCCGCCGCAGAGGCCGTTTCCGGCACTTGCCGAATATGACATGGCGATGATCCGGCCGGACTAAGCTCGCCCGCAGCGCACCGAGTTGAGGTGGATTCGTGCGCTTGTTCCCCTATGTGCACGTTCCCCCGTCACCAGTCGATCCGCTCAGAGGGCTCACATGGCGAGTGTTCAACTTCCCTACGCACGTGCGTTGTTGCTACCGGCGATAGTGATGGCCGCGGCGACCGGAGCCGCCGTCGCCCTGGTGGCGGAGCCCGCCCGGACCGCCGTCGGGGTGTGCGGCGCCCTGGCGACCCTGCTCGTGACCGCCGCCACGGCGGAGGCGGTGCGCCGCGGCCGCGTGCTGCGGGAGGCCCGCGCCGAGTACGACCGTCACCGTGCGTACCTGGAGGCGCGGATCGCCGCCCACGACACGGAGACGCGGTACTTCGCCGAGCGGGTCGTCCCCGCGGCCCTCGACCACCTGCACAGCGGCAACGAGCCCGACGAGGTCATCCGCCACCTGCCCTGGCTCGACCCGGCGTGGAAGGACCTCCCGAAGTACCAGGTCGTGCTGCTCGGGAAGATGCTGCAGATCATCGACGACGAGGAGAAGCTGCGCGACTCCTCCCAGCGCTCCTTCGTCAGCATCGCCCGCCGCGTCCAGGCGATCGTGCACCAGCAGGCCAAGGAACTCCGCGAGATGGAGGAGGACCACGGCCGCAACCCCGACGTCTTCGACGACCTGCTGCGCATCGACCACGGCACCGCCCTGATCGGCCGCCTCGCCGACTCCATCTCCGTCCTCGGCGGTGGCCGCCCCGGACGACAGTGGCCCCAGCCCGTCGCGCTCTACAGCGTGCTGCGCGGCGCCATGTCCCGCATCCTCGAGTACCGCCGCATCGACCTGAAGTCGATCGCCAAGATCAACATCAAGGGCATCCACGTCGAGCCGGTCATCCACGCCGCCGCCGAACTCCTCGACAACGCCACCCGCTACTCGCCCCCGACCTCCAAGGTCAGCGTCACCGCCACCGAGGTGCAGACCGGCGTCGCCATCGAGATCGAGGACGCCGGAGTCAGCCTCGACGAGCAGGCCAGGGCCCGGATCGAGGGGATCCTGGAGCAGGCCCAGCGGGGTGTCGACCTCCAGGAGATCGGCAGCAACCCACGCCTCGGCCTCGCCGTCGTCGGCCGGCTCTGCACCGCCTTCGACATGCAGGTCTCGCTGCGTGCCTCCGCCTACGGAGGGGTGCGCGCCGTCCTCGTCGTGCCGAGCGAGATGATCACCGACGAGCCCGGTGTGGGCCTCGCCCACGGCATCGGGGCGACCGCCGTGCCCCGCCCGGTCGACGCCCTCCCCGGCCCGGAGCGCGCACCCAAGAGGCGCCGTCCCACCAGCCCCCGCATCCCCGACACGGTCCCGATAAAGGACGAAGTCCCCGAGGTGACCGAGTGGACCGCGGGCGGACTGCCGCAGCGCCGCAGCCGGGTCAAGACCCCGCTCGCCCAGCGTTACGCCGAGCAGGCGGCCGCCGAACGGGCCGAGCGGGAGGCCAAGGAGCGGGGCGAGGAGTACCACGACATCTGGGCCGCTCCCGAGCCCAGGAAGAAGCGGAACGACCGCGAACCCGGGCTGTGGGTCGACGCCTTCTGGGAGGGCCTGAAGAAGGACCTCGACCCGGGCGTCCACCCCACCGACTTCACCCGCAACCCGACCGCCTACCTGCATCTCATCAACGAACCGGCCCGCACCGAGGCCGATGACGAGGGGGACCTCAAGTGATCCAGCAACGGGCCAACTTCGACTGGATGCTCAAGGAGCTCGCCGACGGCGTACCGGGCGTCGAGATGATCGTGGTGCTCTCCGCCGACGGCCTGCGCATCGCCCGCTACGGCGGCGAGCCCGACGCCGCCGACCGGGTCGCCGCGGCCTGTGCGGGAGTACAGAGCCTCGCCGGGGCCGTCGCCCAGGAACTCCCCTACGGCGACGGCGAGATGAAGATGGTGCTCATCGAGATCGACGAGGGCTACTTCTACCTCATGGCGGCAGGCGCCAACGCCTATCTCGCGGTGCTGTCCGACATGACGTGCGAACCCGGCCGCATGGGCGGCATGATGCGCGACCTCGTGGTCCGCATCGGCGCCCATCTGACCAGCCCGCCGCGACGCAACGGGCAGACCGTATGACGCCTCCTGAACGCCACCGGCGCACCCCCCAGGACGGCGCCCCTCCGCAGCCGGCCGCACCGGCCGGGAAGGAGGGCCCGGGCGGCAACCCCGAGCGGCTGTACGTGGTCGCCGGTCCGGACGGCGAGCGGGCGGAACTCGACCTGGTGACGCTGATCGTCGCCCGCTCGCCGGACCCCCCGCCCTCCGCCACCCCCGAGCAGGCGGCGTTGCTCCGGCTCTGCGTCGCCCCCCTGTCCGTGGCCGAACTGTCGGCCTACCTCAGCCTGCCGTTCGGCGTGGTGACCGTGCTGCTCACCGAGCTGCTGACGGCGGAACTGGTCCAGGCACGCTCCTCGATCGTCCGCAAGGCGCTCCCCGACCGTGCCCTTCTCGAAGCGGTGATGCATGGACTTCAAAGGCTCTGAGACCCTGCCCGGACCCCGGGCCGAGGACCAGTTGCCGCACACGGCCGAGACCGCGGTGAAAATCGTCATCGTGGGCGGATTCGGGGTCGGCAAGACGACCATGGTCGGCTCGGTCAGCGAGATCAAACCGCTGACCACCGAGGAGACCATGACGCAGGCCGGCATCGGGGTCGACGACGACTTCGGCTCGGCGTCCAAGACGGCCACCACCGTGGCCATGGACTTCGGCCGCATCAAGATCACGGACCAGCTGGTGCTGTACCTGTTCGGCACCCCGGGCCAGGAGCGCTTCTGGTTCCTGTGGAACGGCCTGTTCGAGGGGGCGCTCGGCGCGGTGGTCCTGGTCGACACCCGTCGCCTCGAAGTCAGTTTCGACGTCATGGGGCGCCTGGAGGAACGCGGCGTGCCGTTCGTCGTCGCCGTCAACTCCTTCCCGGACGGCCCGCGATATCCCATCGAAGACCTGCGGTCCGCCCTCGACCTGTCCGAGCGGATCCCCATCGTGGAGTGCGATGTGCGGCGCCGCGCCTCCAGCCGTGACGTCCTGATGACCCTGATGCGGTTCCTGCACTCCCTCGCCATGACGGGCTCGCGCACCTGATCCCCGGGACCCGTTCCCCCACCCCAGCCTCCTGTTCTCCCTCTTCGGAGCGACCACTGTGACGTCTGAACCCCCCTCCCCGACGGGAGCATCCCCGACCGGCACGGACGGCTCCCGGCCCGAGCCTCCCCCCGGCTGTCCCGCGCACGGCCCGGGCCCCGGCGGGCTCGCCCGGCTGCACGAGTCGGAGGACCTGCGGAGTTTGTACGAGGACCTGCGCGCCGAACACGGGCCGGTGGCGCCCGCCCTCCTCCACGACGACGTGCCGATGTGGGTGGTCCTCGGCCACGCCGAGAGCCAGCAGCTGGTGCGCACCCCGGCGCAGTACTGCAAGGACAGCCGCATCTGGTCCCCGCTCCGTGAGGGCCTGGTCAAGCCCGACCATCCGCTGATGCCGCACATCGCCTGGCAGCCGATGTGCGCGCACGCCGAGGGCGACGAGCACAAGCGGTTGCGCGGCGCCATCGACACCGCCGTGGCGGCGACCGACTTCCGCGGCCTGCGCCGGCACGTCAACCGCAGCGTCCAGCGGGTCGTCAACCGGTTCTGCGAGGCGGGCGAGGCCGACCTGGTGAGCCAGTACGCCGAGCACCTGCCGATGGCCGTCATGTGTCACGTCCTCGGCATGCCCGACGAGTACAACGACCGGATCGTCGAGGCCGCCCGCGACATGCTCAGGGGCACCGAGACCGCCATCGCCAGCAACGCGTACATCATGGGGGCACTGGAACGCCTCACCGCCCGGCGCCGTGCCGAGCCACTGGGCGACTTCACCGGCCGGCTCATCGCCCACCCGGCCGGCCTGACCGACGAGGAGGTCAGCCAGCACCTCAGAGTGGTGCTGATCGCCGCCTGCGAGGCCACCGCCAACCTCCTGGCCAACGTGCTGCGCCAGGTGCTGATCGACCCGCGCTTCCGCTCGCAGCTCAACGGCGGCCAGATGACCGTGCCCCAAGCGGTGGAGCAACTGCTGTGGGACGAGCCGCCGTTCAGCACCATCTTCGCCTACTTCGCCAAGCAGGAGACGGAGCTCGGCGGTCGGCGCATCCGCAAGGGAGACGGACTGCTGTTCGCGCCCGCGCCGGCCAACGTCGATCCACGGGTGCGCCCCGACCCGACCGCCGACATGCAGGGCAACCGCTCGCACCTCGCCTTCGGCGGCGGCCCGCACGAGTGCCCCGGCCAGGACATCGGCCGCACCATCGCCGAAGTCGGCGTCGACGCCCTGCTGATGCGGCTGCCCGATGTGGAGCTCAGCGTCGACGAGGAGGAGCTGTCCTTCACCGAGTCCATCGCGTCACGCCATCTCGTGGCGCTGCCCGTCCACTTCACGCCCCGGCCGCAGCAGGACGTGACGCAACGGCCCAGTCATGACAACGACGCGCCCCGGCAGCGGGACTGGCACATCGGCGGGGCCCGGCCGATGACGGTGACGGTCGCCGAGCCGGAGCCGGCCACGCCGCGCGTCGCGCCGCCCGTACCGGTGCCGCCGCCCCCGCCGGTGACCGGAACCGCCCCGCCGGGGAGCGCGTGGCAGCGCGTCCTGCGCTGGTGGCGCGGCTACTGACCGGCCGCCCACTCTTCCGGCGAGGTCCAGGCGGCGAGGCTCCGGCCGCTGGTGAACCGGTGCTCCAGGCCCGTGATCGGGTCAGTGAACTCCAGTGTCCGTGCGAGGAGTTGCAGCGGGCGCCGGAAGTCACCGGCCGGGACCGGGCCGGTCACCACGGGGTACAGCGGATCGCCGAGGATCGGCACCCCGAGAGCGTTCATGTGGACGCGCAGCTGGTGGGTCTGCCCGGTGCGGGGCACCAGCCGGTACCGGCCCAGACCGTCGGCGCGGTGGGCGGTGAGTTCGACGCGGGTCACCGCGTTCGGTTCGCCCGCGACCTCCTCGGCGGTGAGCACCCCGCGTTCCTTCACGATCCTGCTGCGCACGGTCCGGGGCACTTCCAGTGCCGGGTCGTACGGGGCGACGGCCTCGTACTCCTTGTGCACCCGCCGGTCGCGGAAGAGCGTCTGGTAGGCGCCGCGTTCCGCGGGCCGCACCGTGAACAGCACCAGGCCCGCGGTGAGCCGGTCGAGGCGGTGCGCGGCGCCCAGCTCCGGGACGCCCAGCTCACGGCGGAGCCGGGCGAGCGCGGTCTGGGCGACATGGCTGCCGCGCGGGGTGGTGGCCAGGAAGTGGGGCTTGTCGGCGACGACGATGTGCTCGTCCCGGTGGACGACCTCCAGCGGGAACGGCACCGGCACCTCGTCGGGCAGCTCCCGGTGGAACCAGAGGAACATCCCGGGCACGTACGGCGTCCCGGCCGGTACGGGACGCCCGTCCGCACCGACGATCAGCCCCGCGGCGAACATCCCGTCGACCATGCCGGGACCGGCCGTCAGCCGCTGCACCAGGTGCTCCCTCACGGTGGCCCACTCCTCCCCGGCGGGCAGCCGCACCCGCACGGGGTCCACCCCGTCACGCTGCGGCAGCGGAGAGGGCGGCACCGACCGTCTGCGTCTCACACCGGCCAAGCCTACGGCCGCCCGGCGACCACTTGGCCGCGGCCCGGGCACGGCCGCGGTCACCGGGCCGGGGCGCCGCTGCTGCCCGTGCCCGTGCAGCGGCGCACGGTCCACTGGGGCCCGGGGGGAGGATCTGGATACGGCGCGGACGGCCGGCGTGCGCAGCGGTGCCTCGGCAGGGAGGCCCGTGGGCGTGCGGACCCGTGCGCCGGTGGGCCCGGTCTGCACCGGCGGCGGGTTTCGGTGCGCCTGGCTGTCGGAGCGGCGCCCAGCGGGTCTCGGCCCGCTACCCGAGCGCCGGTCTTCCGCCGGGCAGGATCGGGGGGCAGCGCCCGTGCCGCCGGACCCTCGACGGGTCCGGCCGCGGCGGCCGTGCCGGGGGCCCGCGGGGGCGGTTCGACGCCCGGACACGGTCCCCGGCCCGAGGCGGGGTGCATGAAGGCCCGGGTCCGCCAGTGCCCGGGGCCCACCGTCACTCAGCCGCCCGGCTCCTCGGGGTGTACCGCCCGGGTCAGTTCCGCCTCGATCTCGAGGAGCGGCCGGCCCTCGGCCCGGGCGTAGTCGGTCACCGCGACGCGGACGTCGCGGGCGAGGTCGCGCCACGCCCGCCAGGCCGTCTCCCAGGTCGCGCGCTGGTGTGCGCTCCACCGGGCGCGAGTGCGCGGGTCGTAGGCCTCCCGCAGTTGCCGTACCCGGTCGTGTGCCTCGTCCGCCGCGCGCTGCTTGGCCACGAGTTCGTCGAAGGTGTGTGCCACGCGCCCGGATCCTGGGCCAGCGGCCCGCCCCCGCCCGGTCGCCACGCCGCCCGGAGCCGGGCGGCGCGGCGCGGTTCACCCGGCCGGAGGGTCAGGCGGAGGCCCGGGCGCTTTCCTGCTCCGCCTCGATCCGTGCGTTCCAGTCCCGCTTGGAGGCCTGCCAGCCGTCCTCGTTGTGACCGAGCCGCCAGTACCCGGAGATCGAGAGGTCCTCGCGCGCGATCCCCCGCTCCACCCGCAGCAGCCCGCGCAGCTCCTTCACGAAGTGCGCCTCACCGTGCACGAAGGCGTGCACCCGGCCCTCGGGGAAGTCGAGGCCGCGCACCGCCTCCACCAGAGCCTCGCCGACCCGGCGGCCGCCGCGGTGCAGCCACCGCACCTCCACCTCGGAGTCGATCTTCTGCTCCTCCTGCGGACCGGAGACCTCCACGAAGGCGTAGGCCCTGGCCCCGCGCGGCAGCGCCTCCAGGGAGCGGGCGATCGCGGGCAGCGCGCTCTCGTCACCGGCGAGGAGATGCCAGTCGGCGGCCGGATCCGGGGCGTAGGCTCCGCCCGGGCCGAGGAACCGTACGAGCTCGCCCGGCCGGACGGCCGTCGCCCAGGGGCCGGCCAGTCCCGTGTCCCCGTGGACGACGAAGTCCAGGGTGATCTCCCGGTGCTCGGCGTCCCACTGGCGCACGGTGTAGGTGCGGGTCACCGGCCACTGGTCGCGCGGGAACTCCTCGCGGATGCGCTCGAGGTCGAAGGGCTCCGGGTAGGTCACCCCCGCGGGCGGGAAGAGCAGCTTGACGTAGTGATCGGTGCAGGTGTCCGCCACGAGGCCGGCGAGGCCCTCACCGCCGAGCACCACGCGCTGCATGTGCGGGGTCAGCCGCTCGGTGCGGATCACCTCGGCGGTGTGCGGGGTGCGCGCCGCGCGTACCGGTCGCTCTGCCATGAGGTGCCTCCCAGCTTTCACGGTTAGGGTTACCTAAGTTAGCACCTTGATCCGGTCGATGGGCCGTCCCGCGGCGTCGGCCCTCAGGACGACAGCGTCGTCAGGAGCCGCTCCAGCGAGCCGCCCAGCCCCCAGCGGGCGGCCAGCGACTCCACTCCGGCCGGGTCGCGCGGCGTGCGCGGCAGCGTCGTGCCGACGTCCGGCAGCGGGACGTCGTCCGCGACCCGGACGACCTTGGGAGCGACCGCGAGATACGGCCGCGCCGCGTCCAGGCGCCCCCGCTGCGTCGGTGTGAGCTTGGCCCGCGGGTCGTCCACGGCCGCCAGGATCCCGGCCAGGTCGCCGAAATGGGCCAGCAGTTTGGCCGCCGTCTTCTCCCCGACGCCCGGCACGCCCGGCAGTCCGTCGCTCGGATCACCGCGCAGCAGCGCCAGGTCCGCGTACCCCTTGCCGTCCACCCCATACTTCTCGCGCAGCGTCGCCTCGTCGGTGACCTGGAGGGTGCCCACGCCCTTCAGCGGATACAGCACCCGCACCCCGCGCGCGTCGTCCACCAGCTGGTACAGATCACGGTCGCCGGTGACGATGTCGACCGGCCCGGCGGCCCGGGCGGTGAACGTGCCGATCACGTCGTCCGCCTCGTACCCCGCGACGCCCACCCGCGCGATGCCGACCGCGTCGAGCACCGCCTCGATGACCGGCACCTGCGGCGACAGCGTGTCGGGCACCTCTTCCTCGTCCGGGCCCTGTGCGCGCTCCTCGGCGACCCGGTGCGCCTTGTAGGAGGGGATCAGCTCCACCCGCCACTGCGGACGCCAGTCGGCGTCCATGCAGGCCACCAGGTGGTCGGGATGGTGGTCCCTCACCAGGCGGTCGATGAAGTCGAGCAGCCCGCGCACGGCGTTCACCGGCGAGCCGTCCGGAGCCCGGACGGACTCCGGGACGCCGAAGAAGGCGCGGAAGTACAGGGAAGCGGTGTCGAGAAGCATCAGTCGTCCGGTCACGTCCCGCATCATGCCGCACGGCACCGACACTGCCCGGCAGAAGACGTCCTGCCGCGTAGTGCGCAACGGGTTGCGTCCTGCGCTCCATGTGTGAGGCGGCGCACGGAAGCGTTTGTCCCGGACCAAAGCGGGGAGGCGCGGGCCCGGAGCGATGTCGGTGACAGATTCAACTGTTGTGGGCCGCATGAGCCGCCCGCCGGACATCGCTCCTGTCCTTTGCCGTCGAGACAAGAGGTACGCGTGTCATCCAGGCTTGAGGCCGAGCATCTGTTCAAGGTGTTCGGCAGACGACCGGACCAGGCGGTCGAACGACTGCGCCAGAAGAAGGCCGACCGGGAGGAGTTGCGCGCCGACGGCGTCACCGCGGCCGTCATCGACGCCTCGTTCACGGTGGAGCCGGGCGAGATCTTCGTCGTCATGGGCCTGTCCGGCTCGGGCAAGTCCACCCTGCTGCGGATGCTGAACGGTCTGCTGGAGCCGACCGCCGGGCACGTGCGCTTCGACGGTCAGGACCTGACCGCGCTGCCGGACCGGGAACTGCGCCAGGTCCGCTCCAGGAAGATCAGCATGGTCTTCCAGCACTTCGCGCTGTTCCCGCACCGCAGTGTCCGCGACAACGCTGCCTACGGTCTTGAAGTGCAGGGCGTGCCCCGCGCCGAGCGCGAACGCCGCGCCGACGAGGCGCTCGCCCTGTGTGGCCTGGCCGGCTGGGAGAAGTCGTGGCCCGACGAGCTGTCCGGCGGCATGCAGCAGCGCGTGGGCCTGGCCCGCGCCCTCGCCACCGACGCCGACCTGCTGCTGATGGACGAGTCCTTCAGCGCCCTCGACCCGCTGATCCGCCGCGACATGCAGGACCAGCTGATCGAACTGCAGAAGAAGCTGAAGAAGACGATCGTCTTCATCACCCACGACCTCAACGAGGCCATGCGCCTGGGCGACCGGATCGCGGTGATGCGTGACGGCCGCATCGTGCAGATCGGCACCGCGCAGGACATCCTGATCCGCCCCGCCAACGACTACGTCGCCTCCTTCACCCAGGACGTCGACCGCTCCCGCGTGCTCACCGCCGGGGCCGTGATGGAGCGCGAGGTGCGGGGGGACGAGGCCGACTGCGGCTGCGAGACCGCCGCGCCCGACACACCGTTCACCGACCTGTGCGCGATCAGCGCGCGCGTCCCCCACCCCGTGGCGGTGCTCGACGGGGACAACGCGCTCGTCGGCGTCGTGCCCCGGCAGCGCCTCGTCGGATTCCTCGGCGACGAGGAGTCCGACCCGGGCGTCTGCGACACCCCGCGGGACAAGGGCGGCGAGAAGGTGATGGCCCGTGCCTAGGATTCCGCTCGGCGACTGGGTCAACAGCACCGTCGACTGGCTGCTCGACAACGTCACCTGGCTGTTCGACTTCTTCAAGGCCGTCTTCACCGGCGCCTACGACGGGGTCAACGCCGTCCTCCAGGCGCCCGAACCGCTGATCCTCTGCGGCATCTTCGCGCTGATCGCCTTCTGGCTGCGCGGCACCTTCGCCGGTGTCCTCACCTTCGTGGGCTTCGCCTTCCTCGACTCCATGGAGCTGTGGGAGGACTCGATGGTGACGCTGGCCCTGGTCGTCGTCGCCACCGTCATCGCCCTGGTCATCTCGGTGCCGGTGGGCATCTGGGCCGCCCGCTCCGACCGGGTCAGCGCCTTCGTCCGGCCGATCCTCGACTTCATGCAGACGCTGCCGGCGATGATCTACCTCATCCCGGCGATCCTGTTCTTCGGGACCGGCCCCGCCCCGGGCATCGTCGCCACCCTGATCTTCGCACTCGCCCCGGGCGTGCGCATGACCGAGCTGGGCATCCGCCAGGTCGACAAGGAACTGGTCGAGGCCGCCGAGGCGTTCGGCACCACACCCCGCAACACCCTGATGCGCGTCCAGCTCCCGCTGGCACTGCCCACGGTGATGGCGGGCGTCAACCAGGTCATCATGCTCGGCCTGTCCATGGCGGCCATCGCCGGCATGGTCGGCACCGGCGGCCTCGGCGGCGCCGTCATCGAGGCCATCGGCCAGCTGAACATCGGCCTGGGCGCCGAGTCCGGTCTCGCCATCGTCATCCTGGCGATCTACCTGGACCGCATGACCAGCGCCCTGGGCACCCACGTCTCCCCGCTCGGCCGGCGCGCCGCGGCCAAGGCCCGGGCCGCGCAGGGACTGAAGATCTGGTCCTACCGGCCCCGTCCGCAGGTCGCCGTGATCGGCATCGTCGTCCTCGCCCTGGTCGCCGGCGGCATGGGCCTGTTCGGCGGCGGCGCCGGCTCCGCCGGGACCACCGCCGACGACAAGAACGTCGGCGACGGCAAGAAGATCAGCATCGGCTACATCCCCTGGGACGAGGGCGTCGCGTCCACCTTCCTGTGGAAGGAGATCCTCGAGCAGCGCGGCTTCGAGGTCGAGGCCAAGCAGCTCGACGCCGGGCCGCTCTACACCGCGCTCGCCCAGGGTGACGTCGACTTCCAGACCGATGCCTGGCTGCCCACCACGCACGCGGAGTACTGGAAGAAGTACGGCAAGCAGCTCGAAGACCTCGGCACCTGGTACGAGGAGACGACGCTGGAGCTGTCCGTCCCGGCGTACATGGAGGACATCGACTCGCTGGAGGACCTGAAGGGCAAGGCCTCCGCCTTCGGCGGGAAGATCACCGGCATCGAGTCCAGCGCCGGCATGATGGGCCTGCTGAAGAGCAAGGTCCTGGGCGACTACGGCCTGGACAAGGAGTACAAGGTCGTCGACAGCTCCACCCCGGCGATGCTGGCCGAGCTCAAGCGCGCCTACAGCAAGAAGGAACCGGTCGTCGTCACGCTCTGGTCGCCGCACTGGGCGTACAGCGACTACGACCTGAAGAAGCTGAAGGACCCCAAGGGCTCCTGGGGCGAGGGCGACGCCGTGCACCTGGTGTCCCGCAAGGGCTTCGCCGGTGAGAACCCGGTCGTCGGCCAGTGGCTGAAGGACTTCTCGATGACCGAGAAGGAACTCACCGGCCTGGAGGCCGAGATCAACAAGGCCGGCAAGGGCCGGCAGCAGGACGCGGTCCGCGCCTGGCTCAAGGAGAACCCCGGCGTCGTCGACAAGCTGGCTCCGGTCGGCTCCGGCTCCGGCGACACCCCCGCCGAGGCGAAGCGGACCCTGGACGTGGCGTGGTTCCCCTGGGAGGAGGACGTCGCCATCACCTACCTGTGGAAGAACGTCCTGGAACGGCGCGGCTACAAGCTGAACCTGAAGCAGATGGAGGTCGGCCCGGTCTACACCGGCCTCGCCTCCGGGGACCTCGACCTCAACTTCGACGCCTGGCTCCCGCACTCGCAGAAGAACTTCTACGAGCCGAACAAGGACAGGCTCACCGACCTCGGCACGTGGTACGAACCGGTCTCCCTGGAGATCTCCGTCCCCTCCTACGTCAAGGACGTCAAGTCCCTGGCGGACCTCAAGGGGAAGTCCGACCTGTTCGACGGACGGATCGTCGGCATCGAACCGGGCACCGGCCAGATGGACATCCTGAAGAACAAGGTCCTGCCGGCCTACGGCCTGGACAAGGAGTACGAGGTCGTCGACGGCTCCTCGCCGGCGATGCTGGCCGAGCTCAAGCGGGCCTACGCCAAGAAGGAGCCCGTCGCGGTCACCCTCTGGTCGCCGCACTGGTCGTACAGCGAGTACGAGCTGACCAAGCTCGAGGACCCGAAGCGCGCCTGGGGCGAGAGCAACACCATCCACACCATCGCGAGCAAGAAGTTCCCCGAGCAGTACCCCCTGCTCACGCAGTGGATCAAGGGCTTCACGATGAGCGAGGACGAGCTCGGCACCCTGGAGAAGGAGATCAAGGACCGAGGCCAGGGCAAGGAGGAGGAAGCCGTCGCAGCCTGGCTCGAGGAGCACCCGGACATCGTGGGGCGGATGACCCCGCAGTAGGCGACCGCGCCGCGGGAAACCGTTCCCGCGGCCGCCCGCCGTCCCGGCCGCGCCGTCAGGGGCGGGCCCGGACCCGCACCTGACGGCGCGGCCGGGCCCGCCCCTCCGGCATGTCCGGACCCTGCCGCACCCACGGTAGGAATCCGGCCAACCGCGGAGAGTGATGTCCTCCCCGAACCTTTCGGACCCTCCTGGTGACCTTCCGCCGGGCCCGGGTGACAATGGCGGGAACACCGCCTTTTTCGTCCACGCGGGGGACCGAGGGGGCCGCCGGGTGGCTGGCGCGAACTGTGAGGTCGGCACCGGCCGCGCGGGACGGCGACGCGACAGGCGCCTGAAACGGTTTGCCGAACATGCGTAGGGTGCAGACAACTCAACGGCAGGAGTGCGCCGCGACGGTGGCGCACGGGGTGCGGGACGATCGGCGAGGAGGGAGCCGGAGCGATGGGCGACCACAAAGAACAGCCTCTGCGGGTGGGCGCGGCCGTACGGCGCCGCCGCCGCACCCTTGAGCTCACCCTCGCCGTCGTGGCCGAGCGCAGCGGCCTGTCGGTCCCGTTCCTGAGCCAGATCGAGAACGAGCGGGCCCGTCCCAGCCAGAGCTCCCTGGAGAAGGTCGCCGACGCCCTGCGCACCACCGCGGTGGAACTCCTCGCCGCCGCCGACCCGGCCTGCAGCGTGGACGTCGTCCGCGCCGAGGGCGCCGCCCCGTGGGTGGAGCCCCGGGTGCGTTCCCTGGTGCGCGGTCACCATCAGATGCACGCCTCGGAGTTCACCGGCGACCACGACGCGGGCCGTGAACTGCAGTACCGCAACGACCAGTTGATGTACGTGGCCGACGGCGCCGTCGAGATCGAGGCGGAGGGCCGCGCCTACCGCCTCGGCCGGGGCGACACCCTGTACCTGACCGGAGGCGTCCGGCACCGCTGGCGGGCCACGGTCCCGGAGACCCGGCTGCTGGTCGTCGCGGTCGCCGAGGACATCGAGGCGCTGCGGGACAAGCCGCAGCGGTGAGCCGTCCCCGGGTCGTCTCCCTGGTCCCCTCGCTCACGGAGGCGGTGGCGCACTCCGCCCCCGGCTGCCTGGTCGGCGCCACCGACTGGTGCACACACCCGGCCGGACTGGACGTCGTACGCGTCGGCGGCACGAAGAACCCGCAGGTGGACCGGATCGCCGCCCTCGCCCCCGACCTGGTGATCGCCAACGAGGAGGAGAACCGCGAGCCCGACCTGGCGGCCCTGCGGGCGGCCGGCCTCGACGTGCTGGTGACGGAGGTGCGGACGCTGCCGGGGGCCTTCGGCGAGCTGGACCGGGTGCTCACCGCGTGCGGGGTCACGGCACGCCCCCGGTGGCTCGACGAGGCCGAGACCGCCTGGGACGCCCTGCCCCCGCCCCGCACGCACCTGACGGCGGTCGTGCCGATCTGGCGGCGCCCCTGGATGGTGCTGGGCCGGGACACCTTCGCCGGTGACCTGCTCGCCCGGCTGGGCGTCCGCCACGTCCACGCCACCCACCCCGAGCGCTACCCGCGCATCCCGCTCGACGAACTGCGCGCCGTACGGCCGGACCTCGTCGTGCTCCCGGACGAGCCGTACCGCTTCACCGCCGACGACGGCCCCGAGGCCTTCCCCCAACTGCGCTGCGCGCTGGTCGGCGGCCGGCACCTCACCTGGTACGGACCGTCGCTGGCCGAGGCGCCGACCGCACTGGCCAAGGCCCTGAAAGCGGCGCACAGCCCATAAGCTGGTCTTATGAGCGGCACGCAGGACCACACCGACGATCGCCACCGGAGCGCCGGGTCCCTGGCCCACCGGGTACCGGACCTCGGGGGTCTGGAGCTGCTGCTGGCGGTGGCGCGGCTGGGCAGCCTGGGCGGCGCGGCGCGGGAGCTGGGCATCACCCAGCCCGCGGCGAGCAGCCGCGTGCGGTCCATGGAACGGCAGCTCGGGGTGGCCCTGGTCGACCGCTCGCCGAGAGGATCACGGCTGACCGGAGCGGGGACGCTGGTCACCGACTGGGCGCGGCGGATCGTCGAGGCGGCGGAGGCGTTCGACGCGGGCGCGCAGGCGCTGCGGGACCGCCGGGACTCACGGCTGCGGGTGGCCGCCAGCATGACGATCGCCGAGTACCTGCTGCCGGGGTGGCTGCTCGCGCTGCGCGCGGAGCGGCCGGACACGGCGGTGTCGCTGCTCGCGGGGAACTCGGCGGCGGTCGCGGAGCGGCTGGTGTCGGGGGAGGCGGACATCGGGTTCGTGGAAGGGCTGACCGTGCCGGCGGGGCTGGACTCCGCGGTGATCGCCCACGACCGCCTGATCGTGGTCACGGCGCCGTCGCACGCGTGGGCCCGCAGGCGGCGGCCGCTGGCCGCGGAGGAACTCGCGGCGACCCCGCTGATCCTGCGGGAGGAGGGGTCGGGGACGCGGCAGGTGCTGGACGCGGCGCTGGGCCGGCTGGCGCGACCGTTGCTCGAGGTGTCCTCGACGACCGCGGTGAAGGCGGCGGTGGTGGGCGGGGCGGGTCCGGCGGTGCTGAGTGAGCTGGCGGTGGGGGAGGAGCTGGCGATGCGGCGGCTGGTGCGGATTCCGGTGGACGGGGCGGCGCTGGCCCGCGATCTGCGCGCGGTGTGGCGGGCAGGACACCTGCCCGCAGGACCGGCACGGGATCTGTTGTCGCTGACGCGGGGGTGAGGGCGCTCACGGGATGACCTCGCGTCCACCCCTCACCGGCCGGGGGAGGCACGACCGCCTGCCCCGGCGAGGACGGGGGAGGCGGCGGCCGGCCGCGGTCACGGCGTCGCCGCGGCGATCAGGGCTCGCACCACGCGGAGGTCCTCGGCCATCTCGGGGTGCCATTGGACGCCCAGGGTCCAGGGACCGGTGGCGAGCTCGACGGCCTCGATCGTGCCGTCCTCCGCGTGGGCCGAGGGAACCAGGTTCCGGCCCAGGCGGTCGACCGCCTGGTGGTGGTAGGCCGGTACGTCGGTCTGCTCCGGGACGGCTTCGGCGTAGCGCGTGCCCGGGACCGGCTTGACCGGATGCCGGCCGAAGGCGCCCGGAACCCCCGCGTGCCCCTCGATGTGCTGGACGAGCGTGCCGCCGAGGGCCACGTTCAGCACCTGCATGCCCCGGCAGATGCCCAGCAGCGGGACGCCCCGCTCCAGCGCGGCCGCGATCAGGGCCAGTTCCCAGGCGTCCCGCGCCCGGTCGGGCGGCCCGGTGCGCGGATCGGGCGCGGCGCCGTAGTGCACGGGTTCCACGTCAGGGCCGCCCGCGACCACCAGGCCGTCGAGCCGCGCCACCGTGTCCGCCGCCCGCTCCGGCACGTCCGGCGGCAGCATCGCGGCCAGTCCGCCCGCCCGCTGCACCAGCCGCGGATAGCCGGTCGGCAGCAGCGCGGCGTCGAGCTGCCATCCTCCCCAGCGCACACCGGGCTCCGCGTACGTGCTGATGCCGATGAGTGGTCCGGCCGCCATGCGGGTCACCTTTCCTCGATCCGATCCCGGGACAACTCCGCCTCGGCGGCCGCCAGCGCCGCGAACTCCTCCTCCGGCGCCTTCGCCACCAGGTGCCTGCGGCTGTACAGGCCGAAGTACGCCAGCGCCACGATGTACACCGCCAGCGCGATGAAGGCGGCCGTCACATCCACCAGGAACGTCGCCACCAGCGCCGCGCACGCCAGCACCAGGGCCACCGACGAGGTCAGCACACCGCCCGGCGTCCGGTACGGCCGCGGCAGCTCCGGCTCCCGGCGGCGCAGCACGATGTGGGACAGCGACATCAGCGCGTACGAGATCGTCGCGCCGAAGACGGCGATGTTCAGCATGCGGGCCCCGTTGCCCGTCCCGGCGGCCAGCGCGAAGCCGATCGCACCCGGTACCAGCAGACCGAGGTACGGCGCCCGGCGGCTGCTGGTGAGGGAGAGGAACCTCGGCAGGTAGCCCGCGCGGGACAGCGCGAACAGCTGGCGCGAACCGGCGTAGATCAGCGAGAAGAACGACGCGACCAGCCCCGCGAGGCCCGCGTAGTTCACGATCCGGCTCAGCACCGTCGCCTCGCCGTCCGGCTGGAGCGCCTCCACCAGCGGATTGCCAGCGTCCTGGACGGCCGCCGAGCCCCGCGCCCCGGCCGCCGCGACGAAGGTCACCACGGCCAGCACCACCAGGATGCCCATCGACCAGCGGATCGCCTTCGGCAGCGTACGGGCCGGTTCCCTGGTCTCCTCGGCGGCCAGCGGCACGCCCTCCACGCCCAGGAAGAACCACATGCCGAACGGGAACGCCGCCCAGATGCCCAGCAGTCCCATCGGCAGCCACGAACTCGCCCCGAACGCCGAGGAGTCCACCGGGATGTCGTCGAGGGACGAGGCGTCGAACCCGGGCAGCGCGGCCAGCGCGAAGACCACCAGCGCCGCCACCGCGATGCCCGTGACGACGAAGCTGAACCGCAGCGCCTCGCCCACGCCCCACAGGTGGATGCCGGTGAAGACGACGAAGCACGCCAGGTACACCGGCCAGCCGGACTCCAGGCCGAACAGCCCCAGCGACTCGACGTAGTCGCCGATGAAGATGGAGATCGCGGCGGGGGCGAGGACGTACTCGATGAGGATCGCGGTCCCGGTGAGGAACCCGCCCCACGGGCCGAGCGCCCGGCGGGCGAAGCCGTAGCCGCCGCCCGCCGTGGGCAGGACGGACGACAGCTCGGCGAGGGCGAAGACCATGCAGGCGTACATGGCGCCCATCAGCACCATGGCGATCGCCAGGCCGCCGAAACCGCCCTCGGCCAGGCCGAAGTTCCAGCCCGAGTAGTCGCCGGACACGACGTAGGCGACGCCGAGGCCGGTCAGCAGCAGCCAGCCGGCGCTGCCGCGGCGCAGCCTCCTGCGCTCGAGGTAGTCGTCCGCCTCACCGGCGGTCTCACGGGACGATGACGGAAGGCTCACGGTGCGGCTCCCCAGGGGCGACGGCGAGGAAGGCGGGCCAATGGAACACATCCAGACGCGGGTCAATGGAGCACATCCAGACCTTTGTGGGCCCATACCTTCGTGGCGCGACCACCGTGAGCGCAACCCCCCTGCGTCAAGCCGGGGTGGACCCTCCGCGTCGGGTCACGCCCTCACCCCAGGAACCCCCGCAGCAGCGCGGCCGTCCCCGCGCAGTGCTCGCGCATCACCTCGCGCGCCGCGTCCGCGTCCCCCTCCAGCACCGCCTCCACCAGCGCCGCGTGCTGCCGCTGGGAGTGCTCCAGGTTGCGCACCAGCAGCGGGATGCAGTCCAGCAGGTTGTTGACCGTGGCCCGGACGGCCGCGTACTGCGCGGTCAGCGTCGGTGAGCCGCTCAGCTCCGCCAGCGTGAGGTGGAACAGCGTGTCGAGGCGCCGGTAGTCGGCCGGCGGAGCCTCCTGCGTGCCGGCCAGTGCCTCGCGCAGCCGCTCCGCCCGCCCGTCCGCCGGCCCGTGCGCCGCGCACAGGCCCGCCGCGCCCACCTCCAGCACCTCCCGGAAGCGCAGCACGTCCTCGATGTCCACCCCGGCGGTCCGCCGCCTCAGCTCCTCCCCGCCCGTGTCCGTGGGGCGGGGCAGCACGAACGTGCCGCCGTACCGGCCGCGCCGCGACTCCACCAGGCCCTGCTCCTGGAGCACCTTCAGCACCTCACGCAGCGTCACCCGGCTGATCCCCAGCCGCTCCGCCAGCTCACGCTCGGCCGGCAGCCGCTCCCCGCCCGCCACCAGGCCCAGCCGCACCACCTGGAGGATCTGCTCCAGCGCCTCCTCGAAACCGTTGCCCGCGCGGACCTGCCGCAACACCGGCGCCAACCGGTCCCCGACCGCGCCGACCGCATCCCTGGACATCCCGCCGCGCCCCCTTCCCAAGCAATGGTCCCCAGCAATACCTTATGGCTCCCGGCTCGACCGCAGAAGCCCGAGGAGGCCCTCCGTGGCAGACCGCACAGCCCCGCTCGCCGTCGAGGAGCTGCGCGCCCTCGTCGCCGCCGGTGAGATCGACACCGTCGTGCTGGCCTTCCCCGACATGCAGGGGCGGCTCCAGGGCAAGCGCTTCGCCGCGCGCTTCTTCCTCGACGAGGTGCTCCGGCACGGCAGCGAGGGCTGCACCTACCTGCTCGCCGTCGACGCCGAGATGAACACCGTCGACGGCTACGCCATGTCCTCCTGGGAGAGCGGCTACGGCGACTTCGCCATGTACCCCGACCTCGACACCCTGCGCCGGGTGCCCTGGCACGAGGGCACCGCCCTGGTCGTCGCCGACCTCGCCTGGGCCGACGGCTCCCCGGTCGCCGCCGCCCCCCGGCAGATACTGCGCCGCCAGCTGGACCGTCTCGCCGCCCTCGGCCACACCGCCCAGGTCGGCACCGAGCTGGAGTTCATCGTCTTCAAGGACACCTACGAACAGGCCTGGGACGCCGGCTACCGCGGGCTGACCCCCGCCAACCGGTACAACGTCGACTACTCGGTGCTCGGCACCGGCCGCGTCGAGCCCCTGCTGCGCCGCATCCGCAGTGAGATGGCCGCCGCCGGACTCGCCGTCGAGTCCGCCAAGGGCGAGTGCAACCCCGGCCAGCACGAGATCGTCTTCCGCTACGACGAGGCCCTGGTCACCTGCGACCAGCACGCCGTCTACAAGACCGGCGCCAAGGAGATCGCCGCCCAGGAGGGCGTCTCGATCACCTTCATGGCCAAGTACGACGAGCGCGAGGGCAACTCCTGCCACATCCACCTCTCCCTCGCCGACGCCGCGGGCGACAGCGCCATGCCGGGCTCCGCCGAGGAACCGGACTCCATGTCCGCGGTGATGCGCCACTTCCTCGCCGGACAGCTCGCCGCGCTCCGCGAGTTCTCCCTTCTCTACGCCCCGCACATCAACTCCTACAAACGCTTCCAGCCCGGCTCCTTCGCCCCCACCGCCGTCGCCTGGGGCCGCGACAACCGCACCTGCGCCCTGCGCGTGGTGGGCCACGGCCGCTCCCTGCGCTTCGAGAACCGGCTGCCCGGCGGCGACGTCAACCCGCACCTCGCCGTGGCCGGCATGGTCGCCGCCGGCCTGTACGGCATCGAGCAGGAACTGGAACTGCCCGAACCCTGCGCGGGCAACGCCTACACGGCCGGCTTCGAGCACGTCCCCACCACCCTGCGCGAGGCCGCCGAACTGTGGGAGACCAGCGCGATCGCGAAGGCGGCCTTCGGCGAGGAGGTCGTCGCGCACTACCGCAACATGGCGCGCGTCGAGACGGACGCCTTCGACGCCGCGGTCACCGACTGGGAGCTGCGCCGCTCCTTCGAACGCATGTGAGGCCCTCCGTGACCGACCATCCCACCGAGCTCCAGGTGAGCAACCCCGCGACCGAGGAGGTGTTCGCCACCGTCCCGGCCACCGGCCCCGCCGGCGTCGACGCCGCCGTCGTACGCGCCGCCCGCGCGCAGACCGCCTGGGCCGCCCTCGCACCCGGCGACCGGGCCCGCCTGCTGCGCCGGTTCGCCGCCACCGTCGACGAGCACCTCGAGGAGCTGGCCCGCCTGGAGGTCCGCGAGGCCGGCCACACCCTCGGCAACGCCCGCTGGGAGGCGGGCAACGTCCGCGACCTGCTCGACTACGCGGCCGGGGGAGTGGAACGCCTGACCGGCCGCCAGATCCCCGTCCCGGGCGGGGTGGACGTCACCTTCCTCGAACCCCTCGGCGTCGTCGGCGTCATCGCCCCCTGGAACTTCCCGATGCCCATCGCGGCCTGGGGCACCGCACCCGCCCTCGCCGCGGGCAACGCGGTGCTCCTCAAACCCGCCGAGACCACCCCCCTCACCGCCCTGCGCCTGGCCGAACTCGCCCTGACGGCCGGCCTGCCCGAGGGCCTCTTCCAGGTGCTCCCCGGCCACGGTCCCGTCACCGGGAACGCCCTCGTCGAACACCCCGGCGTCGCCAAGATCGTGTTCACCGGGTCGACGGCCGTCGGCAAACGGGTGTGGACCAGGGGCGCGGACCGCCTCAAGCGCGTCACCCTCGAACTCGGCGGCAAGAGCCCCAACATCGTCTTCGCCGACGCCGACCTGGAGGCCGCCGCGGCCGCCACCCCCATGTCCTTCCTCGACAACGCCGGACAGGACTGCTGCGCCCGCACCCGCATCCTCGTCGAGCGCTCCGTCCACGACCGGTTCCTGGACCTGCTCGCGCCCGCGATCGAGGCGGTCCGGGTGGGCGACCCGGCCGACGAGACCGTGGACATGGGCCCGCTGATCTCCCGCGCCCAGCTGGACCGCGTCCGCTCCTACGGCACCGACGCCCTCGACGGCATCCGCGGCAAGGCCCCCGAAGGCCCCGGCCACTGGTTCCCGCCGACCGTCCTCACCGGCGTCGCCCCCCACGCCCGCGTCGCCGTCGAGGAGGTCTTCGGTCCCGTCGCCGTCGTCCTCCCCTTCGACGACGAGGCCGGCGCCGTACGCCTGGCCAACGCCACCGAGTACGGCCTCTCCGGCTCCCTGTGGACCCGCGACGTCGGCCGTGCCCTGCGCGTCAGCCGAGCGGTCCGCGCCGGGAACCTGTCCGTCAACTCCCACTCCAGCGTCCGCTACTGCACCCCCTTCGGAGGCTTCAAGCAGTCCGGTGTCGGCCGCGAGCTCGGCCCGGACGCGCTGACCGCCTTCACCGAGACCAAGAACGTCTTCATCAGCACGGAGGCCTGAGCGCACATGAGCGAAGAGAACATCTGCCGCCGCCTGACCGGCCGCACCGCCGTGGTCACCGGAGCCGGCAGCGGCATCGGTCTCGCCACGGCCCGCCGGCTCGCCTCCGAGGGCGCCCACCTCGTCTGCGGCGACGTGGACGAGGCCCGCGGGAAGGCCGCCGCGGAGGAGACCGGCGGCATCTTCGTCGACGTCGACGTCACCGACCCCGAGCAGGTCGAGGGCCTCTTCCGGACGGCGTACGACACCTACGGCAGCGTCGACATCGCCTTCAACAACGCCGGCATCTCCCCGCCCGACGACGACTCCATCCTGGAGACCGGCCTCGACGCCTGGAAGCGCGTCCAGGAGGTCAACCTCACCTCCGTCTACCTGTGCTGCAAGGCCGCCATCCCCTACATGCGGCGCCAGGGCAAGGGCTCCATCATCAACACCGCCTCCTTCGTGGCCCGGATGGGCGCGGCCACCTCGCAGATCTCGTACACCGCCTCCAAGGGCGGCGTCCTCGCCATGTCCCGCGAACTCGGCGTGCAGTTTGCCCGCGAGGGCATCCGCGTCAACGCCCTGTGCCCCGGACCGGTCAACACCCCGCTGCTGCGCGAGCTGTTCGCCAAGGACCCCGAGCGCGCGGCCCGCCGCCTCGTCCACATCCCGGTCGGCCGGTTCGCCGAGGCCGAGGAGATCGCCGCCGCCGTCGCCTTCCTGGCCAGCGACGACTCCTCCTTCGTCAACGCCACCGACTTCCTGGTGGACGGCGGAATCTCGGGGGCGTACGTCACGCCCCTCCAGTGAGAGCCCTACAGTGCCGGGATGAGCATGACGCCCCCGCCCGGCTGGTACCGCGATCCGCACGCCCCGCACCTGGAGCGCTGGTGGGACGGCACGGCCTGGACGGAGCACCGGCGTACGCCCGGGGCTCCCGCCGCGCCGCCGGCCCCGTCCGCGGGTGACACGGCCGGTACCGGCCGTGCGAAGGCGGTCGCCCTGACCACCGCGGCGGCCGTGCTCGTCGCCGCGATCGTCACCGGCGCGGTGGTCCTCGGCGGCGACGACGGCGACCCGGAGACGCGCACCGGCCCGGCCACCGGCACCCCGACCGGCCGGCCCTCCCCGTCACCGTCCACGCCGGAGCCGCCCACCGACGACCCGACCGTCGTCGAGGACGAACTCAACGGCGTCACCTTCCCGCTCCTCGACGGCTGGGTCCGGCCCCGGCACGTCGCCGACGAGGACGTCGTCATGACCACCGACGGCACCTACGACTGCCCCGGCGAGGGCTCCGTCTGCCGCCACGGCCTCGTCATCTCCCGCACCGTCACCGAACGGGACACGGCCTCGCCGGAGGCACTCGCGAAGGAGGACATCTCCGAGGCGGCCGACGCCGCCTTCCACGAGGACAGCCTCGGCCAGCGCCCGTACGGAGGACTGGAGTCCCACGAGGTCGTGAAGTCCGGCCCGGTCGCGGTGGCGGGCCGCGCCGGATACCTGGTGCGCTGGCGCGTCACCACCGCCGAGGGCCCCGGCGGCTACGTGCAGTCGATGGTGTTCCCCTCCAGCGCCGGCACCGAGGCACCGGTCCTCGTCCGGTACGCCTTCGACGCGGGGGAGGACGGCCCGCCCCTGGCCGACATGGACCGCATCACCAAGGGCATCCGCCCGGTCACCGACCGGACCACCGGGGGAGGGGTCGGCAGCAGCCTCGGCCCGCCGGGCTGAACCGTCACAGGAACGTGTGCCCCTCACCCCGGTAGGTCGGCACCGTCGCCGTCACCGCGTCACCCTCCACCAGGTGGAGCGCGTCGAACCGCTCGCACAGCTCCCCCGCCTTGGCGTGCCGGAACCACACCCGGTCCCCGATCAGCAGATCGTCCGCGGGAGAGCCCAGCAGCGGGGTCTGCACCTCGCCGGCCCCCTCCTGCGGGTCGTACCGCAGCCCTTCGGGCAGATACGGCACCGGCAGCCGGTCGGCGCCGGGAGCGCCGGACGCCGGATAGCCCCCGCCGAGCACCGTCACCACGCCGACGCCCGGCCGCCGCACGACGGGCAGCGCGAAGAGCGCCGCCGGACGCCCGCTGAACGACGTGTAGTTGTCGAACAATCGCGGCACGTACAGCCCCGAACCGGCCGCGATCTCCGTGACCGCGTCCTCCGCGGCGGTGTGCTGCACACTGCCCGTGCCGCCGCCGTTGACGAACTGCAGGTCCGGTACGACCTCCCGCACCGCCCGCACCACCGCCGCACGCCGCTCGGTGAGCTCCCGGCGCGCGGCGGACTGCATCAGCCGCACCGCGCGGGACCGCAGCGGCCGCCCGGCCACCGCGTCGCCCACCCCGGCCACATGACCCTCGTACGCCATGATCCCCACCACCCTGAACCCGGGCCGCCGGGACACCGCGCGCGCGAGCTCGGCGACCTCGGCGGGGGAGTGCAGCGGGGAACGCCGGGCGCCGACCCGCACCCGCCCGCCGAACAGCCTGAGCGCCGTGTCCAGTTCCAGGCACACCCGCACGACCTCGTCGCCACCCGAGCGGGAGGCGTCGATCAGGTCCAGCTGCGCCGGATCGTCGACCATGACCGTCACGGCGGCGGCGAGCTTGGGATCGGCGGCCAGCTCCGCGTAGCCGGCCCGGTCGGCGGACGGATAGGCGAGGAGGACGTCGTCGAAACCGGAGCGGGCCAGCCACAGGGACTCGGCGAGCGTGAACGACATGACGCCCGCGAAACCGTCCCGGGCCAGCACCCGTTCCAGCAGCGCACGGCAGCGTACGGACTTGCTGGCGACCCGGACCGGTTTGCCCCCGGCCCTGCGGACCAGGTCGTCCGCGTTGGCGTCGAAGGCGTCCAGGTCCACGATCGCGTAAGGGGCTTCGAGCGGGGCGGTGGCCCTGTCGTAACGGGCCCGGTCAGCGGCGCGCGCAGTCATGACCGCAGCCTGCCAGACAGGATTACCGCAGGGTAGGGGGACGTTCCGGGCAGATGCCGCGGGCCTGCGGACTGGTTCCCGTCCGACGCGGATCACGCCGTAGAGTGACGCGCACGCACGGCGGATCGGGGCCGGCCCGGCAGTCCGGGCGGGATGACGCGCCGTCCGTGCGGGTATCTGTGCCCGGGGCGAGTCCGTGCCGGGCCCCTGGCAGCGACAACGCCGGCCCGCGCAGGCAGGAACGGCCCGGGCACGAGGAAACGGGGGGTGCATGAGCACGGAAGCGCGCCGCGCCTCCCTTCCCCCGCGCCCCTCCGTCCCCCCGCGCCCCTCCGTCCCGCCGGCCCCGCAGGGCAGGACCTCCGGCGGCCCGGGAGCCTTCGACACCCGCCGGCCGGGCCACGACGCCGGCACACCCACCGAGGTACCGGCGCACACCCCCCTGGGCGGCGCCGCCGCCCCGGGCGAGCGGGCCCGCACCGGGCCGACGCCCCCGCCGTCCGCCGGCACCGAACCGGCCGGACGTGACGGCGCCACCCCCGCGACCGCTCCCCGCCGGGCCCCGAGAGGGCCCGAAAACACCCGCGCCATGGGAAGCCCGTCGGCCGCCACCGGCCCCGACGGGCGTGGTGCGGCCGCCGGTCCCCCCGGGAGGCCGCCGCGCGGCACGGGACACGGCGGCACCGAGCCGTCGCGGCCGTCGGCAGGCGGCACCTGGCCGGGTGCGCCCGGCGGTACGGGTGGTGCGGCCGACGCCTCCGCCGGCGATGCGTCAGGTACCGCTCCCCAGGGGCGCCGTGGGGGCGTGAGCGCGGCCCCCGCGGACGGTGATGGCCGTACCGGTGATGCGGCCGCCGGTCGCCGGGGAGCCGCCTCCGACGTGTCCCGGGCGGGCGCGCGGGGCTTCGGGGCCGGTGCGCCGGACCCCGGAGGGCCTCCGCCGCCGCGTGCCTCCGCCCGGTTCCCCGACGCCCCGCCGACCGTGGGCCAAGGCCTGCGCTCCCCGGACGCCCCGCCGACCGTGGGCCAAGACCTGCGCTCCCCGGACGCCCCGCCCGCCGTGCCGCCGCAACCCGCCCACCGGCCCGCCGCACGAGGGGCCGCCGCTCCCGCGGAGACCGCGTCCGAGACGACCACCCGCCTGCGTCCCGTCCCCGCTCACCCCACGGACCGGCAGGGCCCGACGCCGCCCGGCCCCCGCACGGACCACGGCGGGCATCGCCGTGCCGGAACGGCCGCCGGTACCGGCGAGCCCCGCCCCGGCGGCGCCCCCGATCCCGCGCTGTCCTGGAGCGCGCCCATGGCGCCGGGGGGTGTACCCGGGCCAGGACGGACCACCGTCGTGTCGTTCGGGGAGCCGGAGGGATACGACGACAACGCGCGGCCACGGCCGCTCGGACGTCGCAGCCGGTCGCAGATCGTGGCCGCGGCGGCCTGCCTCGTCCTCGGCACGGGGCTCATCGGCGGTGCCGTCACCGGCAGTTGGCTCGCGGACGGCTCCGAGGGGCCCGCCGCCCGGCACGGCTTCACCGCCGCCGGCGCCCTGTGGCACAACGTGCCCGTCGACCAGCTGTTCCCGCCCACCCTCCAGGGCAAGGGCGCGGGCCCCGGCAACGCCGACCGCTCCTGGACGCGCATCGCCGTGGCCCCCGACAGCGGCTGCAAGGGCGCCTTCGACCCCCTGCTGCGCAAGGTCCTCGACCCCGTCGGCTGCGCACGCCTGCTGCGCGCCACCTACACCGATGCCACCCAGAGCCATGTCACCACCGTCGGCCTGCTGTTCACGGATGCCGACGCCGCCGCCATGAGCGCCCTCGCCCGCCGCTTCGACACCGAACGCCTGGACCGCCGTACCGACCTGATGCCCCTGCCGTACGCGGCCGAGGGCACCGCCGCCGAGGGCTTCGGCCCCGGACAGCGCGCCTCCTGGGCGATCTCCGTCCTCACCGACGCCCCCGTCGTCGTCTACGCCGTCACCGGCTGGGCCGACGGCCGTACCGTCGACCCCCCGCAACCCGCCCGGGACGCCATGGAGTCCGGCACCGGCACCGGCCCCGCCCGGGCAGGCCTGGGCCACGAGGCACAGGGGCTCGCCGACCGCATCGAGCGGGCCCTGCGCAAAAAGGCGGGCACCGCGACGGAGCAGCCGTCATGAGCCCTCTCACCGGCAGACGCCCCGCGGCGGCCCTCGGCGCCCTCCTCGCCGCGGCGCTCGTCCTCCTGCCCGCCACCCCCGCGCACGCCGACGGCATCCGCGTCCGGCAGTGGAGCCTGGAGGCCATGCACACCGAGGAGGCGTGGCAGACCACCAAGGGGGCGGGCGTCACCGTCGCCGTCCTGGACACCGGCGTCGAGGCCGACCATCCCGACCTCGACGGCAACGTGCTCCCCGGCAAGGACCTCGTCGGCTTCGGAGCGCGTGAGGGCGACCGCGCCTGGGCCCGCCACGGCACCGCCATGGCCGGCATCATCGCCGGTCACGGCCACGGCCCCGGCAACGCCGAGGGCGTCATGGGCATCGCGCCCGAGGCGAAGATCCTCCCCGTCCGGGTGATCCTGGAGGACGGCGACCCCTCCCGCGCCAAGGCCCGCAGTACCCGCGGCAACGCCCTCGCCGAGGGCATCCGCTGGGCCGCCGACAACGGCGCCGACATCATCAACCTCTCCCTCGGCGACGACTCCGCCTCCGCCCACCCCGAACCCGGCGAGGACGAGGCCATCCAGTACGCCCTGCGCAAGGGCGTGGTCGTGGTCGCCTCCGCCGGGAACGGCGGCGAGAAGGGCGACCGCGTCTCCTACCCGGCCGCCTACCCCGGCGTCATCGCCGTGACCGCCGTCGACCGCTACGGCACCCGCGCCCCGTTCTCCACCCGCCGCTGGTACGCGACGGTCAGTGCCCCCGGCGTCGACGTGATCATCGCCGACCCCGACCACAAGTACTACGAGGGCTGGGGCACCAGTGCCGCCGCCGCGTTCGTCTCCGGCGCCGTCGCCCTGGTCGAGGCGGCCCACCCGGGCCTGACCCCGGCCCAGATCAAGCGGCTCCTGGAGGACACCGCCCGCAACGCCCCCGACGGCGGCCGCGACGACTCCCGGGGCTTCGGCTTCGTCGACCCGGCCGCCGCGATCAGGGCCGCGGCCCGTCTGGAGCCGGACGGCCTGAGATCGGCCGCCTACGGCGAGAAGTACTTCGGGCCCGGCCCGGACACCGGCGAGCCCGACGACGGCACCGCCGACTGGGCCGCCCCCCTCGCAGGCGGAGCCGGCGGCGTCCTGCTGGTCGCCACGGTCGTCCTGTGGCGCGGCCGCCGAGCGGAGCAACGGGAGTCGTAGCGGCCGGGAGGCCCGGTCGGCGGGGGGTCGGGACGATGCCGGGGGGTGCGCGGCGCGCGGGCGCTGCCGCCTACCGCGTCAGGACCGCCCGTACCGCTTCCTCCACTCGGGCCACACCCCGCTCCTTCGTCGCGTTGCCGTCGGACAGCGCCGCCACCAGGTATGCGCGCCCGCCGGCCGTGACGCGGCCGACGCTGTTCACGACCCACAGGCCCGTCGCGCGGCAGCCAGCCGTTCTTCACGCCCCACCCGGTGCCGTCGTCCGCCACCGACGGCACGCCCCACGCCTGCTCCGGGACGACCCGCCCCATCAGGTCCCGCACATACGCCCGTGAGGCCCCGCCCAGCACCGAGTCCGCGCCGAACACCTGCCGCTGCAGCGCCATCCGGTCCACGGCCGTGGTGCGGGTCAGGCCCCACAGCGGGCCGGCCGCCGACACCCGCGCCCCGTCCGCCACCGCTGTCTCCCTCCACCGGACCCGACGCCCAGGACCGACCCCGCAGCCGCGTCCGAGCCCGTCACGGCTGCCCGATAGGCTCGGTGTCCGTGGCGAACAAGAACATCCCCGACTCCCCGTTCCGCGACGACGACGGCAGCGCCGACCCCCGGCTGAGCGCCGCCCTCGCCGCCTGGGCCGAGGACGGCAACGCCGTCGGCCCCGTCCTCGAGGCGCTCAAGGGCGCGCGGCTCCTCGTGCCCGTCGTCGCCGTGCTCGGCGAGGTCGAGGAGGACGGGAACGGGCTGCGGCGCGAGAAGACCAGCGACATGGCCGTACCCACCCTCAAGGCGGGCGGCCGCACCGCACTGCCCGCCTTCACGTCCACCGAGTCGCTCGCCCGCTGGGACCCGGCGGCCCGCCCCGTCGCCGTACCGCTGCACCAGGCCCTGCAGGCCGCCGCGCACGAGAAGGCGGATACCCTCCTCCTGGACATGTCCGGCCCGGTGACCTTTGAACTGACCGGCCCCGCGCTGCTCGCCCTCGCCGAGGGCCGCACCAGCACCGATCCGCTCGCCGACCCGGCCGTCGTCGAAGCCGTACGGACCGCCGTGGCCGCGGAACCCGCGGTGCTGCGCGCCCACCTCGGTCCGGGGCAGGCCGACGGCACGCTCGCCCTGGTCCTCGACCCGGCCGCCCCCGTCGCCGAGGCGGCCCGAGCCGTCGCCCGGCGGCTCGCCGCCGACGAAACACTGAGGGCCCGCCTGGTGCGCGGCCTCGACCTGGCAGTCCTGCCGGCCGAGGCGACGCCGCCGGGCGAGCCCTTGTACGTACGTCCCTGAGACGCCCCCCGGACGCCCTGGGCGTGCTAGCCGTAGACCGCGCCCGTGTACTTCTCGCCCGGCCCCTTGCCCGGCTCGTCCGCCACCAGCGAGGCCTCGCGGAAGGCCAGCTGGAGCGACTTCAGGCCGTCACGCAGGGGGGCCGCGTGGAAGGAGCTGATCTCGGTCGCCGAGGCGTCCAGCAGGCCGGCGAGCGCGTGCACCAGCTTGCGCGCCTCGTCCAGGTCCTTGTACTTGTCGCCCTCCTCGGTCAGACCGAGCTTCACGGCGGCGGCGCTCATCAGGTTGACGGCGACCGTCACGATCACCTCGACCGCCGGGACCTCGGCGATGTCGCGGGCCATGGCGTCGAAGTCGGGGTTGCCGGAGGTCTCGGGGCTGTCCGAGGGGGAGGTGTCACTCATGCCCCACACGATAGGCGCAGACGCGTGCCCCCTTGACAGCAGGAGGCACGGGACACGTGGTTAGCGCACGCCTTCCGGAACTGCTAACCTTGTGTAACGACCGGTCGGACCCGTATGCCTCGCGGCTCGCGAGTCCGGCCCACAAGTGGAGGCTCCGAACTCCCACCTGTCGCCCCCGGGGCGGCGGGTCACCGGTCAGGCGGTCCCGCCCCCGAGGCGGGGGTCCGCCCGATGACGCGCCCCGCGGTCCCCGTGGCGGTGTTCCGGTAGTTCCAGGAGCCCCGCCCGTGATCGTCCGGGGCGTTTTGCTTGCTCCGGCGCGGTCAGGTCCCAACGAACACAGACGTTACGCGGCTGTCCGCCAGACCGTCGCGTGGTGCTACCGAGGAGGATCCATCAGCGCCGAGCCCCGCATCAACGACCGGATTCGCGTTCCCGAGGTGCGACTTGTCGGTCCCAGCGGCGAGCAGGTCGGGATTGTTCCGCTTGCCAAGGCCCTGGAGCTTGCGCAGGAGTACGACCTCGACCTCGTCGAGGTCGCGGCGAACGCCCGTCCGCCCGTGTGCAAGCTCATGGACTACGGGAAGTTCAAGTACGAGTCGGCCATGAAGGCCCGTGAGGCGCGCAAGAACCAGGCGCACACGGTCATCAAGGAGATGAAGCTCCGGCCGAAGATCGACCCGCACGACTACGACACCAAGAAGGGTCACGTCGTCCGGTTCCTCAAGCAGGGCGACAAGGTCAAGATCACGATCATGTTCCGTGGTCGCGAGCAGTCCCGGCCGGAGCTCGGCTACCGACTGCTGCAGCGCCTCGCGGAGGACGTGGCCGACCTCGGGTTCGTGGAGTCGAACCCGAAGCAGGACGGCCGCAACATGATCATGGTCCTCGGTCCGCACAAGAAGAAGACCGAGGCGATGGCCGAGGCCCGCCAGGCGCAGGAAGCCCGCAAGGCGGACGCGAAGGCCAACCCCGGCAAGTCGCAGAACGCCGCGGAGACCGAGGCGGAGACCGAGGCCGCCCCGGCGGCCGAGGAGCCTGCCGACGCGTGACTCCCCGGGGCGCGAGCCCCAGGAAGCAACCGATACAAGTACGACGCTCCACCCGTGCCCGGTTTTCGTGACCGGGCACCGGAGCGCCACCGACGAGGAGAGAACGGCGCTATGCCGAAGAACAAGTCGCACAGCGGTGCCAGCAAGCGCTTCAAGATCACCGGCTCCGGCAAGGTGCTCCGCGAGCGCGCCGGCAAGCGCCACCTGCTCGAGCACAAGTCGTCCCGCGTGACGCGTCGCCTCACCGGCAACGCCGAGATGGCCCCGGGCGACGCCGCGAAGATCAAGAAGCTTCTCGGCAAGTGAGGTCGGGCGTTCAGCGCCTGATCCACCGACACCGGGACCCAATCGTTTCCGGGCCGTGTGGCGACCACCACGGCCCCGCTACAAGGAGTTAAACAAGTGGCACGCGTCAAGCGGGCAGTCAACGCCCACAAGAAGCGCCGGGCGATCCTCGAGCAGGCCTCCGGCTACCGCGGTCAGCGTTCGCGCCTGTACCGCAAGGCCAAGGAGCAGGTCACCCACTCGCTGGTCTACAACTACAACGACCGCAAGAAGCGCAAGGGTGACTTCCGCCAGCTGTGGATCCAGCGCATCAACGCCGCTGCCCGCGCCAACGGCATCACGTACAACCGCTTCATCCAGGGTCTGAAGGCCGCGAACGTCGAGGTCGACCGCAAGATCCTGGCCGAGCTGGCCGTCAACGACGCGACCGCCTTCGCGGCGCTCGTCGAGGTCGCGCAGAAGGCGCTGCCGGCGGACGTGAACGCGCCCAAGGCGGCGTGAGCACGGCGTTGGCTTGAAGCCGACGTGAGTTTTTATCAGGACCCGCAGGCTCTGGGGCTTGCGGGTCCTGTTGTTGCCGTCCGTCGGCCAGATGTTCGGCCGCGGGCCCGTTGTGGCTGGTCGCGCAGTTCCCCGCGCCCCTGGGGAGCCGCACGTGCCGCGTGTCGAGAGCGCTCCCGAAGGTGAAGAAGATGGCCCCCGTCAGCCCCGAGCCGATCTCCCCCCGGTCCCCCCGCGTCGCCGCCGCCCGGCGGCTCGCCAGGCGGAACTTCCGGGGCAAGGAGCGGCTGTTCCTCGCCGAGGGGCCGCAGGCCGTGCGGGAGGCCGCCGCGCACCGGGGCGCGGACGGCGCCCCGCTCGTCGAACTGTTCGCCACCGTCGAGGCGGCCGAGCGCTACGCCGACATCATCGGCGCGGCCCGCGATGCCGGGGCCCGGGTGCACCTCGCCTCCGAGGACGTCATCGCCGACATCTCCACCACCGTCACCCCGCAGGGACTCGTCGGAGTGTGCCGCTTCCTGGACACGCCGTTCCAGGAGATCCTCGCCGCCCGGCCCCGCCTCGTCGCCGTCCTCGCACACGTGCGCGACCCCGGCAACGCCGGCACCGTGCTGCGCTGCGCCGACGCCGCGGGAGCCGAGGCCGTCGTCCTCACCGACGCCTCAGTGGACCTGTACAACCCCAAAGCGGTGCGCGCCTCCGTCGGCTCCCTCTTCCATCTGCCCGTCGCCGTCGGCGTCCCCGTCGAACAGGCCGTGACCGGCCTGCGGGACGCGGGGGTACGGCTGCTGGCGGCCGACGGAGCCGGAGACCGGGACCTCGACGACGAGCTCGACAAGGGCACCATGGGCGGCCCGACCGCCTGGGTCTTCGGCAACGAGGCCTGGGGCCTGCCCGAGGAGACCCGCGCCCTCACCGACGCCGTCGTACGCGTCCCCATCCACGGAAAAGCCGAAAGTCTGAACCTCGCCACCGCCGCCGCCGTATGTCTCTACGCGTCGGCACGTGCACAGCGCGCCGTCGGAGGGTGCCGCTCCGTCACCGACAGCTAGTAGGCTGACCAGCTCGGGGACCCTCCCCCAAGCTCTCGGCCGGTCCCGAGCACGGGGCGCCCCGAGGAAGTTCCGAGAGGTGGGGTACGGGGATGAGCGTCGGCACGAGCAGCGCACCGGGAGCACAGCGGGTCGCGCGCCCGCCCGCGCCCCGGCCCGGTGACCTCGCCGAACTCGGCATCGACCCCGACCAGCTGCCCGACGGACTCGTCGTCGCCGACGAGCACGGCCGGGTGATCTGCTTCAACGCGACCGCCGCCCGCATCACGGCCGTCCCCGCGGAACAGGCCCTCGGACAGCCCTTGGAGACCGCGCTGCCGTTAGAGGACCTGGAGGGCCGCCGCTGGTGGCAGCTCACCGACCCCTACGGCGGCCTCGCCATCCGGGTGCGCCAGCCCGAACGCAACCTCCTGCTCCCCGGCGGCCGAGAGGTCCTCGTCTCCGCCCGTTACGTCCGCACCCGGCCCACCGGCCCCGTCCGCCGCGTCGTCGTCACCCTGCGCGACACCGAGGCCCGGCGCCGCACCGAGCGCAGCCACGCCGAGCTGATCGCCACCGTCGCCCACGAACTGCGCTCCCCGCTCACCTCCGTCAAGGGCTTCACCGCCACCCTGCTCGCCAAGTGGGAGCGGTTCACCGACGACCAGAAGCGGCTGATGCTGGAGACCGTCGACGCCGACGCCGACCGCGTCACCCGGCTCATCGCCGAGCTGCTCGACATATCCCGCATCGACTCCGGGCGCCTGGAGGTGCGCCGCCAGCCCGTCGACATCGGCGCCGCCGTCGGACGCCACATCCAGGCCCACGTGGCCGCCGGCCGGCCGGCCGACCGGTTCCTGCTGCGGGTGCAGCACCCGCTGCCCGACCTGTGGGCCGACCCCGACAAGGTCGACCAGGTGCTGAGCAACCTGCTGGAAAACGCGGTGCGCCACGGCGAGGGAACTGTCACCATCGACATCACGCCCTCGGCGTCCCCCCGCGAACGGGAGGAGGCCGGCACGTCGGTCACGGTGAGCGACGAGGGGCCCGGCATTCCGGAGGAGTCCATGAACCGCGTCTTCACCCGCTTCTGGCGGGGCAGCAAGCGCGGCGGTACGGGCCTCGGGCTGTACATCGTCAAGGGGATCGTCGAAGCGCACGGCGGCACCATCACGGTCGGACGCGCCCCCGGCGGCGGCGCCCAGTTCCGATTTACGCTGCCCGTGGCGGCACCGGCGTACCTCACCTGAGACGTCGGACGGCCCCCACGGGCGCATTCGCATTCCCTCACCCCGTTAGACTCGGCCTTTGGCGCCTTTGCGTCCCGAGGACGAAAGACCGGACGAACCACACGCGGGATTCGTCCACGAGTCGATGACGGGGACCATCAGCCTGGGGGCACCTCCCAGCGACAGCTGGGGGACAACGGAAGCACGGGAAGAGATGTCGGCACCGAATAAGTCGTACGACCCAGTCGAGGTCGAGGCGTTGAAACCGGAAGAGATCGAGCGCATGCGGGACGAGGCGCTCGCCGCCTTCGCCGCCGCGGGCTCCCTCGACGCGCTCCAGGAGGCCAAGGTCGCCCACACCGGCGGCACCTCCCCGCTGGCGCTGGCCAACCGCGAGATCGGCGCGCTGCCGCCGCACGCGAAGGCCGACGCCGGCAAGCGCGTCGGCCAGGCGCGCGGTGCCGTCAACAGGGGACTCGCCGCCCGCCAGGCCGAGCTCGAGGCCGAGCGCGACGCGCGCGTCCTGGTCGAGGAGGCCGTGGATGTCAGCCTGCCCCACGACCGCGTACCGGCCGGCGCCCGGCACCCGCTCACCACGCTCTCCGAGCGCATCGAGGACGTCTTCGTGGCCATGGGCTACGAGGTCGCCGAGGGCCCCGAGGTCGAGACCGAGTGGTTCAACTTCGACGCCCTGAACATCGGCCCGGACCACCCGGCCCGCGGCGAGGCCGACACCTTCTTCGTCGAGGGACCGCAGGGCGGCACCGAGTCCGGCGTCGTGCTGCGCACCCACACCTCGCCCGTGCAGGTCCGCTCCCTCCTCGACCGTGAGCTGCCGGTCTACGTGATCTGCCCCGGCCGCGTGTACCGCACCGACGAGCTGGACGCCACGCACACCCCCGTCTTCCACCAGGTCGAGCTGCTCGCCGTGGACGAGGGCCTGACCATGGCGGACCTCAAGGGCACCCTGGACCACATGGTCCAGTCGCTGTTCGGCGCCGAGATGAAGACCCGGCTGCGGCCGAACTTCTTCCCCTTCACCGAGCCGAGCGCCGAGATGGACATGCTCTGCTACGTCTGCAAGGGCGCGTCCGTCGGCAACCCCGACCGGCCCTGCCGCACCTGCTCCAGCGAGGGCTGGATCGAGCTCGGCGGCTGCGGCATGGTCAACCCGCGGGTGCTCACCGCCTGCGGCGTCGACCCCGAGAAGTACAGCGGCTTCGCCTTCGGGTTCGGCATCGAGCGGATGCTGATGTTCCGCCACAACGTCGAGGACATGCGAGACATGGTCGAGGGTGACGTCCGGTTCACCCGGCCGTTCGGGATGGAGATCTGATGCGGATCCCGCTTTCTTGGCTGCGGGAGTACGTCGACCTGCCGGCGACGGAGACCGGCCGTGACGTACAGGCCAAGCTCATTTCGGCCGGACTCGAGGTCGAGACCGTCGAGCACCTCGGCGCCGACCTCAAGGGTCCCCTCGTCGTCGGCCAGGTGCTGACCATCGAGGAGCTGGAGGGCTTCAAGAAGCCGATCCGCTTCTGCACCGTCGACGTCGGGCAGGCCAACGGCACCGGTGAGCCCCAGGAGATCGTCTGCGGCGCCCGCAACTTCGCCGTCGGCGACAAGGTCGTCGTGGTCCTCCCCGGTGCCACGCTTCCCGGCGGCTTCTCGATCAGCGCCCGCAAGACGTACGGCAAGACGTCCCACGGCATGATCTGCTCCAGCGACGAGCTGGGCATGGGCGACGACGGCACCCACGGCATCATCGTGCTGCCGCCGGAGACCGAGGTCGGCAAGGACGCCGTCGAACTGCTCGAACTGGTCGACGAGGTCCTGGACATCGCCGTCACCGCCAACCGCGGCGACTGCCTGTCCATCCGCGGCGTCGCCCGCGAGACCGCCATCGCCTACGGCCTGCCGCTGCGCGACCCGGCCCTCCTCGACGTGCCGGGGCCGAACGCCTTCGGCTACCCGGTGAAGGTGTCCGACCCGGCCGGCTGCGACCGCTTCACCGCCCGCACGGTGACCGGCCTCAGCCCCGAGGCGCGCTCCCCGATCTGGCTGAAGCGGCGGCTGCAGAAGGTCGGCATGCGCCCGATCTCCCTCGCCGTCGACGTCACCAACTACGTGATGATGGAGCTCGGCCAGCCGCTGCACGCCTACGACCGGAACCTGGTCCAGGGCACCATCGGCGTACGCCGCGCCGAGGAGGGCGAGAAGATCGTCACCCTCGACGGCGTCGAGCGGACGCTGCACGCCGAGGACCTCGTCATCACCGACGACCGCGGCCCCATCGGTCTCGCCGGCGTGATGGGCGGGGCGGACACGGAGATCGCGGACCACGACGACCTCGAGAAGTCGACCGGCGACGTGGTCATCGAGGCCGCCCACTTCGACCAGGTGTCCATCGCGCGCACCGCCCGCCGCCACAAGCTGTCCTCCGAGGCGTCCCGCCGCTTCGAGCGCGGCGTGGACCCGCAGGCCGCCGCCGCTGCCGCCCAGCGCACCGTCGACCTGCTGGTGCTGCTCGCCGGCGGCACCGCCGAGGCGGGCGTCACCGAGGTCGTCGCCCCGGGCGCGCCGCGCACCATCACCACCGCGGCCGACCACCCCGACAGGGTCGCGGGGGTGACCTACGGCCGGGAGACCGTCGTACGCCGCCTCCAGGAGGTCGGCTGCGATGTGTACGGGCAGGACGATCTGGTCGTCACCGTCCCGTCCTGGCGGCCCGACCTCACCGACGCCAACGACCTGGCCGAGGAGGTCATCCGGCTGGAGGGCTACGAGAACCTGCCCTCCACGCTGCCCAGGCCGCCCGCCGGCCGTGGCCTGACCGACCGCCAGCGGCTGCACCGCCGCGTCGGCCGCGCGCTCGCCGGGGCCGGTTACGTCGAGGCGCCTAACTACCCGTTCGTCAGCGAGCAGGTCTTCGACCAGCTCAGCCTGGAGGCCGACGACCCGGCCCGCCGTGTCGTCAAGCTCGTCAACCCGCTCAGCGACGAGGAGCCCGCGCTGCGGACCACGCTGCTGCCGGGTCTGCTCGGAGCGCTGCGCCGCAACGACGGCCGGGGCTCGCACGACCTCGCGCTGTTCGAGACCGGCCTCGTCTTCCAGCCGGGCGACGAGCGGAGGACCGCCGCGAACCTGTCCGTCGACCGCCGTCCCAGCGAGGACGACATCGCCGCGCTGAACGCCGCGCTGCCCGACCAGCCCCGGCATGTCGCCGTCGTACTGGCCGGCGCCCGCGAGCAGGCCGGCTGGTGGGGCAGGGGCCGGCCGGCCGACTGGGCCGACGCGGTCGAGGCCGCCCGGACCGTCGCCCGCGAGGCCGGTGCCGAACTGGGCATCCGCAAGGGCCAGTACGGGCCCTGGCACCCGGGCCGCTGCGCCGAGCTGACCGTCACCGTCGACGGCACCGAGCGCGTCATCGGCCACGCCGGTGAGCTGCATCCCCGCGTGGTGAAGACCCTGGGCCTGCCCGCGCGCAGCTGCGCGATGGAGCTGGACCTGGACACCCTGGAGCGGGTCGGCGCGGGCACCCCGCAGGCACCGGGCATCTCCACCTTCCCGGTCGCCACGCAGGACGTCGCGCTGGTCGTCGACGCGTTCGTGCCCGCCGCGGACGTCGAGGCAGCCCTGCGCGAGGGCGCCGGCCCGCTGCTGGAGTCCCTCCGCCTGTTCGACGTGTACGAGAACGCCGAGCAGCTGGGCGAAGGCCGCAAGTCGCTGGCGTACGCGCTGCGCTTCCGCGCGAGTGACCGCACGCTGACCGTCGACGAGGCGTCGGCGGCCCGCGAGGCGGCGGTGGCGGTCGCGGCCGACCGCACCGGAGCGGTCCTGCGGGGCTGATTCCCGCCAGGTCATCGGCTGTGGGGGGCGTGCGCGTGGGCGCACGCCCCCCACAACTATGTGAGCCCACCGGTCACCTCACTCGTTCGAGTGACTATCTCAGGTGATGCGTCGGGATCAGGCCATGTGGTCGACAGAATCGGACCGGCCTCTCGGGGCCGGTCTGCGCTGTCCGGGCCTATATGGGGGGCCATTCGGCATGATCCGCTTCAAGCCCGGGGCTTCCCGCTGGGCGCCACCCCGGTTCCTCTCACGGGCGTTCACCCTGTCGGTGCCCGTGGCCTGGGGAGCCACCGCGGTCGCCTACCGGATGACCTGCCCCCTCGCCCGGGACGACGCCCTCGGCGCCCGTCTGGTGAGCAGCGCCGTGCTGTGCACGGTCGTCACCGGCCTCGTGATGCACGCCCGCGGCGGACTGCTGCGCGAACTGCGGCGGACCCGCTCGGCAGCGGAGGCCGCCCAGAGCGTGCTGCTGCGGCCGCCGCCGCCGCGGGTCGACGGGCTGGCCGTCGCCGCGGTCCACCTGTCCGCCGACCGGGAGGCCCGGCTCGGTGGCGACCTGTACGAGGTGATCGCCACCGAGCACGGTGTACGGGCGGTCATCGGTGACGTCCGGGGGCACGGGACCGGTGCCGTACGGACCGCGGCCGCCGTCCTCGGCAGCTTTCGCGAGGCGGCCCACGACGAGGCCGGACTGGACGGTGTGCTGCGCCGGCTGGAGCGGGCGATGGCCCGGCACCTGCGGGAGCGGGCCACCGTGGAGTCCGATCCGGCGGCGGCGGAGGAGTTCGTCACCGTCCTGCTGATGGAGATCCTGCCGGACGGCGAGGTGCGTGCGCTGAACTGCGGACATCCCTGGCCGTACCGCCTGACCGGGGCCCGCGCCGAACTGCTCGCCCCCACTGATCCGCTGCCACCGCTCGGCCCGTTCCCGCTGCCCGCCGAACTGACCGCCGCGGCCTGCGGACACCTGCTGCCCGGCGAGGCGCTCGTCCTGCACACGGACGGAGTGGAAGAGGCCCGCGACAGCGAGGGCCGCTTCTTCCCGCTCCAGGACGTCCTCACCGACGTCGCGCACACCCGTCCCGCACCCCAGTCGGTCCTGCGCACGGTGCTCACCGCCCTGCTCCGGCACTCGGCCGACCCGCCGAAGGACGACGTGGCCCTGCTGGTCCTCAGGAACGAGCGCCACATCCGCCGCCCCGCCCCGGACCTCCCCGAGAAGGCGCGCCTGCGCGGCCGGTGAGGGACCGCGGAGCCCCGGGGGCCGGCGGGCCGTCCGCCCCGCCACGGAGTGTCGGGCAGGCAGCCGGGCGGACGGCGAGGATACGGACCGCCGCACTGTACGAGGGGGAGCCGGCGGTCCGGCCGGCCTCTTTCGAGGCAATCCAGTCAACCGGCCGGACACACTCCGCGACAGCGCGCGCACACCGCGGATACGGGCGCTCGCTTCACACCCCGTGTGAACGGCCGGCCACTAGTCTGTCCGCACCGAGCCAACGGGGGCCCGCATGCAGCCCAACACCCTGCTCGACGCGATCCTGGACGAGGCCGGCATCTCCCACGCCGGCCTGGCCGCCCACGTCAACCAGGCCGGACGGACGCGCGGCCTGTCCCTGAGGTACGAGCACACCGCCGTCGCGCGGTGGCTGAAGGGCCAACGGCCCCGGGGCCAGGTGCCCGACCTGATCTGCGAGGTGCTCTCCGCCCGGCTGCGACGCCCGGTCACCCTCGACGACGTCGGCCTGGGCGTCCCCGGCGGACCGGCGGCCCCGCAGCACGGCTCGCTCTCCGGGTTCGTCGAGCGGGCCACCGCGCTGTGGCGCTCCGACCAGCAGCGCCGTCCGCACCTGCGCGACGCGCCCGCCGTCACCGGAACGCCCGCCGTGATGCCCGTGTGGGAGTGGGAGAACCCGCCCGAGGACGTCGACGTCTCCCGTGGCGGCCGGCACCGGGTCACCCCGGCCGATCTCGACCTGCTGCGCGCCGCCCGCGCCCACTACGAGCAGCTGTACCGCAAGGCGGGCGGCGTGGCGACCCGCGCCCGGATCGTGGGGTTCCTCAACAATGAGGCCGCCCCGCTGCTGCGCGGCGGCTACACCGACGCCACCGGCCGCCGGCTGCACCGGGCCACCGGCGGCCTGGTCGCGATCGCCGGCATCTGCGCGTACGACTCCGACGCGCACGGCCTCGCCCAGCGCTACTTCCACCAGGCGCTCCGGCTGGCGAAGGCCAGCGGGGACCGGGGGCTCGGCGCCTACGTCATCGCACTGCTCGTCAACCAGTCGCTGTTCATGCGGGAGCACCGCCAGGCCGTCGCCTTCGCCGAGGCCGCGCTGCGTGCCGCAGGCACCCGCATCACCCCGGCCCTCGCCTCCGACCTGCACGCGATGCAGGCCAAGGCGTACGCACACCTGGGGGACGGCACGAGCGCGCTGGCCTGCATCCGGCGGGCGGAGCGGTCCGCCGGACGCATCCGGCCCGGAGACGAACCCGACGAGACCGGCTACGTCCAGCCCGGCCTGGTCAACGTCCAGGTGGCGGAGGCGCTGTTGAGCCTCGGTGAGCTGTCGGCGGCCGGGGAGCACGCCGCGGCCGCCGTGGACACCCCCTCGCACGACCGGGGCCGGGTGCACCGGCTGGCCATGCTGAGCACCGTCGAGCTGCGCCAGGGCAATGCCGACAGGGCGGTGGCGATCGCGGTGCGGATGGCGGAACAGGCCCGGGGGATGGAGTCGCAGCGGTTGCGCGACAGGCTCCGCTCGGTGCGCGAGTACCTCGTGCGCAGCGGTTGCGCCGGCACCGCCGAGGCGGCCGAGCTCATCGACGGGGCCCTGCGCGTGCCGCTCTGACCCTCCGGCCGGTCCGGGTACCGGCTTGGGAGAGCGGTGACCGGGGCGGAGGACCGATGCTGCGATATTGCCACTCACTCGTCGGAAGGTGGCAGAACCGTGCAATGGACGAAACAGAACGAACAGTCTGTGTACGCAAACCGCTGGTTCAGCGTCAATCTCGCGGATGTCGAACTCCCGGACGGCCGGCACCTCGACCACTTCCTCCTACGGCTGCGCCCCGTCGCCGTCGCCACGGTGGTGAACCGGGCCAACGAGGTCCTGCTGCTGTGGCGGCACCGCTTCATCACCGACAGCTGGGGCTGGGAACTCGCGGCCGGAGTGGTCGAGGACGGCGAGGACGTCGCCGGGGCCGCGGCGCGGGAACTGGTGGAGGAGACCGGCTGGCGGCCGGGCCCGCTGCACCACCTCATGAGCGTGGAGCCGTCCAACGGCCTCACCGACGCCCGGCACCACGTCTACTGGGCCGACGAGGGCGAGTACGTCGGCCACCCGGTGGACGACTTCGAGTCGGACCGCCGCGCATGGGTGTCCCTCAAACTCGTCCCCGACATGGTCGCCCGGGGAGAGGTCCCGGCCGCCACCATGGCCGCCGCGTTACTCCTGCTCCACCACCTCAGGCTCGGCCAGGACGGCCGGCCCTGACGCGCGGGGGCCCGGCACCGCGAGCCGTCGCGGTGCCGGGCCCCTCGGCGCTATCCCCGGCCTCAGTCGTAGCTGTAGAAGCCCGAGCCGCTCTTACGGCCCAGCCGGCCCGCGTCGACCATGCGCTGGAGCAGCGGGGGAGCGGCGTACAGCGGCTCCTTGTACTCCTCGTACATCGAGTACGCGACCGACGCCACCGTGTCCAGACCGATCAGGTCGGACAGCTTCAGCGGGCCCATCGGGTGGGCGCAGCCCATCTCCATGCCGTTGTCGATGTCCTCACGGCTGGCGATGCCCGACTCGAACATCCGGATCGCGGAGAGCAGGTAGGGGATCAGCAGCGCGTTCACCACGAAGCCGGAGCGGTCCTGGGCGCGGATCGCGTGCTTGCCCAGCACCTTCTCGGTGAAGACCTGGGCGCGGCTCAGCGTGCCCTCGGACGTGGTGAGCGCCGGGATCAGCTCGACCAGCTTCTGCACCGGGGCCGGGTTGAAGAAGTGGATGCCGATGACGTGGTCCGGCCGCGAGGTGGCGACCGCCAGCTTCACCAGCGGGATGGAGGAGGTGTTGGAGGCCAGGATCGCGTCAGGCCGGGTCACGACCTGGTCCAGCACCTGGAAGATCTCGGTCTTGACCTGCTCGTTCTCGACCACGGCCTCGATCACGAGGTCACGGTCGGCGAACTCGCCGAGGTCGGTGGTGAAGCTCAGCCGGGCCTGGGTGGCCTCGAGCTCCTCCGCGCTGATCTTGCCGCGTTCGGCCGCCTTCGACAGGGAGCTGAACAGCCGGGTACGGCCGATCTCCAGGGCTTCGCCGGTGGTCTCGGCGACCTTCACGTCCAGTCCGGCGCGGGCGCACACCTCGGCGATACCCGCGCCCATCTGACCGCAGCCCACCACTCCGACGCGTTCGATGTCGGTCACATCGTCCCTTTCGCTTCTGCTTACGGCTGTGGCAGGGTGCCGGGTCCCGGGTCCTGCTCCGTTCGTGCACGTTACTCCGAAGTATCGATGATCGATCGCGCGGGTGGTGCATCCTGGGCGGGGGACCGTGCCTGACCAGCAGGTCCGACGACGCATGAGGGGGCACGATGGGGCGGGTGTCACGCAGGGGCTTCGCGGCGCTGGCGCTGACCGGAGTGGCGGCCGTGCCCCGGGCGTCCGCCGCACCGCGGCGGACACCGGGTGCGGCCGGGGGCGGGGGCGCGACGGCCGGTGAGATGCGCGGCATGTGGGTGGCCACCGTGACCAACCGGGACTGGCCGTCCCGGCCTGGCCTGAGCGCCGCCCGGCAGCGCGCCGAACTGACCGCCCACCTCGACGCGGCCGTGCGCGCCCGGCTCAACACGGTGATCTTCCAGGTGCGGCCCACGGCCGACGCCCTGTGGCCCTCGCCCCACGAGCCCTGGTCGCAGTACCTCACCGGCACCCAGGGCCAGGACCCCGGCTGGGACCCGCTCGGCACGGCGGTCGAGGAGGCCCACGCCCGCGGGCTTCGGCTGCACGCCTGGTTCAACCCCTACCGCGTGGCCATGCACGCCGACCCAGCCCGGCTGGCCGCCTCGCACCCGGCCCGCCGCAACCCCGGCTGGGTGGTCGCGTACGGCGGCAGGCTCTACTACGACCCGGGGCTCCCCGAGGTCCGCGCGTTCGTGCGGGAGGCCATGCTCGACGCGGTGCGCCGTTATCCCGTCGACGCGGTCCACTTCGACGACTACTTCTACCCGTACCCGGTGGCCGGCCAGACCTTCGACGACGACCGCGCCTACGACACCCACGGCGGCGCCTTCCCGGACCGCGCGGCCTGGCGGCGGGACAACGTGGACCGGCTGGTGCGGGAGACGGCCGCCGGGATCAGGACGATCCGGCCCGGCACCCGCTTCGGCATCAGCCCGTTCGGCGTGTGGCGCAACGCGGAGACGGACGAGCGGGGCTCCGGCACCCGCGCGGGTGTGCAGACGTACGACGACCTGCACGCGGACACGCGCACCTGGGCCCGCGAGAACTGGATCGACTACATCTGCCCCCAGCTGTACTGGCACATCGGCTTCGCCCCCGCCGACTACGCCGAGCTGATCCGCTGGTGGTCCGGCGTCGTCGAGGGCTCCGGGACCCGGCTGTACGCGGGGGAGGCGCTCTACAAAGCGGGCGACCCCGCGCAGCCCGCGGCCTGGCAGGACCCGGCCGAGCTGTCCCGCCACCTCACGCTGGCGCGCGAGCACCCGCAGGTGGGCGGGCACGTCTTCTTCGCCGCGCGTGAGGTGACGGCCGACCGGAACGGGGCGATGGCACGGGTGGTCGCCGACCACTACCACAAGCCGGCGAACCCCCCGCGCTGATCTACCGCTGCCGTGTCGTGGTCCGGTGCCGGATCTCGGTGTCGGGGCCGGGTGAGCACACGCCTTCGTGTCCGTCCTCGAAGCGGACGCGGTAGGGCGGGGTGCCCCCCTCGCCCATCACTTCGACGATCTCACCGACCTTGTCGTGCTGGCCGACCACCCTGCCGTGCTGGACAAGCTGGTCACCCGTGGTTGCGCGCATCGGGGCCTCCTCTCAACCGCGTGCCCGCTGGGTGACGGCGATGCAGACCAGCACCGCCGCGGCCGTCAGCGGGGCGGCCACCGTCAGGTGCTCGTTCAGCAACAGCACCGACCACACCAGTGTGAGCAGCGGCTGGGCGAGCTGCAACTGGCTGGCCTTGGGGATGCCGATGGCGGCCATGCCGCGGTACCAGACGATCAGCCCGAGGAACTGCGAACCCGCCGCCACCCACAGCAGACCGGTCACGCTGTGCGCGGTCAGCCGCACCGGTTCGGCGCTCAGCGCGAACGCCGCGGCGGGCAGGGTGAGCGGCAGGCACATGACCAGCGCCCAGCCGATCACCTGCCAGCCCGGCATCACCCGGGCCAGCCTGCCGCCCTCGGTGTATCCGGCCGCGCACACCAGCAGCGCCGCGAACAGGTACAGGTCGGCCGTGGTCAGCGCGCCGCCGCTCTGCTGCACGGTGAAGGCCAGCACGGCGACCGCTCCGGCGAGGGCCGCCGTCCAGAAGGTGCGCGAGGGACGGGAGCCGACCCGCAGGGCGGACAGCAGGGCCGTGGTCAGGGGGAGCAGTCCCACCACGACGGCCGCGTGCGCGGTCGTGGAGGTCCGCAGCGCCAGGGTCGTCAGCAGCGGGAAGCCGAGCACCACCCCGCCGCCCACCACGGCCAGTCCCGTCCAGTGCCGGCGCTCCGGCAGGGGAACGCGCAGCGCGAGCAGACAGCCGCCCGCGATCAGCGCCGCGAGCACACTGCGCACGGCCACCAGCGACCACGGCCCGAAGCCTTCGAGACCCCAGGCCGTGGCCGGGAAGGTGAGGGAGAAGGCGACGACGCCGAGGGCGGCCTGCAGGGTGCCGACTCCGCGGCCGTCCTGGACGGGCACTGCTATCGACGGCGGTGCGGTAGCGCTACTCTGTGCTCTCATGCATGAGCGTAGCAGCGTCGGTGAACTGGCGGAACGGCTGCGGAGGGAGCTCGACCGCTACTCTCCGGGCGGAAAGCTCCCTTCCAGTCGAGCCCTGGTGGAGCAGTACCGGGTGAGCCCCGTGACCGTCTCCCGGGCGCTGGCGGTGCTCGCCGCCGAGGGCCTGGTGGTCACCCGGCCCGGCTCCGGCGCCTTCCGCGCCCAGCACCGCGCACCGGCCGCCCCCACGGGCGACACGTCCTGGCAGGAGGTCGCCCTCAGCGCCGACGGCGCCGCCGACCTCGTGCCCCGCTCGGTGGACGCCTCCGGTGTGCTGGTCTCGCTGGCCGCGCCGCCGCCCGGGGTGATCGAGTTCAACGGCGGCTACCTCCACCCCTCCCTGCAGCCGGAACGGGCCATGGCGGCGGCACTGTCCCGCGCCGGACGCCGGCCGGGCGCCTGGGGACGGCCGCCCATGGAAGGGCTGGCGGAGCTGCGCGAGTGGTTCGCCCGGAGCATCGGCGGACCGGTCACGGCGGCCGGGGTGCTGGTCACGGCGGGCGGACAGTCCGCGCTGACCACCGCCCTGCGCGCGCTCGCCCCGCCCGGCGCCCCCGTGCTCGTCGAGTCGCCCACCTACCCCGGCATGCTCGCCATCGCCCGCGCCGCCGGCCTGCGCCCGGTCCCCGTCCCGGTGGACGCGGACGGCGTACGGCCCACTCTGCTCGCCGACGCGTTCCGGGCGACCGGCGCCCGGGTCTTCGTCTGTCAGCCGCTGTTCCAGAACCCCACCGGCGCGGTGCTCGCCCCCGAGCGGCGCGGCGAGGTGCTGCGCATCGCCCGCGAGGCGGGCGCGTTCGTCGTCGAGGACGACTTCGTCCGGCGGCTGGTGCACGAGGATGCGGGGCCACTGCCCCGGCCGCTCGCCGCCGACGATCCCGACGGGGTGGTGGTGCACGTCTGCTCGCTCACCAAGGCCACCTCGCCCAGCTTCCGGGTGAGCGCCCTGGCCGCGCACGGCCCGGTGCTGGAGCGGCTGCGGGCGATCCAGGTCGTCGACACCTTCTTCGTGCCCCGCCCGCTCCAGGAGGCGACGCTGGAGCTCGTCGGCTCGCCCGCCTGGCCGCGCCACCTGCGCGCGGTCTCCGCCGAACTGCGGGCCCGCCGCGACGCCATGACCACCGCGCTCCGCCTGCGGCTGCCCGGACTCGTCCTGCCGCACGTCCCGTCCGGCGGCTACCACCTGTGGCTGCGGCTGCCCGAGGGCACCGCGGAACCCGCCCTGACCGCCGCCGCCCTGCGGGCGGGCGTCGCCGTCACACCGGGCCGCCCCTACTTCGCTGCCGAACCCCCGGCCGGACACCTCCGCCTGAGCTTCGCCGCGGTGGCCGGCGCGGGTGAGATCGCGGAAGGGGTGCGGCGCCTGCGCACCGCCTGCGACGACCTGCCGGGATAAGGGTTCGACGATGTCCGCCCCGCCTGACACCATCCCGCCATGACCGACATCGCACGCCTGCCCGAGGGCTACGAGATCTCCACCGACCCCGCCAGGATCGACGCGGCCCGTGTGCACGGGTGGCTGTCGACCGACGCCTACTGGGCCATGGGCCGCTCCCGGGAGAAGCAGGACGCGGCGATCGCCGGCTCCCTCAACTTCGGCGTCCACGACACCGCCTCGGCGGAGCAGGTGGCGTACGCGCGGGTCGTCACCGACCGGGCGACCTTCGCCTGGCTGTGCGACGTGTACGTCGACCCCTCGGTGCGGGGCAAGGGCATCGGCACCGCCCTGGTCGCGGCCGTACGGGAGGAGCTGCGGTCCTACGGCGTGAAGCGCGCCATGCTGGCCACCCATGACGCGCACGGCGTCTACGCCAAGCTGGGGTTCCGCCCGCTGGAGCGGCCCGACCACTGGATGCTGCTCCACTTCGCGTGAGGGGACGGGCCCGCCCGGTCCGCCCCGCACCCCACCGCTGAGTGAGGGAAGGGGCACGCACGGTGACGGCGGGCCGGCACCCCTTGACCGGCCGACTCCGGCGACTGACGATCGCGGCATGGCACTTCGGGTCACGTTCGTCGCCGCCGCGGGGAGCTTCTCGGTGCTCGCCGAGCGCTTCGAGGACGTCCGGCCGCTGGACCAGGCCGGATGGAACGAGGTGGAACGGGCCGCGCCCGAGCTGCTGCCGCTCGCGGCGGCCGATCTGCGCTACTGCTCCCCGGCCCCGCGCAGCCGCGCCACCGGGGAGGGGCTGGGGTACGCGCCGCTGGTGCAGCTCGCCCTGCGCGACTGCGACATGGGCCGCTGGCGGGGGCTGACCCTGGGCGAGGCGATGGCCCGGGAACCGGGAGCCGTGGACGCCTGGCTCGCCGACCCGTGGGCCACGCCGTACGGCGGGGAGTCGCTGCCGGCCTTCATCGGCCGGGTGGGCGGCTGGCTCGACACCCGGCCGGCCGACGACGACTGCACGGTCGTCGCCGTGGCCGAACCCTCCGTGATCCGGGCGGCCCTGGTGTACGTGCTCAAGGCGCCGCCCGCGACGTACTGGAGCATCGACGTGCGCTCGCTGTCCACGATCAGCGTGGCCGGCCGGGCGGGCCGCTGGAGCCTGCGCCTGGAAGGGACCCGCACTCAGCCGACGCGCGCGTAAAAGGTGCTGAGCTCGAGGTCCTTGGCGGGACCGCGCACCCGCCAGACCGTCCGCCAGTGGTCCGCGTCGCGCACGGTGAACTCGCCCCGGTAGAGATCCGCCGCGCAGGGGTGATCGGCGACGTACCGGCCGGTGGCGAGGTCAAGGTCGTGGAACGGGCGTCCGTCGGCGAACCGCACGTCCGCCGTACCCCCCGGGCCCGGCAGGAAGCGCAGGGTCCGGGCGGCGGGCCGGGTGACACCCCGCCAGGTGAACTCGCCGGTCTCCTCGTGGAGCAGGCCGCCGCCCTCCAGCGGGCCGAGAACGACCGCCCCCGTGAAGTGCCCCTCGTCGCCGCTCGCCAGGTCCCGCACGGTCCGCTCCGCCCGCCAGCGACCGGCGAGGTAGGTCAGTGCGTCGGGTACCGGCCAGAACTCGCCCATCGCCCCCCGTTCCCGCGTGGCCCGCGCCGTCACGCGACCCACGGACGTGCTCCTGTCACCGCCCTATCTTGCCGCTCGAAGTACTGACCGATGACCGACATACCGAGCGGCTCGTCTCCCGTGTCCCCCACTCCCGCGAGAGTCGCGGAGGACTTACGTCACGCACCGCCCGGAACCGTGCACGACTCGCACTCGGTACGGCAATCGACCTCGGCGGCGCGAGGGCCGCCCCACGGGCCCGCGTGACCCCCCCGGCCGCCGACGCGGACGGGGTGAACACGCGGACGGGCACCCCGGTGGCATCCGCGTTCCGGGGCGTGGCGAGCACGTTCGGCTGCACCTCCCCGGCGAACTCGGTGACGTCCCCGAGGATCGGGCAGAGGTGGCTAGGACGGGGCGAGGACGCAGAACTCGTGGCCCTCGGGATCGGCCAGGCACGTCCACGGGACGTCACCCTGGCCGACGTCGAGGTCGGTGGCGCCGAGGGCCCGCAGCCGGGCCACCTCCGCCGCCTTGTCGTCGCCGGGGTACGGCAGCAGATCCAGATGGACCCGGTCCGGCACGGTCCTCACGCCGGGGGTGCGGAGGAACTCCAGATACGGCCCGGTGCCGCCAGCCGAGCGCATCGAGGCATGACCGTCGGCCACCTCGTGCACGGTCCAGTCCAGCGCCTCACCCCAGAACGCGGCCATGGCCCGCGAATCCGCGCAGTCGACCACCACGGCGGCGACCGGCCCGGTGTCCCGGTATGACTCCCTGGGCTCCAGCACGCAGAACTCGTTCCCCTCCGGGTCGGCGAGGACCGTCCACGGCACCGCGCCCTGGCCCACGTGGGCGGGCGTCGCGCCGAGGCCCCTCAGCCGCCCGACCAGTTCCGTCTGATGGGCCGCGGAGGTCGTGGCGAGATCGAGGTGCACCCGGTTCTTCGCCGCGGACCCGGGTTCCGGGACGGGAACGACGTCGATGCCGAGGACGACCGGATCCGGCCAGACCAGGCCGCCGGGGGGCCCGACATAGGTGGTCCTGCCGGCGCTGTAGGCGGTCCAGCCGAGCGCCTCCGCCCAGAAACGGCCGATCGCCGGGGCGTCGAGAGCCTTGATGTTCACCATGACCGGTCGCAGCGCCATGCCGCTGATCATACGGCCGCTGGCGTTGCATAAACGTGCGATGAAACGTATAGTCATGCCATCGAGGAGGAGGGTTTCCCATGGCGGTACGTGCGGCGGTGGCCGGAGCGAGCGGATACGCGGGCGGTGAGCTGCTGCGTCTGCTCCTGACGCACCCCGGGATCGAGATCGGCGCCCTGACCGGGAGCTCCAACGCCGGCCGGCGGCTCGGCGCGCTCCAGCCGCATCTGCTGCCGCTCGCCGACCGCGTCCTGGAGCCGACCACCCCCGAGGTGCTCGACGGGCACGACGTCGTGTTCCTCGCGCTGCCGCACGGGCAGTCCGCCGCCGTCGCCGAGCGGCTCGGCGACGACGTGCTCGTGATCGACATGGGCGCCGACTTCCGGCTGAAGGACGCCGCCGACTGGGAACGGTTCTACGGCTCCCCGCACGCCGGCACCTGGCCCTACGGCCTGCCCGAACTGCCGGGTGCCCGCGCCGCGCTGGAGGGGGCCAAGCGCATCGCGGTGCCCGGTTGCTACCCGACCGCCGTCTCCCTGGCCCTCGTCCCGGCCTATGCGGCCGGACTCGCCGAGGCCGAGGCGGTGATCGTCGCCGCCTCCGGCACCTCAGGCGCGGGCAAGGCGGCCAAGCCGCATCTGCTGGGCAGCGAGGTCATGGGATCGATGTCGCCCTACGGCGTCGGCGGCACCCACCGGCACACCCCCGAGATGATCCAGAACCTCAGCGCGGCGGCGGGGGAGCGGGTCTCCGTCTCCTTCACGCCGACCCTCGCGCCCATGCCCCGCGGCATCCTCGCCACGTGCAGTGCCAAGGCCAGGCCCGGGGTCACCGCCGAAGCCGTCCGCGCCGCCTACCAGAAGGCGTTCGCCGACGAGCCCTTCGTCCGTCTGCTCCCCGAGGGCCAGTGGCCCGCCACGGCCTCCGTCTTCGGCTCCAACGCCGTGCAGATCCAGGTCGCGCACGACGAGGCGGCGGGGCGGATCATCGTGATCAGCGCCATCGACAACCTGACCAAGGGCACCGCCGGCGGTGCCGTCCAGAGCATGAACATCGCCCTGGGTCTCGACGAGACCACGGGACTGACGACGATCGGAGTTGCGCCGTGAGTGTGACGGCAGCACAGGGATTCACGGCGGCGGGCATCGCCGCCGGGATCAAGGAGAACGGCAACCCCGACCTGGCCCTCGTGGTCAACAACGGCCCCCGCCGCGCCGCCGCCGGCGTCTTCACCGCCAACCGCGTGAAGGCGGCACCCGTGCTCTGGTCCGAGCAGGTGCTCAAGAGCGGCCGGCTGTCCGCCGTCGTCCTCAACTCGGGCGGCGCCAACGCCTGCACCGGACCGAAGGGCTTCCAGGACACCCACGCCACCGCCGAGAAGGCCGCCGAGGTGCTCGGCACCGGCGCCGGCGAGATCGCCGTCTGCTCCACCGGGCTCATCGGCGTCCTGCTCCCCATGGACAAGCTGCTCCCCGGCGTCGAGACCGCCGCCGCCCAGCTCTCCGAGCACGGCGGTGAGAAGGCCGCCATCGCCATCAAGACCACCGACAGCGTCCACAAGACGTCCGTCGTGACCCAGGACGGATGGACCGTCGGCGGCATGGCCAAGGGCGCCGGCATGCTCGCCCCCGGCCTCGCCACCATGCTGGTCGTCCTCACCACCGACGCCGACCTCGGCTCCGACGTGCTCGACAAGGCCCTGCGCGACGCCACCCGGGTCACCTTCGACCGGGTCGACTCCGACGGCTGCATGTCCACCAACGACACCGTGCTGCTGCTCGCCTCCGGCGCCTCCGGGATCACCCCCGGCCACGAGCAGTTCGCCGAAGCCGTACGGGCCGTCTGCGACGACCTCGGCCGGCAGCTCATCCGCGACGCCGAGGGCGCCAGCAAGGACATCAAGGTCGAGGTGGTGGGCGCCGCGAGTGAGGACGACGCCGTCGAGGTGGGCCGCTCCATCGCCCGCAACAACCTCCTCAAGTGCGCCCTCCACGGTGAGGACCCCAACTGGGGCCGCGTGCTCTCCGCGATCGGCACCACGAAGGCCGTCTTCGAGCCCGACGAACTGAACGTCGCCATCAACGGCGTCTGGGTCTGCAAGAACGGCGGCGTCGGCGAGGACCGCGACCAGGTCGACATGCGCTACCGCGAGGTGCACATCGTCGCCGACCTCGCCGCCGGTGACGCCACCGCCACCATCTGGACCAACGACCTCACCGCCGACTACGTCCACGAGAACAGCGCGTACAGCTCATGAGCACGACGAGGAAGCACACCGCGCTGCCCAAGGCGCAGATCCTCATCGAGGCGCTGCCCTGGCTGACCCGGCACCACGGCAAGACCGTCGTCATCAAGTTCGGCGGCAACGCCATGGTCGACGAGGACCTGAAGGCCGCCTTCGCCCAGGACGTCGTCTTCCTCAGGCACGCCGGCCTCAAGCCGGTCGTCGTCCACGGCGGCGGCCCGCAGATCAGCCGGGCCCTCGAAACCCACGGCATCGTCAGCGAGTTCAAGGCCGGCCTGCGCGTCACCACCGAGGACGCCATGGACGTCGTACGCATGGTGCTCGCCGGACAGGTGCAGCGGGAGCTCGTCGGGCTGCTCAACCGGCACGGACCGCTCGCCGTCGGCCTCACCGGCGAGGACGCGCACACCCTCACCGCCACCAAGCACCAGCCCCGGATCGACGGAGAGCTGATCGACATCGGCCGGGTCGGCGAGATCACCGAGATCGACACGGGCGCGATCGAGGCACTGCTCGCCGACGGCCGCATCCCGGTCGTCTCCTCCATCGCCCGCTCCCAGGACGATCACCATGTCTACAACGTCAATGCTGATACGGCGGCTGCGGCACTCGCTGCTGCACTGGGCGCCGAAACCCTCATGGTCCTCACGGACGTCGAGGGACTCTACGAGGACTGGCCGCACAGCGACGAGGTGATCAGCCGTCTCACCGCGTCCCAGCTCGAGAAGCTCCTGCCGGAGCTGTCCTCGGGCATGGTGCCGAAGATGGAGGGCTGCCTGCACGCCGTGCGCAACGGAGTCACCACCGCCCGCGTCATCGACGGCCGGGTCCAGCACTCGATCCTGCTGGAGATCTTCACGGACGAGGGCATCGGCACCATGGTCGTGCCCGACGAACAGGGGGAGTCGTGAGCAACGCGGAACTGACCGCGCGGTGGCAGGGCGCGCTGATGGACAACTACGGCACCCCGCGCCTGCCGCTGGTACGCGGCGAGGGCGCCCGGGTGTGGGACGCCGACGGCAAGGAGTACGCCGACCTCGTGGGCGGCATCGCGGTCAACGCGCTCGGCCACGCCCACCCGGCGGTCGTCGAGGCCGTGAGCCGCCAGATCGCCTCCCTCGGCCACGTCTCCAACCTGTTCGTCGCCGAGCCCCCCGTCGCGCTCGCCGAACGGCTCGTCCAGCTCTTCGGCCGCGAGGGCAAGGTCTACTTCTGCAACTCCGGCGCCGAGGCCAACGAGGCCGCCTTCAAGATCGGCCGGCTGACCGGGCGGACCCACATGGTCGCCACCGACGGCGGCTTCCACGGCCGCACGATGGGCGCCCTCGCGCTCACCGGCCAGCCCGGGAAGCGGGAGCCGTTCCTGCCGCTGCCCGGGGACGTCACCCACGTCCCGTACGGCGACGCGCAGGCGCTGGCGGCCGCGGTCACCGACGACACGGCACTGGTGATCATCGAACCGGTGCAGGGCGAGAACGGGGTCGTCGTGCCCCCGCCCGGATACCTGAAGGCGGCCCGCGCGATCACGGCGGCCACGGGCGCGCTGCTCGTCCTGGACGAGGTGCAGACCGGGGTCGGCCGGACCGGGAACTGGTTCGAGTACCAGGCGCACGACGGTGTACTGCCGGACGTCGTCACGCTGGCGAAGGGGCTCGGCGGCGGACTGCCGCTCGGCGCCACCGTCGCCTTCGGCCGCGCGGCCGAGCTGTTGCGGCCCGGCCAGCACGGGACGACCTTCGGCGGCAACCCCGTCGCCTGCGCCGCCGGACTCGCCGTTCTCGACACCATCGAGAGCGAGGGACTGCTGGAGAACGTCAAGCGGCAGGGCGAGAGACTCCGCGGCGGAATCGAGGCGTCCGGCCACGCCCTGGTCGACCACGTCCGGGGCGCGGGCCTCCTGCTGGGTATCGTGCTCACCGAGCCGCTCGCACCCCGGGTGCAACAGGCGGCTCAGGACGCCGGGTTCCTCGTGAACGCGCCGGCCCCCGATGTCGTTCGGCTCATGCCGCCGCTGACCCTCGGGGACGACGCGGTGGACGCCTTCCTCGGGGCGCTGCCCGGCATCCTGGACGAGGCCGGTACGGCGGCGGGTGGGGAAGGACGATCCGGAGAATGAGACGACGATGAGCCAGGAGCAGGACCAGTCGGACCAGGGCCAGCAGGCCGGCCCCGCCGTGCCGCAGACGCGCACCGCACGTCACCGCCGGATCGTGGACATCCTCAACCGGCAGCCGGTGCGCTCGCAGAGCCAGCTGGCGAAGCTGCTCGCCGACGACGGGCTGAGCGTCACCCAGGCGACGCTCTCCCGGGACCTGGACGAGCTGAACGCGGTGAAGATCCGCAACACCGACGGCGACCTGATCTACGCGGTGCCGAGCGAGGGCGGCTTCCGCACGCCCCGCGCGCCGCTGGGCGGCTCCGCCAAGGAGGAGCGGATGCGGCGGCTGTCGCAGGAGCTGCTGATCTCCGCGGAGGCGTCCGCGAACCTCGTCGTGCTGCGCACCCCGCCGGGGGCGGCGCAGTTCCTCGCCTCGGCGATCGACCAGGCGGAACTGCACGACATCCTCGGCACCATCGCCGGCGACGACACGTTGCTGCTGATCAGCAGGGAGGCGACGGGAGGGCAGGCCCTGGCGGACCACTTGCTGCGCCTGGCGCAGAACGGTCACTGAGCGCTCCGCGGGGGGTGGGGGGCCGGGTGCGGTGACCGCGGGCCGGGGCCGGTCGCGCAGTTCCCCGCGCCCCGGAGGGGCCGGCAGTACCGCAGGCCGGGTGGTTCCCCCTCGCCCGAGGCGCCGCTCAGCCCAGCCACCCCGCCAGTCCTCCGGTGCAGCGCACCTCGTCACCCGCGGTGATCAGCAGCCCCTCGACCCCCGGCAGCGACTCCAGCCACCGCAGGCCCTCCCGCGACCCCATCGCGAACGCGGCCGTCGCCCAGCAGTCCGCCCACGTCAGCCGCGGCGCCACCACGGTCACCGCCACCAGATCGGTCACCGCCGACCGTCCCGTACGCGGGTCGACGATGTGATCCCCCCGCTCGGCGGTACCGGACGTCGCCACGGCCACCGCGTCCGCACCGGCCGCGGAGACCACGGCGGCGAGCCCGCCCGGCCGCAGCGGGTCCGACACCCCCACACGCCAGGGCCGTCCCGCCCCCGGCGCACCCAGCAGCTGCACGTCCCCGCCGCCGTTGACGCTCACCCCCGACGCCCCCGCGGCGGCGAGCCGCCGCGCGGCCCGCTCGGTGGCCCACCCCTTGACGATCCCGGTCGGGTCCAGCCGCCCCCGGTAGCGCGGGCTGAACCAGCCCTCGCTCACCCGCTCCGCCTCCGCCGCCAGCTCCAGCACCTCGGCGACCTCGGGGTCGCACTCCCCGACGCCCAGCTCCCCGCGCGCCAGCCGGGAGATCTGGCTGTCGTCGCGGTAGGTGCTGAACACCTCGTCGACCCGGCGCAGCCCGGCGACCGCCTCCCGCACCGCCTCCCGCACCGCGTCCGGTCGCCCGCCGCGGACGTCGAGGGAGAAGACGGTCCCCATCGTCTCCTCCACATGGCGTACCGCGGCGGGAGCCTCGGCCGGTTCGGCCACCGTGTCAGCCACCGGCCTTGTCCAGTGCCGACTGGAGGGACTGTTTGTACCCGGCGCTGGTGTACGTGGCGCCCGACACCGCGTCGATCTCCGCGCTGCCGGCCGCCACCGCGGCCTGGTTGAGCTTCGGCACGGCGCCGGAGTTGATCTGGTCGCTCTGGCCGCCCTTGGGCGTCCGCACCGCCTCGGCCTCGGTGATCTTCCCGCCGCTGACGGTGATCCGGACCTGCACCGGCCCGTACTGCGTCTGTGCCGCGTCCCCGGTGACGGTCCGCGCCTGGGCCTCACCGGTGTCACCGGCCTCACCGGCGTCACCGCCGGCACCCGCATCACCGCCGCCGCCCGAGCCCCCGGCCGCCCGCGCCTTGTCCAGCGCCGACTGCAGGGACTTGGTGTACCCGGCGCTGGTGTACGTGGCCCCCGACACCGCGTCGATCTCCGCCCCCTGCGACGTGACGGTCGCCCGGTTGAGCCTCGGTACGGAACGGGAGGTGACCTGGTCGCTCTGGCCGCCCTTGGGCGCCTGCACCGCCTCCGCCTTGGTGATCTTCCCGCCGCTCACCGTCAGCCGTACCTGCACCGCCCCGTACTGGGTGCTCACCGCGTCGCCGGTGACCGTGCCGTCGCCGATGGGCTGCGCACCGCCCTGCGGGGACTGGGCCGCCGCGGGCGGGGCCGCACCGCCCGCCGCCTGGGCCGCGCCCGGATCGGACGCCGGCTTCAGCGACAGCAGCAGCACGATCCCGGACACGGTGGCGGCGGTCGCGAGCACGGCGCGCCGGACGGGGTGACTCTTCCTCATCGCTTCTCAAGCTCCTGACGGGTGTGGATGACCCGGGTCGATGGCCCGTCGCTCACATCTCGAACGACTCGTGATGGATACGGCGGGCGGGGACCCCGGCGCCGCGCAGTGCTTCGTACACCGACTGTGCGAAACCGGGCGGCCCGCACATGAAGACGTCGTGGCGGTCGACGTCGGGGATCTTCCGCCGCAGGCTTTCCGCCGAGATGTCCGGACGTTCCCCGTCGGGGCTGTTCACCGCGTACATCAGCCGCGCGCCCCGCTCGTCGGCGATCTTGGCCAGCTCGCCCCAGAGCGCCAGGTCCTGCGTGCTGTTGGCCCGGTAGAGCAGTGTGATGTCGCCGGCGGCGCCGGGCAGCGTCTCGAACAGCGCCCGCATCGGCGTGATGCCCACCCCGCCCGCCACCAGCAGTACCTTGCCCCTGCTTCGGCGCTGCGCGGTGAGTGCCCCGTACGGGCCCTCCGCCCACACCCGCGTGCCGGGTTCCAGCTCACGCAGCCGGGAGGTGTGGTCGCCGATGGCCTTCACCGTGATCCGCAGCATGTCGGGGCGGGGCGCCGCCGACAGCGAGTACGGGTGGGAGCTGAACCGCATCCCGGGCGCCAGGAACCGCCAGCGGAAGAACTGCCCCGCCTCCGCGCCCATCCGGTGCAGCCTGCGCCCGCCGATCAGCACGGACACGATGCCCGGCGTCTCCTCGATGACCGCCGCGACCCGCATCCGGTGCCGCAGGTTGAGCCGCACCGGGGTGATGATCCGGTACCACAGCACCAGCACGGTCACCACGCCGTACAGCCCGTACCAGAAGGTCTTCGCGGCCGGCTCCACGGCGAACTCGTTGCCGGTGGTGATCTGGTGCCAGAACGTCAGGAACACCGCCGCGTACGTCAGCAGGTGCACGTGGTACCAGCCGTCGTACGGCAGCCTGCGCCGGACCGGGCCGATGGAGAGGAAGGCGATCACGAACAGCAGGCCGGTGCCGATCGCGGCCTTGCCCATGTCCGGCAGCGTGTTGATGGACGTGATCGTCTGCTGCACGATGTCGCCGAGACTCCTGCCGGCCTGGCGGGCGTACCCCCACATGATGAGGAAGACGTGCGCGACGACCAGGCTGACGGTGTACCGGCCGCTCATCGCGTGCCAGCGGGCGACCCGGTCCGACCCCACCCGGCGTTCCAGGGCGGGCACCCGCGCCATCTGCAGCACCACCAGGGCCATCAGGTAGCCGCCGAGGAGACCGGTGATCCGGCCGGCGGCGATGATCTTCCCGGTGGTGTCGGCGATGGACGGCGTATTGGCCCACCACAGCCACAGCACGGCCACCGCGCCCGCGCCCACGGCGAGCAGCAGGGGCACGGCGGGGGAGCGGCGGGGACGGATGCGGCGCATCGTCTGTCGGCGGGCGGCACGGCCGCCGGCGAGCGTGGTGGTCACGGTTCCTCCGTGGGGACTTGACCCTTGGCCCACACATACGTGCCGTCACGCGCCGGCGTTCAGCGGAGATCCGCGTTCAGTACCGGGTGATCGCGGTGGGCCCGCCCGTCGTGCCGATCGCGAGGTGCGGTGCCCGCCCGGGATCGGCCCAGCGCAGGATCTTCCGCATCGCGTCCCCGGGCACGGACACGCATCCCGCGGTCGCCCCGCGCCCGTTGACGTGCAGGAAGATCCCGGCGCCCCGCCCGCGCACCGGACTGCGGTAGTTGAAGTCGACGACGAGGGCGTGGGCGTACTGCGCCCGGTAGGTGATCAGGTGCTCCGCGTGGGAGGCGCGGCAGTCTGCCGCCCGGGGCTCCGTCCAGCGGTTGTAGGAGCGCGAGTCGTTGTCCTGGCACCACCAGGAGTCCTGGCGCACGGGCCGGTAGGCGTACGCCGTCCCGCTCGGCGCCGCCTCGATGCCGAAGGCGTACGGCAGGCCGTAGATGCCCGTCGGCGTGGTGTTCGTCCCCTGCCGCCGGGCGGTGCCTTCGGCCAGGCCCCGCGCGCCGAAGCGGGCGGGCGCGGAACCGGCCGCGACCCATCGGCCGCCCCTGCGGTCCCACCAGGTGAGCGTTCCGGTGGTGGAACCGGTGCCCGGCGCCACCGCGGTGATCAACTGGGTGCCGCCCCCGGTGTCCGCCATCCGTTCGGGCAGCGGCGACGACGGCAGCCCGCCGGTGCCGGGGGCGAGCAGCGACAGGGAGAGCAGGACGGCGGCGGAGGCGGCACCCGTGAGCATGGCTCAGACGGTAGACGGGGGCAGCGGCAACGGCAGCCCGGGCAGTCCGTCCAGGCTGGTCGCTATGTGCTCCTTCTTGGTGAAGTAGGCGTCGAGCGAGGCGTCGTCCTCGCGTGCGAACCGCTTCTCGTGCAGGTCCCGTTCGCTCTCGTACGCCATGAAGGGCACCGCGTAGCCGCAGGTGTCGCGGATCAGCTCGGCCGTCACGACGACGACGGCACGCAGTCCGTGGAGGGTGTGGTCGATGCCGGGGAAGCGGGCGAGCAGGCCGGGGAAGCGCGGGTCGTCCCGGAAGACGGGCTCGCCCCGGCCGTGTACGCGCACGATGTTCGGCGGCCCCTGGAAGGCGCACCACATCAGGGTGATCCTGCCGTTCTCCCGCAGGTGGGCGATGGTCTCGGCGTTGGACCCTGCGAAGTCGAGGTAGGCCACGGTGCGCTCGTCGAGGACCGCGAAGGACCCCTTGAGCCCTTTGGGCGAGAGGTTGACCGTGCCGTCGGCGGACAGGGGCGCGGTGGCGGTGAAGAAGACCGGCTGCTCCTCGATGAAGGTGCGGAGGCGGCCGTCTATGCGCTCATGAGTCTTTCCCATGTCGGACCATTATGGGCGCAGATCTTTCGACTGTCTAAGGAAATTCCGTGGCCGCCCCGGCCGGCGCTTGTTCGGGGCGGCCACAGTGCCTGTCACCTCACTTGGTGAGCGTGCAGGCAGCCAGGGAGTCGAGGCCGGCGGGGCGTTCGGCGGTGCGGCCGATGGCGGTGGCGATGCGGTTGATGGCGGCGAAGCGCTTGTCCTCCAGGGGGCCGAGGATGGCGTTCTGGACGAAGTCGGGTCCGCCCTGTCCGACGGTGTCGACGAGGCGCTTGTCGGCTTCGGCGATCTGCTGGTCGAGGTCGCCGAGGGTGCGGTCGACCTCGGCCTGCGCGGAGGCCGGGACCGCCGGGAGCCGCGGGGCGACGTCGGGGCAGGAGATCTGCCCGGCGCCGGTGTTCCCCGCCTGCCCGGTGTCCTCCCCACCGCCCCCGCCCGTTTCCTGCCCGGTCTCCCCGGCGGGCGGCGTCGTGGCCTGCTCGCCGCCGGTGCCCTGCCCGTCGGTGGCCCCGCCCTGCGCGCCGAGCGTGCAGGCAGCCAGGGAGTCGAGGCCGGCGGGGCGTTCGGCGGTGCGGCCGATGGCGGTGGCGATGCGGTTGATGGCGGCGAAGCGCTTGTC
>NZ_JBVIYR010000008.1:222990-417328 GCF_055592385.1 Streptomyces sp. NPDC041124
ATCTGCTGGTCGAGGTCGCCGAGGGTGCGGTCGACCTCGGCCTGCGCGGAGGCCGGGACCGCCGGGAGCCGCGGGGCGACGTCGGGGCAGGAGATCGTGCCCGGTCCCGCCAGTGTCCGGGCGTCCGCGCCGGCGCCGTCCCCGGACGACTCGCCGGCGAGGGCCGTGCCGGCGATCACCGCGCCGGTCAGCGCGACGGCGGCGGCACCGCCGATGAAGGCGACGCGGCGCTTGTTGTACTTCGGAAGAGCCCTGGACATGCGGATGCCTCACTCGGGGTCGGTGGTGTCTCGGGTGGTGCGGGGTGGAGCGACGCGGCGCCTGCGTCCGGGGAGGGATACGGGTAAGCGGTTTCGAGCGTTCAGACGCAGTCCGGATCGGGCCACCGCATGGCCGAAACACCGGCCCTCAGGACGACGGATTGACGAATCATGCGGACTCCTGCATACTCATGCATGTCAGCGAATGCACTGTAAGGAGAATCCCGTGACCGAGCGCGTCGTACTCGCCTATTCGGGCGGTCTGGACACCTCCGTCGCCATCGGCTGGATCGCCGAGGAGACGGGCGCCGAGGTCATCGCCGTTGCGGTCGACGTCGGCCAGGGCGGCGAGGACCTGGACGTCATCCGCAAGCGCGCGCTCGCCTGCGGTGCCGTCGAGGCCGAGGTCGCCGACGCCAAGGACGAATTCGCCGACGAGTACTGCCTCCCGGCGATCAAGGCCAACGCCCTCTACATGGACCGCTACCCGCTGGTCTCGGCGCTGTCCCGGCCGACGATCGTCAAGCACCTCGTCGCCGCCGCGCAGAAGCACGGCGCCACCACCGTCGCCCACGGCTGCACCGGCAAGGGCAACGACCAGGTCCGCTTCGAGGCCGGCATCGTCGCCCTCGCCCCCGACCTGAAGTGCATCGCCCCGGTTCGCGACTACGCCATGACCCGTGACAAGGCCATCGCCTTCTGCGAGGCCAAGGGCCTGCCGATCGCCACCACCAAGAAGTCCCCGTACTCCATCGACCAGAACGTCTTCGGACGCGCCGTCGAGACCGGCTTCCTCGAGGACATCTGGAACGCGCCGATCGAGGACGTCTACGAGTACACGCAGAACCCGGCCGTGGCGCGCGAGCCCGACGAGGTCGTCATCACCTTCAAGGAGGGTGTGCCGGTCGCCATCGACGGCAAGCCCGTCACCGTGCTCCAGGCGATCCAGCAGCTCAACGAGCGCGCCGGCGCCCAGGGCATCGGCCGGATCGACATGGTCGAGGACCGCCTCGTCGGCATCAAGTCCCGCGAGGTCTACGAGGCGCCCGGCGCGATCGCGCTGATCACCGCCCACCAGGAGCTGGAGAACGTCACCGTCGAGCGCGAGCTCGCCCGCTACAAGCGGCAGGTCGAGCAGCGCTGGGGCGAGCTGGTCTACGACGGCCAGTGGTTCTCCCCGCTCAAGCGCGCCCTGGACGGCTTCATCACCGAGGCCAACCAGCACGTCAACGGCGACATCCGGATGACCCTGCACGGCGGCCGCGCCGTCGTCACCGGCCGGCGCTCGGAGTCGTCGCTGTACGACTTCAACCTGGCCACCTACGACACGGGTGACACCTTCGACCAGGCGGCGGCGAAGGGCTTCATCGACATCTACAGCCTGTCGGCGAAGATCGCCGCCAAGCGCGACCTCGCCTGACCGGCCGACGGCCTCGCACGCACTAGCCTGACAGCCGCCTCCTCACGCGACCGTGGGGAGGCGGCGGCACATCCGGAACCCTCGAGGAGCACGCAAGTGAGCAGCAACAGCGGTGACGTACGGCTCTGGGGCGGCCGTTTCGCCGACGGTCCCGCCGAGGCCCTGGCGAAGCTGTCCGCGTCCGTCCACTTCGACTGGCGGCTCGCGCCCTACGACATCGCCGGCTCCCGGGCCCACGCCCGGGTGCTGCACACGGCGGGGCTGCTCACCGAGGACGAGCTGACCCGGATGATCGCCGGACTCGACGCGCTCGAGGCGGACGTCGCCGACGGCTCCTTCACCGGCACCATCGCCGACGAGGACGTCCACACCGCCCTGGAGCGCGGCCTGCTGGAGCGCCTCGGCCCCGACCTCGGCGGCAAGCTGCGCGCCGGACGGTCCCGAAACGACCAGGTCGCCACCCTCTTCCGGATGTACCTGCGCGACCACGCCCGGATCATCGGCGGTCTGATCGCCGACCTCCAGGACGCGCTGACCGGGCTCGCCGAAGCCCACCCGGACGTGGCGATGCCCGGCCGCACCCACCTCCAGCACGCCCAGCCGGTGCTCTTCGCCCACCACGTCCTCGCCCACGTCCAGTCCCTCTCCCGGGACGCCGAGCGGCTGCGCCAGTGGGACGAGCGCACCGCCGTCTCCCCGTACGGCTCCGGCGCCCTCGCGGGCTCCTCCCTCGGCCTGGACCCCGAAGCGGTCGCCAGGGACCTCGGGTTCGAGCACGGCAGCGCCGCCAACTCCATCGACGGCACGGCCTCCCGTGACTTCGTCGCGGAGTTCGCCTTCATCACCGCGATGATCGGGGTGAACGTCTCCCGGATCGCCGAGGAGGTCATCATCTGGAACACGAAGGAGTTCTCCTTCGTGACCCTGCACGACGCCTTCTCCACCGGCTCGTCGATCATGCCGCAGAAGAAGAACCCGGACATCGCCGAGCTGGCGCGCGGCAAGTCGGGCCGTCTCATCGGCAACCTGACCGGCCTGATGGCCACCCTCAAGGCGCTCCCGCTCGCGTACAACCGCGACCTCCAGGAGGACAAGGAGCCGGTCTTCGACTCCATCGACCAGCTGGAGATCCTGCTGCCCGCCTTCACCGGCATGATGGCCACCCTCACCGTGCACCGCGAGCGCATGGAGGAACTGGCTCCGGCCGGGTTCTCCCTGGCCACCGACATCGCAGAGTGGCTGGTCAAGCAGGGCGTGCCGTTCCGCGTGGCCCACGAGGTGGCCGGCGAGTGCGTCAAGGTCGCCGAGTCCGAGGGCAAGGAGCTGGACGAGCTGACCGACGAGCAGTTCGCCAAGATCTCCGCCCACCTCACTCCCGAGGTGCGGACCGTCCTCAACGTCCCGGGCGCCCTCGCCTCCCGCAACGGCCGCGGCGGCACCGCCCCGAGTGCCGTCGCCGTCCAGCTCGCGGACGTCAAGACCGACCTCGCAGCCCAGCACGCCTGGGCCGACGCCAAGCACCAGAACTGACCGCACACCCCTGAGGGCAGCTCCCCCAGGGGCGCGGACAACCGCGCGACCGGCCACGACGGCGCCGCACTCGCCGCGGCACGGCACGGCACGACCCGAGTTCCCGGGGCGCCCCAGTTGGCCGAGTGCAGCGGCACCGCAGGCTACGTTGGTCGGAACGCCGAACCGGACCGACCGACGGAGCCCGCGATGCCCTTCGCCCGACTGGCGACAGCGACCACCCCCACCTGCCACATCGGCCTCGGCCTCGCCGCAGTCGGCCGCCCCGGCTACATCAACCTCGGCCGGGACGACGACCTCGGGGACGACCGCGGCGTGGAGGCCCTGCGCACCCGCACCCACGAACTCCTCGACGCCGCCTACGCCCAGGGCGTGCGCTACTTCGACGCCGCCCGCTCCTACGGCCGCTCCGAGGAGTTCCTCGCCGGCTGGCTGAACGACCGCCCGGAAGCCGACGACGTCGTCATCGGCAGCAAGTGGGGCTACACCTACACCGCCGGCTGGTCCACCGACGCCGAACGGCACGAGGTCAAGGACCACTCCCTCGCCGCCTTCGAGCGTCAGCGCGCCGAGTCCGAGGAACTGCTCGGCGGCCGGCTCGACCTCTACCAGATCCACTCGGTGACACCCCAGAGCCCGGCCCTCACCGACAAGGAACTGCACGCCCGGCTGGCGGACGCGGCGGCCCAGGGGGTCACCGTCGGCTTCTCCACCAGCGGCCCCGCCCAGGCGGACGCGATCCGCGCCGCCCTCGCCGTCACCGTCGACGGCGAGCCCCTCTTCCGCACCGTGCAGTCCACCTACAACGCCCTGGAGACCTCGGCCGGGCCCGCGCTCGCGGAGGCGCACGAGGCGGGCCTCACCGTGATCGTCAAGGAGGGCATGGCCAACGGCCGGCTGGCCGCGCCGAACGCCCCCGAGGCGCTGCGGGCCGTCGCCGAGGAGACCGGCCTGGGCTGCGACGCCGTCGCCCTCGCGGTCGTCCTGCGTCAGCCGTGGGCCGGTGTCGTCCTCTCCGGCGCGGCGACCACCGGCCAACTCGCCTCCAATCTGCACGCCCCCGCCGTCGACCTCACCGACGACCACATGGACCGCCTCGCCGCCCTGGTCGAGCAGCCGGGCGCCTACTGGGAGCGGCGCGGGCAGCTGCCCTGGCACTGATCCACCACACCGTCGACATCCACCAGTGATGAGACGCATACGCCTTGGATGAGACGTCGCTGTCTCATCTGCGGTACTGTCGTCTCATGGCTGTCGACCGTGACCAGGTACTGCGCAGTGCCGCCACCCTGCTGACCCGCAGATCCACCGCGACCATGGACGACGTCGCGAAGGCCGCCGGGATCAGCCGCGCCACCCTGCACCGGCAGTTCGCCGGGCGCGACGCGCTGGTCCGGGCGCTGGAGGCGCTCTGCATCGCCGAGTGCGAGGCCGCTCTGGAGGCGGCCCGGCCCGACGAAGGGCCCGCCACCGACGCCGTACGGCGGCTGATCGCCGAGATCGAGCCCAACGCCCCGCTGATCGCCTTCCTCTACAGCGAGAACCAGCTCTTCGAGGGCGAGGAACAGAACGAGGGCTGGGCCAGGATCGACGAACGCGTCGCCGCCCTCTTCACCCGCGGGCAGGAGGGCGGGGAGTTCCGCATCGACCTCACCCCGGCCTGGCTCACCGAGGCGCTCTACGGGCTGCTCGCCTCGGCCGCCTGGGCGGTGGCCGAGGGCCGCGTCGCCCCCAAGGACTTCACCCACATGATTGCCGAGCTGCTGCTCGGCGGCGTGCTGCGCCAGGACGCTCCGGCGCCGAGGAAGCAATCATGACCAGCGCCCTACGTCCGGAGGCGGCGACCGAGGAGACCGAGCGCCCGGGCCGGTGGCTCGCCCTGTCCGTGCTGGTGCTCGCCGTGCTGCTGGTGGCCGTCGACGCGACCGTCCTCGGCCTGGCCACCCCCTACATCAGCGAGGACCTCGCCCCCACCGGCAGTCAGCTGCTGTGGATCGGTGACGTCTACTCGTTCGTCATCGCGGGTCTGCTCGTCTCGATGGGCAGCCTCGGCGACCGTATCGGCCGCAAGCGGATCCTGCTCTACGGCGCCACCGCGTTCGGCGTGATATCCGTGCTCAACGCCTACGCCCACACGCCCGAGACGATGATCCTCGCCCGGGCCCTGCTCGGCGTCGCCGGCGCCACCCTGATGCCGGCCACCCTCGCCCTGATCCGCAACCTCTTCCACGACCCCCGCGAACGCAGCCTCGCCATCGGCATCTGGGGCGCGACCGCCTCCGCGGGCACGGCCGTCGGGCCGGTCCTCGGCGGTTTCCTGCTCGAACACTTCTGGTGGGGCTCGGTCTTCCTGATCAACCTGCCCGTGATGGCCGTGCTCGTGGCCGTCGGCATCAAGCTGCTCCCCGAGTCGCGCACCGCGCACCCCGGCCCGTGGGACATGACCAGCGTGGTCCTGTCGCTCGTCGGCATGATCGGTGTCGTCTACGCGGTGAAGGAGACCGCCAGCCACGGCTTCACCTGGCCCGCGTCGGCCGCCGGACTGCTGGGCGCGGCCACCCTGTACGGCTTCGTCCGCAGGCAACTCACCCTGCCCGCACCGCTGCTGGACATGCGGCTGTTCCGGCACCGCGGCTTCAGCGGGGCCGTACTGGCCGACCTGCTGGCGATCTTCGGCCTGGCCGGGCTGGTGTTCTTCCTGTCGCAGTACCTGCAACTGGTCCAGGACCGACGCCCGTTCGAGGCCGGCCTCGCCGAACTCCCCGCCGCGATCGGGGCGGTCGCGGCCGGACTGGTCGCCGGCCGGGCCGCACGACGCTTCTCGGTGCGCTCCGTCGTCGCCGGGGGCCTTGCCGCCATCGGTCTGTCCCTGGCCGCCCTCACGGTGATCGGCCAGTCCACCGGATACCCGCTGCTCGGGGCGGCCCTGCTGGTCGTGGGGCTGGGAGCCGGCTTCTCCTTCACGGTGACCGCCGACGTGATCCTCTCCAGCGTGCCCAAGGAACAGGCGGGCGCCGCCTCCGCCGTCTCCGAGACGGCCTACGAACTCGGCGCGGCCCTCGGCATCGCCGTACTCGGCTCCGTCGTGACCGGCGTCTACCGCGACTTCACGGCCCCGGCCGGCACCCCGCCCGAGGCCCACGAGTCCCTGGGCGGCGCGGCGGAACTCGCCTCCCACCTGCCCCCCTCCCTCGCCGACCCCCTGCTGGACGCGGCCCGCCAGTCCTTCGTCGACGGCCTCACCCTGGCAGCGGGTACCGGAGCGACGGTCCTCCTGGCGGCGTCAGTGGCCGCATGGTTCATGCTGCGCGACCAACACCTCGCCACGAGCACAGATCTCGAATCCAGGCCCTGAACCCGCCCCGGAAGGGGCGCGGGGCACTGCGCGCCCCACCACGACGGCCCCGCACCCGAAAGACGACCCGACCCGCCCCGGAAGGGGCGCGGGGAACTGCGCGACCAGCCACGACGCTCGCGCACCCGAAGGGTGACCCCATCCGCCCCCGCCCAGCGCAGCGCTACGCGGCTTTCGCCTTGCTCGCGTACATGTCCACGTACTCCTGCCCCGACAGCCGCATCACCTCGGTCATGACCGAGTCGGTGACCGCGCGCAGCACATAGCGGTCCCGGTCCATGCCCTCGTAGCGGGAGAACTCCATCGCCTCACCGAAGCGGACCGTGACCTTGCCCGGGCGGGGCAGACCCGCCCCGCCCGGCTGGAGCTTGTCCGTGCCGATCATCGCGAAGGGCACCACCGGCGCGCCGGTCATCAGGGTGAGCCGGGCGATACCGGTACGGCCCCGGTACAGCCGGCCGTCGGGGGAGCGGGTGCCCTCCGGGTAGATGCCGAAGACGTTGCCCTCCTCCAGCACCCGGCGCCCGGTCATCAGCGCCGCGACCCCGCCCCGGCCGCCGTCGCGGTCGACCGGGATCATGCCGACGCCCGTGAAGAACCACGCCATCAGCCGGCCCTTGAACCCCTTGCCGGTCACGTACTCGTCCTTGCCGATGAAGAAGACCTGACGGTCGCAGACGATCGGCAGCACGATCGAGTCGATGAAGGTCAGATGGTTGCCCGCCAGGATCACCGGACCGTCGCCCGGGATGTTCTCCGCGCCCTCCACCTGTGGGCGGAACATCAGGCGCATGATCGGACCGAGCACTGCCTTGATGAGCGCGAAGCGGGACAACGGGCCCTCCGGTGGGAAGCGGACGTGGGTGAATGCCGTATGAGTCTGTGCAGGTGAGGACATTACTCGCGGCCCAGGGGGTTGCGCACATCGGGCCCATGTGTGTTCACCCGGGTCTTACTCACTCTTGACCCGGGTTCACCTGCGGTGGCCCGCCGTGGCCGACGCGAAACACGGCCGTCACGCTGTGACGGACGCCGCCCGGACCCGCACACGGCCGCGAGTGCCCCGGGTCGCCGGGCCCAAACGGACGAGCCGTCACATCCCCGCCGGAATACGACAGGTGTACGTCATCCGTATGAGGGCGTACGACACTCAACCTCACCCGTGTGTTCGGCCCGGGGTCTCCCGTCCGTCATCGACGCGCACCTACGATCGGCCCGCAGCGGACGAGCCGACACCAGGAGGACGCGCATGGCAACGCGGGAGTCGAACGAACAGGCGGGCGGAACCGGACGGCGGGCCCTCCTCGGCGCGGCGGTGCTCGGAGCCTCGGGATCGCTCCTGGCGACGGGTGGGACCGCGAGAGCCGCCGACGCCCGGCGTGGCGGCGGCCGGGGGCTGAAGGGCCTGCCCGTGCCGACGGTCATCGGCCACCGCGGCGCCAGCGGCTACCGGCCCGAGCACACTCTCGGTGCCTACCAGCTGGCCCTCGACATGGGCGCGGACGTCGTCGAGGCCGGCGACCTCGTCCCCACCAGGGACGGACACATCGTCTGCCGGCACGAACCGGAGATCGGCGGCACCACGGACGTCGCCGACCACCCCGAGTTCGCCGGCCGCCGTACCACCAAGACACTGGACGGCGTCCCCGTCACCGGCTGGTTCACCGAGGACTTCACGCTCGCCGAGCTGAAGCGGCTGCGCGCCGTCGAACGCATCCCCGCCAACCGCCCGCACAACACCCTCTACGACGGCCGCTGGGAGATCCCGACCTTCGAGGAGGTGCTGCGCTGGCAGGACGAGCAGACCCGCAAGCGCGGCAAGCAGGTCTGGATCTACCCCGAGACCAAGCACCCCACCTACTTCCGGGGGCTCGGCCTGGGGCTGGAGGAGCGCGTCGCGAAGATCCTGCGCCGGCACGGCAAGCACCGCAGGAACTCGCCCGTCATCCTGCAGTCGTTCGAGCCGACCGGCGTCCAGCGGCTCAGCAGGCTCGTGGACAACCCGCTCGTGGTCCTGCTGTCCGGTGCGAACAGCAGGCCCTGGGACTTCGTCGAGTCCGGCGACCCGCGCACCGTCGCCGACCTGATCACTCCCGAGGGCCTCGGGGAGATCGCCTCCTACGCCCAGGGCATCGGCCCCACCCTCGACCTGGTGATCCCGCGCGACGCGAACGGGGGGCTCACCCGGCCGACGACCCTGGTCCGCGACGCCCACCGGGCCGGACTGATCCTCCACCCCTACACCCTCCGCAACGAGAACCCCTTCCTGCCCGCGGACTTCCGCAGGGGCACCGACCCCGACGCCTACGGCGACGTGTTCGGCGCCTACCGCGCCTACTTCGCCACCGGGATCGACGGCGTCTTCACCGACCACCCCGACACCGGGCTGCTGGCGCGCGAGGACTTCGTCAACAACTGACCCGTACCGCCCGGAAAGGGTGATGTCGTGCCGCTCCGGGCAACCGTGTCCGGGGCGGCCGAGTCGTTGCCCGTATGACACACGAGCCGGTCGCGCCGCACGAGCTGGTCCTCTTCCTCCGCCCGCTGCTCAGCGCGGAGGCGTCCGCCGAGGCGTTCGGGTGCGGTGTCGAGGCGGGCGACCTGGAACAGGCGGTCTGGCTGCGCCTGATGGAACGCCTCGGCTCCGGCGGCCCGCCGCCCGACCCGCCGCTCTGGCTGCGCCGGGCCGTCCGCGCGGAGGCCCGCCGCACCCGCCGCACCGCCCGCAGGGAAACGGCGCTGACCGGCGAGGTCGCCGACGCGGGCCACCACGATCCCGAACGTCTCGCGCTGGCGGCCGCCCACCGCCGGGTCCTGCGGGACGCGGTGCGCAGGCTGCCCGGCCGCTGCCCCGGTCTGCTGGAGGCCCTGTTGTCCGCGCACGACCCGACCTACCGGGAAGTCTCAGGGGAGTTGGGTATCTCACAGGGCAGCCTCGGCCCGGAACGTTCCAGATGCCTGGGATGTCTGCGGCGTTTGCTCGCGCCGGAGGTTGCGGCGCGCTGAGGACGGGGATAGGAGTGGGGGACAACAGGTGATCAGGTGAGCGGGAGGCGTGCGCACATGGGCATGAGCGTGACCATCTCTGCGGCGGCCGAGCAGGACGCGGAGCAGATCTTCAGGTTGCAGTACCTGTGCTTCCAGAGCGAAGCGGCCCTCTACGGCAACTACCGCATCGACCCCCTGGTCCAGACCCTCGACTCGGTGCGCGAGGAGGTCGCGGCCGACTGCGTCGTTGTCGCCCGCCTCGGCGACGAGATCGTCGGCTCGGTGCACGGCAGGATCACCGACGACGGCGCCGCCGCGATCGGCAAGCTCTGCGTCCACCCCCGCCTCCAGGGGCACGGCATCGGCGCCCGTCTGCTGAGGGCGGCGGAGTCCGCACTCGCCGGCCAGCGCGGCGCCCGGACGTTCCGGCTGCACGCCGGACACCGCAGCGAGAGCAACCTGCGGCTGTACAGCAAGGTCGGCTACCAGCGGGTCGGAACGTCCGAGGGCAGGGACGGCGTACCGATGATCGTGCTGGAGAAGGACGCGGCAGCGTTCGCCACCACCGCCTGATCAGGCCCCGGCCCGCCGGGGCCGCGCGGTGCGCAGCCAGTACACGGCGGTCAGGGGCAGCAGCACCGGAATGAACAGGTAGCCCATCCCGTAGTCCGACCACACGGTCGCATCCGGGAAGGCGGACGGCTCCACCAGTGTCCAGGTGCCGACGGTCAGTACGCCCACCAGCTCGGCGGCGCAGCACACCAGCGCCGCCCTGCGGGCCGTCTCCCCGCCCCGCACCAGGGTGTACGTGATGAAGCCGTAGACGATCCCGGCCAGCGCCGACAGGGTGTAGGCGAGGGGCGCCCGGTCGAACTCGGTGGCGATCTGGTAGGCCGAACGCGACACGGCGCCGACGACCATCACCCCGTACAGCCAGACCAGCAGCAGCCCGGGCCCGCCGATCAGCCGCGTCCGGTGCGGCTCCTGCCGCGTCCTCTCCCGCGTCGCGGTCATGTCAGCCCCTCCAGATGTCAAAGAGCCGCACCTCGAGCACGGCCAGCACGACACCGCTCGCGGCGACCGTCAGCGACCCCCAGCGGGATCGCTCGCCCAGCGACAGGAAGCCGGCCGCGGGGACGCACGCGAACGAACCGAGCAGGTACGCCACGAAGATCGTCGTGCCCTGCCCCGGCTGCCGGCCCCGGGCCAGCAGCACGATCCCGACGACGAGCTGCACCAGGGCCAGCAGCGTGACCACGGCCATCCCGATGAAGTGCCAGTCCTTCGTCGGCTGATCACGGTAGGCGGCCCACCCGCACCAGGCGGCGAGCAGCAGGGCGGCGGCAGCGGTCGCCACCGTCAGGACGTCAAGCATGGCAGCGACTTTATTACGCCCGGGGACCCCGGCCGCGCCCGGCCCCGGGAGCGCCCCGGCGGGCGCCGTCCGCGCCCGGCCCGGACCTCCGCCCGGTACGGACCTCCGCCCGGTACGGTCCGCCGGGCCCGTAAGGTCGATGGCATGACCATCCATGCACAGGCCCTGCTGTTCGACAACGACGGAACCCTGGTTTCCTCCCTGCAGTCCGTGCAGCGCTGCTGGACCCGGTGGGCCGGGGAGTACGGCATCACCGCCGAGCAGTTCGCACGGGTCGAGCTGCACGGCAGGCCGGCCGCCGAGATAGCCGCCGACCTGCTGCCCGCCCACGTCGTCCCGGAGGCCGTCGCGCAAATCGAGGACCTGGAGGTGGAGGACGTGCCCAACGGCGGCGTGCACCTGCTCCCCGGCACGCGGGACCTCCTGGGCGCGCTGCCCGCCGAGCGCTGGGCCGTGGTCACCTCCGCCACCCGGCGCCTGGCCGAGGCCCGGCTCGACGCCGTCGGCATCCTGCCCAAGACCCTGATCGCCGCCGACGACATCACCCGCGGCAAGCCCGACCCCGAGCCCTACCTCCTCGCCGCCCGCACCCTCGGCGTCGACCCCTCGCGCTGCGTCGTCTTCGAGGACGCCCCGGCCGGGCTCCAGGCGGGGCGCGCCGCCGGCATGACCACCGTGGCCTTGGCCACAACCCACCAGGCCCACGAGCTGACCGCCGACCTCGTCGTCGAGGACCTCTCGGCCCTGTCCGCGCTGGTCACCGACGGGGGAGTGGAGATCGCCGTACGTCCCTGACGTGCGCGTACGACTGTCCACGGATGTCCACTATACGGACAGCCGTGTCCGGTAAGGAGCGAACCTCTGCTTTACTGGCCGCATGACCACGACGAGCGACCGCATCCCTGCGACCGAGGCGACCACCACGCCCGGTGCTCGTTGTATGTGTCCGTGCCGAATGCGCGCCTTCTAGAGGGCCCCCGCACCACCTGAGCCTCGCGCCCCGAAGCGAGAGCCGGCCCATGTCCGCGACCGTGCCCCGCACCCGCGGCTGAGCCACGCCCCCGCGCGTACGTCTCCCCGGCGGCCCGCTCCGCCGTGCCCCGTGACGTGCCGCCCCGGCTGCTTTCGACCCTGATTGCCTCGTGCCCGGTGCTCCCGAGCCGCCGCGCACTCGACAGTGACGGATACCCACGTGATCACCACCTCAGGCCTGACCAAGGTCTACCGCTCACGCGGTCGCGAGGTCACCGCCCTGGACGGCGTCGACCTGCACGTCCGCGAAGGCGAGGTCTACGGCGTCATCGGCCAGTCCGGCGCCGGCAAGTCCTCCCTCATCCGCTGCGTCAACCTCCTGGAGCGCCCCACCGCCGGCACCGTGACGGTGGCCGGCCAGGACCTCACCGCCCTCGCCGGGCGCGGCCCGCGCGCCGGCCGGGAACTGCGCCAGGCGCGCAGCCGGATCGGCATGGTCTTCCAGCACTTCAACCTGCTGTCCTCACGCACCGTGCAGGACAACGTCGAACTGCCCCTGGAGATCCTCGGGAAGTCGGGGAAGGAACGTTCCCGCAAGGCGCTGGAACTGCTCGACCTGGTCGGGCTCGCCGACAAGGCGAAGGCCTACCCGGCCCAGCTCTCCGGCGGCCAGAAGCAGCGTGTCGGCATCGCCCGCGCCCTCGCCGGCGACCCCAAGGTGCTGCTCTCCGACGAGGCCACCAGCGCCCTCGACCCGGAGACCACCCGCTCGATCCTCCAGCTCCTGCGCGACCTCAACCGCCGGCTCGGCCTCACCGTCCTGCTCATCACGCACGAGATGGACGTCGTGAAGCAGATCTGCGACTCGGCCGCCCTCATGGACCGGGGCCGCATCGTCGAGTCCGGCACGGTCGGCGACCTCCTCGCGACCCCCGGCTCCGAGCTGGCCTCCGCCCTCTTCCCGGTCGGCGGCGAGGCGTCCGGCGACGAGCGCACCGTCCTCGACGTCACCTTCCACGGCGACAGTGCGACCCAGCCGGTCATCTCCCAGCTCTCGCGCACCTACAACATCGACATATCGATCCTCGGCGCCGCGATCGACACCGTCGGCGGCCTCCAGGTCGGCCGGATGCGCATCGAACTGCCGGGCCGCTACGAGGACAACGTCGTACCGATCGGCTTCCTGCGCGAACAGGGCCTCCAGATCGACGTGCTGAACCGGGAAGAGCCCGCGCTGGTGAAGGAGGCGGCCAAGTGACCTGGTCCCAGATGCAGCCCCTGCTCGAACAGGCGTGTACCGAGACGCTGATCATGGTCGGCTGGTCCACCCTGATCGCCGTCGCCGGCGGTCTCCCACTCGGCATCCTGCTCGTCCTCACCGACCGGCACGGACTTCTGCAGAACACCGTGGTGAACAAGGTCATCGGGCAGATCGTCAACATCGGCCGCTCGATGCCGTTCATCATCCTCATGGTCGCCCTGACCAGCTTCACCCGCTGGGTCACCGGCACGTCCATCGGCAGCGAGGCGGCGATCGTGCCGCTCGCCATCAGCGGCATCCCGTTCTTCGCCCGCCTCGTGGAGACGGCCGTCCGCGAAGTGGACCACGGTCTCGTCGAGGCCGTGCAGGCCATGGGCGGCAACACCTGGACGATCGTCCGCAAGGTCCTCGTCCCCGAGGCGCTGCCCTCGCTGATCGCCAGCACCACCACCACGGTCATCGCCCTCATCGGATACTCCGCCATGGCCGGCGCCGTGGGCGGCGGCGGCCTCGGCGACTTCGCCGTCCGCTACGGCTACCAGCGCTTCGACAGCGAACTGATGTGGATCACCGTCGCGATCCTCGCCGTGGTCATCTCCGTCATCCAGTTCGCCGGCGACTTCGCCGCCCGTGCCCTGCACCGCCGGGGCGCCCGCTCCGGCCCGGCCCCGGGGCTGCGCCTCCTCAAGGCCAGGGAACCGGCCGCGGGCGACGTCGGCAAGGTCGCCTGACACCCCCTTCCCAGACTCCCCGTACTCCCCGCTACGGGGTCGCACCACCCAAGGAAAGGCACTTTTCGTGCGTAACACCGCCAAGATCGCCACCGCTGTCCTCGCCACCGGAGCCCTCACCCTCGGCCTCACCGCCTGCGGCGCCGACGAGGACGCCGCCTCCGACACCTCCGGCCCGCTGATCGTCGCCGCGAGCCCCGTGCCGCACGCCGAGATCCTGACCTTCGTCAAGGACAACCTCGCCGAGAAGGCCGGCCTCGACCTCGAGGTCAAGGAGTTCACCGACTACGTCACCCCGAACACCGCGACGGAGGACGGCTCGGTCGGTGCCAACTTCTTCCAGACCCAGCCCTACCTCGACGACTTCAACAAGAAGAACGGCACGCACATCGTGTCCGTCGTCGACGTGCACCTGGAGCCGCTCGGCCTCTACTCCAACAAGGTCGACAAGGCCGACGCGCTGAAGAACGGCGCGACCATCGCCATCCCCAACGACACCGTCAACGAGGGCCGCGCCCTGCAGCTGCTCGCCGCGAACGGTCTGATCACCCTCAAGGACGGCGTCGGCACCGCGGCGACCCCCGCGGACATCACCAAGAACCCCAAGGACCTCACGTTCAAGGAGCTGGAGGCGGCCCAGACGCCCCGCTCCCTCGAGGACGTGGACGCGGCGGTCGTCAACGGCAACTACGCCATCGAGGCCGACCTGAAGCCCGCCGAGGACGCCCTGGTCCTGGAAGCCGCCAAGGACAACCCGAACAACAACCTCCTCGCCGTCAAGGAGGGCCAGGAGGACGACCCGCGCGTGAAGAAGCTCGCCGAGCTCCTCACCTCCCCCGAGGTGAAGAAGTTCATCGAGGACAAGTACGCCGGTTCCGTGCTCGCGTCCTTCTGATCCGGCACACCCGCCACCCACGGGGGCCACTGCGCTGCGCGGAGTGGCCCCCGTGGTGCGCTCCGGTGCTTTCATGCTGCATGCTGGGCAGCTCAGCAGCACCCGACGGTCTCTCAGATTACGGAGCGGCGCATGACGAGCACCTTCCCCGACATCTCCATCAGCACGGAGCGGTTGGTGCTGCGTCCCCTCGACACGGACGACGTCCCCGCCCTCGCCGCGATGATGAACGACGAACAGGTCACCGCCTGGACCGACGCCCCCCATCCCTTCACCGAGGACAGCGCCCGCACCTGGATCACCGAGGAGGCCCCCGCCCTGCGCGCCTCCGGCCACGGACTCGACCTCGCCGTCACCGAGTTCCTCACCCAGCGCCTGGTCGGCGTCATCCGGCTCGGCGGGACCGACTGGCAGGTGCGGTCCACCGAGCTGTCCTACATCGTCGCCCCCTGGGCGCGCGGCGAGGGCTACGCCTCCGAAGCGGCCCTCGCCACCGCTCAGTGGCTCTTCGGTGACCAGAAACTCCAGCGCGTCGAGCTGCGCACCGCAGCCGACAACACCGCGGCCCAGCAGGTCGCGCAGAAGATCGGCTGCATCAGCGAGGGCGTGCTGCGCGGCGCCTGCATAGCCCGGGCCCGCACCGAGGACGGCGGGTGGAGCCAGGTGCGCACCGACTACATCGTCTGGAGTCTGCTGCCCGAGGACATCGAGGGCGCGGACGGACAACTGGCCGACAGCAGCGGCTTCTCCAGCTACCCGGACTGGAACTGACCCCCGCCCGCGTCCCCCCGCGAGCGGCACCCCCGCAGCGGTTCACGGCCGCACCGGGTAACCTCAGCAGACCGCCCCGAGGGCGGAACAGCCGACGACCTGCGCAGACCCCAGGAGACTGACGACGATGGCCGACCGGGTCACGGTGATCGGCTGGGACGGCTCGCCGCTGACCGCAGCGGCCCGCGCCGCGCTGGGCGCCGCCACCCTGGTGGCCGGAGCCGCCCACCACCTGGCACTCCCCGAGGTGCCCCCGGGTGCCGAACGCATGCGGCTCGGATCCGTCGACCTCGCCGCCCGGCGCATCGCCGCCCACCGCGGGACGGCCGTCGTCCTCGCCGACGGCGACCCCGGCTTCTTCGGCGTCGTACGGACCCTGCGCGCACCGGAGTTCGGCCTGGAGGTCGAAGTGGTGCCCGCCGTGTCCCCGGTCGCCGCCGCCTTCGCCCGTGCCGGAATGCCCTGGGACGACGCCCACGTGGTGGTCGCACACCCGCGCACCCTGCGCCGCGCGGTGAACGTGTGCCGGGCCCACACCAAGGTCGCGGTGCTCACCTCACCCGATGCCGGCCCCGCAGAACTGGGGCTGCTCATGGAGGGAGTGCACCGCACCTTCGTCATCTGCGAGGAACTGGGCACCTCGGGCGAACGGGTCAGCGTGGTCACCTCCGACAAGGCCGCCGACCACACCTGGCGCGACCCCAACGTGGTCATCGTCATCGGCGGACGGTCCGCCGCCGGCGACTTCGGCGGCTGGATCGCCGGACGCGACCCCTCGGCCGGCCCGCGCGGCTGGACGCTGCCCGCAGCGGAGTACGGCCGCGAACCGGGCGAGGGCGAGGGGGAACCCCTGCGTACCGCCCAACTGGCCCGCCTCGGACCGCGCCTCGGCGACCTCGTCTGGGACATCGGCTGCGGCAGCGGCGCCTTCGCCACCGACGCCGCCCGGGCCGGCGCCGCCGTCATCGCCGTCGACAGCGACCCGGACGCCTGCGCCCGCACCGACTCCACCGCCCGCCGGCTGGGGGTCCAGATCCAGATCGTCCACGGCACCGCGCCCCACGTACTGGAGGACCTGCCCGAGCCGGACGTCGTCCGGGTCGGGGGCGGGGGAGCGGCCGTGGTCTCCGCGGTGGCCGACCGCCGCCCGCAGCGGATCGTCGCGCACGCCGCGACCCGGGACGCGGCCGAACTCATCGGGCGGAGCCTGACGGAACACGGCTACCAGGTCGAGTGTGCGCTGCTGCAGTCCCTCCAACTCGACACCCGGGCCTGGACGGAGAAGGAGCGGAGCGTCGCGTTCCTGCTCAGCGGGGTGCTGCCCGCTCGCGGCAACTGATCCGATTGCCGTCCCCGTGATCGGATTGTCCTACCGCGCGGGGTAGGCTGGCCGATCGTTGTACCGCACCCGGACGTCCGGCGCTTCGTCGTTCAATGTCCGGAGAACGCGCCCGTTTTGGGGTGAGTCGTGGTACGGCAGGTAACCGGAGGGCGCGCAACGTGGCGCAGTCCACAGCGGAACCGTCGCCGATCAAGCTGACGCGACGGCCGTGCGGCCGCGACAATGCCAGTGAATGGCTTTGTCGCCTTTTTCGGGCAGGCCGTTCGTGCCGCTGAGGACGCACGCTCGTTCTTCAGTGTGGGGCGGTCGGTGCGCCGTTCCGGGTGAGCTGGTCGTAGGAGCACTAACCGATGGGCGAGGGGTACGCATGACCGACACCGGCCAGGTCCCGGGCGAGGGACTGCCGGAGAACGCAGGCATGGTGGAGCAGCCGGGCGTCCCCGCGCCCGACGCGTACACCTACCTCTCCGACAGTCCCGCCGAGGACGAAGACCTGCTGCTGCCCGGCGCCCAGGGCGCCTGGGGCAACGAGATCGCTCCGCCCGCGCCCGAACCGGTCGTCGAGACCGTGCACGAGCCCGGACCGCACGAGACGGCGGGCCGAGACAGCGGCGCGGTCGACCTCAGCGGCGTCCGGCTCCCCGACGCGGGCCGGCCGGGTACCGCGCCGTCCGTGCCGCGCCGTCCGCTGCACCTCGGCCCGCCCATCCCCGACGTCTCCGCGAGCCCGGTCCGCTCCCTCGCCGACCGCGGTCCCGCCGACGTCCCGGCCCGCCACCCCGGCCCGCCGACGCTCGGCCCCGAGTACCTCGACATCCCGCGCGCGCGGGAGGCGACGGCACCGCAGGCCGCCGCGCCCTGGGGCGCGCAGCCCGTGGTGGGCGCGGGGGCGCCGGCCGCGGAAACGGTTGTCCCGCAGCCGGAGCCGGCGGCCACGGCCGGCCCGGCCGAGGCACTCCACACCCGCGTCGCCACGGAGGCGGTCGCGGGACAGGATACGGAGGGCGCGGGCCTCCCCGTCGGCGCCGAGGCCGTGCAGGAGTACGTGCCGGTGGCCTCCGGGGCGCCGGCGGTTCCCGATGTCGCTGCGGTTCCCGACGTTGCCGCGGTTCCCGACGTGCCGACGGCTCCCGAGGTCCCGTCGGCTCCCGAGGTCCCGGGTACCGGGGACCCCGTGCAGGCCGTCGCCCCGGAACAGGGGCGCCCGGCCGAGCTGTCGGAGCCGGACCCGGTGAGCGTGCCGCCCTCGGCGGCCGCCGCTCCCGGTCACGCACAGACTCACGAGGTGCCGCAGCCCACCGAGGCCCCGGCCACGGACGCCCCGGCGCCGGAACCCGCGGCGGACACGGCGGACGCGGCGGAGCACCTCCGGGCGCCCCGGGCCGCGGAGCTCCCGGACGCGGTCGTCCTCCCGGCGCAGGCCGCCGGTGCCCTGACGGAGACCGCCCCGGCCGCCGAGGAGCCGACGGCCGTCGCGGTACCGTACGCCGAGACGCACGGGTCCGCCCCGGAGACTCACCCCGTGCAGGCGCAGGGCAGCGAGACGGCAGGGCCCGAGGCGTCCGGTACCGCGGTGGCGTCGGAGCCCGCCCCGGTGGCCGAGGAGCCGCACCCCGTCCCGGCAACGGACGCCGTCGGACCGGACCCGGCCCACGCCCTCCGGGCGCCGCAGACCGTCCAGGAACCGGCCGCCGAGGCCGTCGCAGCGCAGTACGACCAGGTCGCGGAGGCGCCGGCCCCCCAGGACGTACCGTCTGCGGAGACCCTCGCAGCGGTGCCCGGCGTCGAAAACCCCGCGCCCGTCGAGACGCCCGCCGTCGCACCGGACCCTGCCCCGTCCGTCGACGCCGTACCGGTCGCGGATCCCGGTACCCGGCAGCCGGCCGGGACGGACGGCGTCCCGGCCACTCCGGAGCCCGTCGGAGCCGCGCCCGAGGAGACGCCCGCCGAGACGCCCGTATCGCCCCGGTCCCCGGCCGCCGAGGTCTCGGAAGCGCCCCACGCTCCCGACGGGACGGTCGACGCCCCCACCGCACCGGCTGCGGCGGACCCGGTCCAGGGCCCCCGGCAGACGCCCGTGGCCCCCACCCTCCCCGAACCCGGGCCGGAGCAGCCCCAGGGCGGGTCCGGCCCCGTGGACGACGCCGTTCCCGCCCCGGCACCGCCGCAGGGCGTCACCGTCCCGGCCGCGGGACACGACGCGGCCGGTGCCGACGCCGTACCCTCCGCCCCCGACGCCGAAGTCGCCCAGGACCCGGACGACCTGGACACCCAGGGCGCCGGCGTGCAGCCCGAAGCGGCACAGACCGCCGGTCCGGCCGCCCCCGGCTACGACGACGCCGAGCGCGAGGCCGTGCTGAAGGTCATGCGCGAGCGGCGGGACATCCGCAACGGCTTCCGCAGCGACCCCATTCCGCACGAGGTGCTGCTGCGCGTCCTGGAGGCCGCCCACACCGCGCCCTCCGTCGGCCACTCGCAGCCCTGGGACTTCGTCGTCATCCGCTCCGAGGAGACCCGGCGCAGCATGCACGAACTGGCCATGCGCCAGCGCGACGCCTACGCCAAGTCCCTCCCCAAGGGCCGGGCCAAGCAGTTCAAGGCACTGAAGATCGAGGCCATCCTCGACACCCCGGTCAACATCGTCGTCACCGCCGACCCCACCCGAGGCGGCCGGCACACCCTGGGCCGCCACACCCAGCCGCAGATGGCGCCGTACTCGTCCGCGCTCGCCGTGGAGAACCTCTGGCTCGCCGCCCGCGCCGAGGGCCTCGGCGTCGGCTGGGTCAGCTTCTTCGACGAGCGCGAGATGGTCCGCGCGCTGGGGCTCCCCGAACACCTGGAGGTCGTGGCCTACCTGTGCGTCGGGTACGTCGACGAGTTCCCGGACGAGCCCGAGCTGGCACAGGCCGGCTGGTCCAAGCGCCGCCCCCTGTCCTGGGTCGTGCACGAGGAGACGTACGGGCGTCGCGCCCTGCCCGGAGAGGACCCCCACGACCTGCTTGCCGAGACCGTCGCGCAGATCCGCCCGCTGGACGCCAAGGCGCTCGGTGAGGCGTGGGAGCGCCAGAAGCGCATGACCAAGCCCGCCGGCGCCCTCGGCATGCTGGAGATCATCTCCGCCCAGCTGTCCGGCCTGTCCCGGCAGTGCCCGCCGCCCATCCCGGAGCCCGCGGCCGTCGCGATCTTCGCCGGTGACCACGGTGTGCACGCCCAGGGGGTCACCCCCTGGCCGCAGGAGGTCACCGCCCAGATGGTGGCCAACTTCCTCGGCGGGGGAGCGGTGTGCAACGCCTTCGCCACCCAGGTCGGTGCCGAGGTCTGCATCGTCGACGTGGGAGTCCTGGCCGACCTCCCGGCCACCCCCGGTCTGCTGCCGCGCAAGATCCGCGCCGGTACGTCCGACATGACCACCGGGCCCGCGATGACCCGCGAGGAGGCCAAGCAGGCCATCGAGGTCGGTATCGAGACCGCCCGCGACCTGGTGGCGGCCGGCAACAAGGCCCTGCTCACCGGTGAGATGGGCATCGCGAACACCACCGCGTCCGCCGCCCTCATCTCGGTCTTCACCGGCGTCGACCCGTCCGAGGTCACCGGCCGCGGCACCGGCATCAACGACGAGACCCTGGTCCGCAAGACCGACGTCGTGCGCCGCGCCCTCGAACTGCACCAGCCGGACCCGGCCGACCCGCTCGGTGTCCTGGCCGCCGTCGGCGGTTTCGAACACGCCGCCATGGTCGGTCTGCTCCTCGGCGGGGCGTCGCTGCGCACGCCGGTGATCCTGGACGGCGTCAGCGCCGGCGCCGCCGCCCTGGTGGCCCGGGCCATCGCTCCCGAGGTCCTGGCCGCCTGCATCGCCGGACACCGCAGCGCCGAGCCCGGTCACGTGGCCGCGCTCAACACACTGGGCCTGCGTCCCCTGGTCGACCTCGACCTCCGCCTCGGCGAGGGCACGGGCGCACTCCTGGCGCTCCCCCTGGTCCAGAGCACGGCCCGAGCCATGCACGAGGTGGCGACGTTCGATTCGGCCGGGGTGACCGAGAAGTAGGGCGAGAGCTTCCCGGGACCGCGGCACCGGGCGCCGTCGCGACCGGCCGGTGGTCGTGCCCACCCGGCACGACCACCGGCAGACGGCGCCCGGCGTACCCTGCCCACCCACCGGACACCAGACCCACCAGCGCCCGGGCCCCTTTAAAATCCGCACGTCAGGGCCACCGCACGCCGTAAGAGGAGCCGTCCCTCATGGCCGAACACCCCGCCTACCCCGTAGGCCTGCGCCTCACCGGCCGCCGGATCGTCGTCCTCGGCGGCGGCCAGGTCGCCCAGCGCCGCCTCCCCGCCCTGATCGCCGCCGGCGCAGACATCCACCTCGTGTCCCCGGAGGCCACCCCTTCCGTGGAGGCCATGGCGGACGCCGGCGAGATCACCTGGCACCGGCGGCCCTACGCCGAGGGCGACCTCGCGGCCGCCTGGTACGCCCTGATCGCCACCAGCGACACCGGGGCGAACACCCGGGCCTCCGCGGAGGCGGAAGCGCACCGCGTGTGGTGCGTCCGCGCGGACGACGCCGACGCGGCGACGGCGTGGACCCCGGCCACGGGCACCAGCGAGGGCGTCACGGTGGCCGTCCTCACGACGGAGGCACGCGACCGCGACCCCCGCCACACCGCCGCCGTCCGCGACGCCGTGGTCGAGGGCCTGCGCGACGGCACCCTCGTCGCGCCGCACCACCGCACCCGCACCCCCGGCGTCGCCCTCGTCGGCGGCGGCCCCGGCGACCCCGACCTGATCACCGTGCGCGGCCGTCGCCTGCTCGCCGAGGCCGACGTCGTCATCGCCGACCGGCTCGGCCCGCGCGACCTGCTCGCCGAACTCCCGCCGCACGTCGAGGTGATCGACGCGGCGAAGATCCCCTACGGCCGTTTCATGGCCCAGGAGGCCATCAACAACGCGCTGATCGAACACGCCAAGCAGGGCAAGTCGGTGGTCCGGCTCAAGGGCGGCGACCCCTACGTCTTCGGCCGGGGCATGGAAGAACTCCAGGCGCTCGCGGAGGCGGGCATCGCCTGCACCGTCGTGCCCGGCATCTCCAGCTCCATCTCCGTGCCCGGCGCAGCCGGCATTCCCGTCACCCACCGCGGTGTGGCGCACGAGTTCACCGTGGTCAGCGGCCATGTCGCGCCCGACGACGCACGCTCCCTCGTCGACTGGCCGTCGCTCGCCCGGCTGACCGGCACCCTCGTGGTCCTCATGGGCGTCGACAAGATCGGCCGGATCGCCGAGACCCTGGTCGCGCACGGCAGGTCCCCGGACACCCCCGTCGCCCTCGTCCAGGAGGGCACCACCGCCGCCCAGCGCCGCGTCGACGCCACCCTCGCCACCGTCGCCGAGACCGTCGTCGCGCAGCAGGTGAAGCCGCCGGCCGTCATCGTCATCGGCGACGTCGTCGGCGTGGGCCCGCACGAGGCGGCCTGACATGGCCGAACTCGTCACCGTCACCGATCCCGGCGACCCCCGGCTGCACGACTACACCGGCCTGACCGACGTCGAACTGCGCCGGCGGCGCGAACCCGCGGAGGGCCTGTTCATCGCCGAGGGCGAGAAGGTCATCCGGCGCGCCGGGGAAGCCGGCTACGCGATGCGGTCCATGCTGCTGTCGGCGAAGTGGGTCGACGTCATGCGGGACGTCATCGACCGGTTCGACGCCCCGGTGTACGTGGTGGACCCCGCGCTCGCCGAGGAGGTCACCGGCTACCACGTGCACCGCGGCGCGCTCGCCTCCATGCAGCGCCGGCCCCTGCCCGCGACGGCCGACGTGCTGCGCACCGCCCGGCGGGTCGTCGTCCTGGAGTCCGTCAACGACCACACCAACATCGGCGCGATCTTCCGGTCGGCCGCCGCCCTCGGCATGGACGCCGTCCTGCTCTCGCCGGACTGCGCCGACCCCCTGTACCGGCGCAGCGTGAAGGTGTCGATGGGGGCGGTCTTCTCCGTGCCGTACGCGCGGGTGGACACCTGGCCCCGCGGGCTGGAGACGGTGCGGGAGGCAGGGTTCCGGCTGCTCGCGCTCACTCCCGGCGAGAAGGCCAGGCCCCTGGACGACGTGGCCGCGCACCGGAGGGAACGGGTGGCGCTGATGCTCGGCGCGGAGGGCAGCGGCCTGTCCTCCCGGGCCCTCGCGGCCGCCGACGAGTGGGTCCGCATCCCGATGTCCCACGGCGTCAACTCCCTCAACGTGGGAGCCGCGGCCGCGGTCGCCTTCTACGCGGTGACCGCGGGGCGCCCGCAGTAGCCGGCTTCGAGACGCCCGCGGCGGCGCCCCACGTCGCCCGGGCTGCAGGCGGCCACGGCGCGTCCGCGCGAGCCGCCCGGGCGTTTCCGCCACGGCCGCCGTCTCACCCCGGACCCTGGCAGCCCTGCACCAGCGCGATGCCCAGCGCGACGGCCAGCGTCACCACGACGAACACGAACAGCCGCTGCCTGAGCAGCCGCGGATTGGCCGGCCGCAGGCCGGTCCCGGTCGTCCGGGGCCCCGGACGGCGCGCACCGGTACCGGACCGCGTGGTGTTCCGGGACGCGGGCGCGGGGCGCGATCCGCTCCGGGACGGCGCGCCCCCGCGCGGGTTGCTGTCCCGCGCGGACCCGCTCCGCGCGGCAGGCACGCCTCGGCTGCCCCGTACCGGGGAGGACCCGCTGTTCGCGGGCGCGGACCCGCGCCCGCGCGGCGGCGGGGTCCCCTGTCCGCCCTGTCTGCGCCGTGCCCGCTCCGGGTAGGTGTCCGCGAGGCGTCCCCCGGACCGGTCCGGCTCGGGGGTGCGCGGCGCGGGCGGACGGACGTCCGCCAGGCCCTGGGACTCCCGCGCGGCGATCTCCTTGAGCCGCAGCGACAGTTGGAGCGTGCTGGGCCGCTCGTCGGGGTTCTTCGCCAGGCAGGCGCGGACGAGCGGGGCCAGCGCGTCGGGGACGCCGTGCAGCTGGGCCTCCTCGTGCACCACGCGGTACAGCATCACCTCCGAACTGCCGTGCCCGAAGGGGGAGTCGCCCATCGACGCGTAGGCGAGGGTGGCGCCCAGCGAGAACACGTCCGTCGCCGGTGTGACGGCCGCCCCGCGCACCTGCTCCGGAGCGAGGAAGCCGGGCGAGCCGACCGCCGTGCCGACGTGGGTGAGCGTCGAGGCGCCCGTGGCCCAGGCGATGCCGAAGTCGATGATCCGCGGCCCCTTCGGGGACAGCAGGATGTTGGACGGCTTGAGGTCCCGGTGCACCACACCGGCCTCGTGCACGGCTACCAGGCCCTCCGAGAGGGCCGCGCCGACCGCCGCGACGTCGGCGGCCTGCAGCGGCCCCTCACCGGCGACCTTGTCGTGCAGCGAGGGGCCGGGCACGTACTGCGTGGCGAACCACGGCCGGTCCGCGTCCAGGTCGGCGGCCACCAGCCGGGCCGTGCAGCCGCCCCGGATGCGCCGGGCCGCCGACACCTCCCGCGCGAACCGCGAACGGAACTCCTGGTCCTCCGCCAGATCCGGCCGGATGACCTTCAGCGCGACCCGCTGCCCCTTCTTGTCGGAGCCCAGGTAGACCACGCCCATCCCACCCGCGCCGAGCCGTCGGTGGAGCCTGAAAGAGCCGACGACGCGCGGGTCCTCGCGCCTCAGGCGCATCATCGCCATGTTCATCCCCGCTGCCCGGTCCTGTGACGTGCCACAGCTTACGTTTCCCCGGCGGCCGGTGCGCAGAGGCCGCGCCCTCTCGAACCGATGGATTGTCAGTGCCGGGTGGGAGAATCGAAAGGTGGTCAGGGAGTGTGCGAACAGGCGGGTTCGCGCGCTGGGTGATCCCAACCACCTGACGGTGAAGGGGGATTGATCGCATGAAGGGTGACCGGGTGGAGATCGTCGTGGACGCCGGGGACACGACGCGCACGTACGAGGTGGTGGCGAGCAGGGCGGGACGCAGGGTGGAGACCGCGGTGCGCCGGGGGGTGGTCGAAGTGAGCGAAATCACCCGTACCGGGGCGGTCGTGCGTACGGCCCGGTTCATGGCGAACCGCGTGCTCGCACTGGTGGAACAACCGGTGCCGCGGGAGGACGGATCGGAGAAACGGGGTCAGAGCGGGCGGCCCTTCGGGGATGACCCTGAGACCTAGGACCTCGTCTCCACCCAGGGGAGTACGGGGCAGGTCGCGGCTCATCCTCCGGGAGGCCCGGCAATCGGTACGAGGGCATGACGTCCCCGAGGTCCCGGGCCCCTAGATTTGAGGTCAAGCGGCGGGTGCGGTACTCGTCCCCCGAGGTCAGACGCCCGCCGCTGCCAGAATCAACAGAAACGGCCAGGAGAGGGACCATGGCGTACACGGCACCGCGGACCGTCGTCCGCACGCGGGAACACGGCGAGGGCCGTCGTCACCCGCTGGTGGCGACGCTGATGGCCCTCCCCCTGGCGGTCCTGCTCCTCCTCGTCTTCGACGGGTGGGAGACGGTGGCCACACAGGCGTCGTCCGTGGGAGAGATGCTGGGGCGCTGAACGGCGACCCCAGGCCCGGAAGAGCGGTCCGGGCGGGGACATCCACCCATGAAACCCCGTGGGGACGGGGGTGCGGCGGACGGCAAAAATGCCGGCGCAGCTGGGGAGCTGCGCCGGCATTGCCCTGTCCCCACACCTTCTGAGCCCGCTGCGAGCACTCACCCCACCGAAGCACCACGACCGGCCACGACACCCGCCCCCGTCCACCCGCTTCCCGCCCTCCGCGGGCAGTCGTGCCGCTGGGGCGGCACGGGTGGGCGCGACGGCACCCCGCCCGCGCCGGGCTGCGCGAACACCCCCCGGCCCGCACCCACCCACCGGCACCTCACAAGCGCCGGGATGTGCAACCCCCACCAGGGAACCGCGCATTACCCCGGACCGCGACACCCCGTACCCTCACCGAGTGCCCCCGGACCTCCTCCCCGCGCTGACCGCACACGTCACGGCAACAGCCCACGCCCGCGACAACGACAGCAACAGCGACAGCAACGGTGTCAGCGACACAAAGCACCCCTGCCCCTGCCCCGCAGGAACCCTCACCGCCCGCGCCGACGACACCACCGTCGTCCACCACGCCGGCACCGTCGCCAAGGCCCACGCCCCCGGCACCGACCCCAGCCACCTCACCCCCCGCCTCACCGCCGCCGTCCACCTTCCCGGCATCCTCCTCCCCCCACTCGCCCCGACGCCCGTCGAACTGTGCGGACGGCTCGTCACCCACTGGCCGTACGGCACCCCCGTGGACCCGGACGATCCCGACGCCGCCCCCTGGGAGGCCGCAGCCACCCTCCTCGCCCTCCTCCACCGCACCCCGCCGCCCGCCCCCGTACCGCCCATGCGCGGCCCAGCGAAGGCCGCCCACGCCGTCGCCGCCCTCCGGGCCACCGCACCCGGCCACCCCGCCACCGCTCCGGTGCTGCACGCCTGGGCCACCCTCCCCGCCTGGGCCCGCGACGAGGCTTCGATGCCCGACTCGGCCACCCTCTGCCACGGCGACTTCCACCTCGGCCAGCTCATACGCCACCCGGGCCCCGGAGCCTCCTGGCTGCTGATCGACGTCGACGACCTCGGCACGGGCGTCCCGGCGTGGGACCTGGCCCGTCCTGCGGCCTGGTACGCCTGCGGACTGCTCGCCCCCGACGAGTGGCAGCGCTTCCTCACCGCCTACCGCGCGGCCCGCGGACCGGCCGTACCGCCGGACGGTGACCCCTGGACCGCGCTGGACGTCCCGGCGCGTGCCCTCACCGTGCAGACCGCCGCCCGCGCCGTGGCCAAGGCGGTCACGGCGGACCGGCCGCTCGACGAGGTGGAGCGGGCGCTGGTCGACGCCTGTGCCCGCATGGGCGCCGTCCGGCCCCCGTCCCCACCGGGTTGAGGGGAAGTTCCGCGACGTAGGGTGCAACCGACCCCCGCCCGGACGGAGTCTGTCCTGGCGATACGCGAAGAGGGAACGACCGGCGAGGAGTTGAACCGATCATGCAGTGTCCGAAGTGCCGTGCCCCGATGCACACCTACAACCGCAACGGTGTCCAGATCGAGCAGTGCACCGGGTGCCGAGGAATCTTCCTCGACTACGGCGAGCTGGAGTCGCTGACCCGGCTGGAGTCCCAGTGGGCCCAGCCCGCGCCTCCCGCCCCGCCGGCGGCCCCGGCCGCGCCTGCCGCGCCGCAGGCCTACCCCGCGGCCCCGCAGCCGCCCGCGTGGGGCGCGCCGCACGCCGGCCACTACGGCCACCGCCGGCACAAGAGCTTCGGCCACATGCTCTTCTCCAGCTGACGCACGCCGAAGCCCCCGGTCGTGTGACCGGGGGCTTCGGATGGTGTGTGGACGATACTGGGATTGAACCAGTGACCTCTTCCGTGTCAGGGAAGCGCTCTCCCGCTGAGCTAATCGTCCTCGGGGCCACGATCACTCCGCGGAGCGGATCATGGGCACTGCGTGCGCGATACTGGGATTGAACCAGTGACCTCTTCCGTGTCAGGGAAGCGCTCTCCCGCTGAGCTAATCGCGCGGGGGGATCCGGAGATCCAGTGGACGATACTGGGATTGAACCAGTGACCTCTTCCGTGTCAGGGAAGCGCTCTCCCGCTGAGCTAATCGTCCTTGGAGGTGGAGACGGGATTTGAACCCGTGTAGACGGCTTTGCAGGCCGTTGCCTCGCCTCTCGGCCACTCCACCAGGAGTGTAGGGGACCGGGATGACCCCTCTTCCTGCGAGCGGACGACGAGGTTCGAACTCGCGACCTCAACCTTGGCAAGGTTGCGCTCTACCAACTGAGCTACGTCCGCCTGTCGTTTCGGTCGGCTTGCGCTTCCCGGCGACGAAGTGAACTCTAGCGGATTCCGGGGCCAGCACAAAAACCCGTTTGTGCAGCGTGCTGCGCTGCGCCCGCTCGCGGACGTGCCCGGCGGCCCCCGACCGGCACGTCCACGGCACCGGAACCGGGCCCGCCATAGACTCGACACGTGCTCGACCTCCCACCTCTCGCCCGCTTCGGTGACCTCGTCGCCACCGGACTCGCCGACGTCACCGACGACCCCGCCGCCCTGGAGTCCACCGGCTTCTGGGCCGTCGCCGCCGACTTCGAGGGCCGTCTGACCTGCGCCCGTTTCCGTGAGGTCCGCGAGCAGCCGGTTCCCGCGCCGGTGCCGGGTGCCTGGCGGGGACCGGCCGCCGGTGACTGGACGTCCTCCCTCGACCGCGCCGGGTACACGGCGGCCGTCCGCCGCATCCGTGAGCACATAGCGGCCGGCGAGGTCTACCAGGCCAACCTCTGCCGCGTCCTGTCCGCGCCCGCGCCGTCCGACGCGGACGTGGACGCCCTCACCGCCCTGCTGGCCCGCGGTAACCCCGCGCCCTACGCCGGAACGTTTCGGCTGCCGGGGCACGGCGTGGAGATCGCCACCGCGTCGCCCGAGCTCTTCCTGCGCAGGGAGGACCGGACCGTGGAGTCCGGACCGATCAAGGGCACCGGGAGGACCGAGGCCGACCTGCTGGAGAAGGACTACGCCGAGAACGTCATGATCGTCGACCTGGTCCGCAACGACATCGGACAGGTCTGCGACCCCGGCACCGTGACGGTCCCCGACCTGTGCGCCGTCGAGAAGCACCCGGGCCTGGTCCACCTGGTCTCCACGGTGCGCGGCGAACTGCGCGCCGGTGCCGGCTGGCCGGAACTCCTGCCGGCCGCGTTCCCGCCCGGCTCCGTCACCGGCGCGCCCAAGTCGAGCGCCCTGCGGATCATCGAAGCGCTGGAGACCACGCCCCGCGGCCCCTACTGCGGCGGCATCGGCTGGGTGGACGCCGACCGCGGCACCGGCGTGCTGGCGGTGGGCATCCGCACCTTCTGGATCGACCGGGGGACGACCGGCGGTGCCGTGCTGCGTTTCGGCACCGGCGCCGGGATCACCTGGGGCTCCGACCCCGAGGGGGAGTGGCGGGAGACCGAGCTGAAGGCCTCCCGGCTGCTCACGGTAGCGTCGGGAACGTACGAGGTGAGTGAAGGGACCTGGACGTGAAGATCTGGCTCGACGGCGGGCTGCAGGACACGGAGTCCGCCCGCGTCTCCGTCTTCGACCACGGACTGACCGTGGGCGACGGCATCTTCGAGACCGTGAAGGCCGTGGACGGACGCCCGTTCGCGCTCACCCGGCATCTCGACCGGCTGACGCGGTCGGCCCGCGGACTCGGGCTGCCCGACCCCGACCTGGACGAGGTCCGCCGCGCCTGCGTGGCCGTCCTCGAGGCCAACCCCATGCCGCTCGGGCGACTGCGGCTCACCTACACCGGCGGCCACGGCCCGCTCGGTTCCGACCGCGGCGACCGCGGCCCGACCCTCGTCGTCGCCCTCGGCGAGACCACCCGCCGCCCCGACTCCACCGCGGTCATCACCGTCCCCTGGACCCGCAACGAGCGCGGCGCGCTCACCGGCCTGAAGACCACCTCGTACGCCGAGAACGTCGTCGCGCTCGCCCGCGCCCACGAACGGGGCGCCTCGGAGGCCCTGTTCGGCAACACCGTCGGGCAACTCTGCGAGGGCACCGGGTCGAACGTCTTCGTCGTGCTCGACGGCGAGCTGCACACCCCGCCGATCGCCTCCGGCTGCCTCGCCGGCATCACCCGGGCCCTCGCCGTCGAATGGACCGGCGCAAAGGAGACCGACCTGCCCCTGGACGTGCTGGAGCGCGCTGAGGAGATCTTCCTCACCTCCACCCTGCGCGACGTCCAGGCCGTGCACCGCGTCGACGACCGCGAACTGCCCGGTGCCCCCGGCCCGGTGACCGCCAAGGCGATGCGGATCTTCGACGAGCGCTCCGGGGCCGACCTCGACCCGTGACGGTCCGGACACGCGTCCGATCCGGGTGCGCACGAAAAGGAGGGGCGGGCCCGCAGGGCCTCCCCGGCCGAGGGTGGTGGCGGGAGACGGGCGGGGGTAGAACACCCGTGATGACCACCACCCTGCGGCCGGCCGAGCCGCTCCAGCAGAACACCGACGGCACGCGTTCGCGCCGCTACCAGGTGTGCGTGAACAGCCGTCCCGTCGGCGCCGTCCACCTCGGCACGCATCCCGTGTTCGGTGACGCCGTGGCCCGGATCATGAGCCTGGCCATCGAGGAACCGGACCGCCGGCGCGGCCGGGGCACCGTGGCCGCGCTGGCGGCGGAGGAAGTGGCCCGCGGCTGGGGCTGCCGGCGCATCGAGGCGACGGTCCCCGCCGGGTCCGCCACCGCCCTCGGGCTCGCGACGGCCCTCGGTTACGTCGTACGCAACCGGAACATGGAGAAGGGCCTCGGCGACACTCCGCCCGGCCTGCCGGAGGGCAGCGTCGCCCGGCCCATGACCGAGGCCGAATTCGGACCCTGGACGGCCAGGGGCCAGGAGGAGTACGCGCGGAACTGGACCGAGCGCGGGGTGCCCGAGGCCGAGGCGCGGGCCAAGGCGGCGAACGACAACGCCGCCCTCCTGCCCCGGGGCCGCACCACCGAGGGCATGCTCTTCAGCGTCCTGGAGCACCGGGGCACCCCCGTGGGCACCCTGTGGCTGGCGGTGAACGGGGAGCAGGCCTACGTCTTCGACGTCCGGACGGACGCCGCGCACCGCGGCCGGGGTCACGGACGCGCCCTCATGCTGCTCGCCGAGGCCCAGGCGGCCGCGGCCGGCCGGCGGGTCCTCGCACTCAACGTGTTCGCTGGCAACACACCGGCCGAGCGGCTCTACGACTCGCTCGGCTACGGCACGACCCGGTACTTCATGTACAAGACGCTGGTGTAGCGGCCGGGCCCGGCTGGTTCCGCTACCCGGCCAGCAGGCGGTCCGCGATCTCCTCGACGCGCTCGCGCAGCCCCTCCTGGCTCTTGCCTCCGTCGAGGCGCTCACCGCCGATGACATACGTCGGGGTGCCGGTCACCCCGATCGCCTTGCCCTCGGCCTGGTCGGCGTCGACGATCAGGATGTGGCGTCCGTCGATCAGCGCGGTGTCGAACTCCTCGGCGTCCAGACCGAGTTCCCCGGCGGCCTCGACGAGGAACGCCTCACCGCGGCGGTCCAGCTCCTCGACCCGCTCCAGCACGGCCTCGACGTACGCCCACCCCTTGCCCTGCTCCACAGCCTCCTCGGCGGCCTGGGCGGCGGCGAAGGAGTGCTTGTGCTTCTCCAGCGGGAAGTGCCGCAGGCGCACCTCCAGCCGGTCGCCGTAGCGGGCCCGCAGGGCACGGACGTCGTCGAGGGCGCTTCGGCAGTCCGGGCACTGCAGCTCGCACCAGACGTCGAGGACGGGGGTGGCGGAGGCAGGGACGGGGGAGGAGTCACTCATGGGCGACAGTCTTCCAGCCCGGCCGCGGACCTCCCAAGCCGGACCGTCCCGCCCCGGCCGGCATCGGGACCTGGGGAGGAGCCGACCCGGAGATGTCCCTGATGTCGGGCCGGAACATGGCCCCGCGGGGCCCGGCAGGTGCACGATGGAGGGGAACAGAGCACCACTGCGACCGCACGCCGCCTGGAGGACCGGATGATTGCCGAGACCGTCTGCTCCGCCGTCTCCGCGGCAGGCCTGGGGATCGCGGTGGTGACGGCCTACCGCAAGCGCTTCCTCGCCGCGGCCCGCATCGCCGCCTACTCGCTCGTGCCCGTCGCCCTGGTGATGACGGGCGTCGTCCAATGGCTGGCCGACACCGCCTTCAGCCCGACGGCCTGGGCGGGCTTCGGGCTGCTGGGACTGTCCTGGGTGCTGTTCGCGACCACCCGCACCGTGGAGCGCCGCCGTGGCGGCACCCGCAAGGAACGCAAGGCCGCCCGGGCCGCCGGGGCCTCGGACGCGGTCGCTCCCGGCGCATCGGCACCCGCGCTGGGGCAGAAATCCCGCCCGGCGGCCCAGCAGACGAAACAGGCGCCGGCGTCGCGGAGCGAGGACGACTTCAGCGACATCGAGGCCATCCTCAAGAAGCACGGCATCTGACGTCCGCGGACCGGCGGAACGTCACAGGGCGTCCCGGAACGCCCGGAAGTGATCACATACGGAATCGAAGATCGCGTATTCCGCGAGCCCACACGCTTCCCGTGAGTGTTGATCGCGTCGAGGGCTTCCGATGCGTCATCATCGCGGCGAGATGCTGGACACGACACAGAGCGATGCCGCGCCGCAGCAGGACGAGCCGCGTGGATGCCTCTTCGCCCTTTCCCAGCCACCGCTGATGATCTTCCTTGCGGTGATCGGGTGTCTGCTGCTCACGGCTGCCCTGCACGACCTGCTGTGGCTGTGAGCCGTACCCGCGGTACCCGACGTCACCCGTCGGGACCGCGTCGGCACGGCATCGACCCCGGGGCCGCCTCAGCGTGCCGCCTCCTTGCGGCGGGCCCGGTACGCGGCGACGTGGAGGCGGTTGCCGCAGGTGCGGCTGTCGCAGTAGCGGCGTGAGCGGTTGCGGGAGAGGTCGACGAAGGCGTGCCGGCAGTCCGGGGCCTCGCAGCGCCTCAGCCGTTCCTGCTCCCCGGCTACCACGAAGAACGCCAGCGCCATCCCGCAGTCGGCGGCGAGGTGGTCGGCCACGGAGGCGCCCGGCGCGAAGTAGTGCACGTGCCAGTCGTAGCCGTCGTGGTCGGTGAGCCGGGGGGTGGTGCCCGCGGCCGCGATCAGCTCGTTGATCATTCCGGCCGCGCTGCGGGCGTCGGGCGCCGCGAAGACCGCCGCGAACCGGGAGCGGAGCCTGCGCACCGCGGCCAGATCGGCCTCGCCGAGCACCCCGACCTCGCTGACCTCGTGTTCCCGGACGAAGACCTCGAGGGCCGCGACGTCCGGCAGCCCTTCCGCGGTCGCGTCGTCCTCCGGGGCGGAGTTCACCAGATCCACCACGGTGCCGAGCGCACACCGGGTGTCGTGGGTGATCAGCACGATTCGCTCCCTGGCCTGGGGACGGGCGGGCGCCCGCCGATGCTGGCCGATGGTAGTGGCTCCGGCGTGCCCCGTGCGTCCCCGCTCCGCACACGGCTTCGCATCAGCGCCACGATCCCCGCGGACGCTCCCGCCCGCACCGGGTCCCGTCCTCCACGCTGTGGAGCGTGCACGGCACAACGGCGCCGAGCCGCGGAGGACCGCGGCGTCGGCGCCGTTGAGTGTGAGCCGCGTGCGGCTTCCCGCAGGCGGCTGTCCGGGCCCGAGCCGTCACCCCGAGTCGACGGCGCCGGGCGGCCTGGTGAGCCTCGCCTAGCTTTCCGCCAGGATGTGCGAGAGCTCCTGGTCGAGGTCGAAGTGCCGGTGTTCCGTGCCGGGGGGCACGGCGGCGTCTGTGCGCTTCAGGAAGGACTCCAGGGCCCGTGCCGGGGCCTCGAGCAGGGCTTCCCCCTCCGGCGAGCTCAGGGCGATGCACACGACGCCCTGACCGTGACTGCGCGACGGCCAGACGCGGACGTCGCCGGTACCCGTGGGGCGGTGAAGTCCCTCGGCGAGGAGGTCGCGGGCGAACACCCACTCGACGGTTTCCTCGGCTCCGGTGTGGAAGGTGGCGTGCACGGCGTAGGGGTCGGCCGTGTCGTACCGCAGGCCTGCGGGGACAGGCAGGGAGGACTCGCTCGACACAACGAGGCGCAGGTGCAGCTCGCAGCTGACCGTGGTGTTCATAAGCGCCAGGGCCTTTCGCTCAGTGTGCGCTCGGGGATTCGCACGTCGGCGAAATCGACATGCCACCTACGGTGCCGTTGTAAACCCCTCTGAGTGTTTTGCGTGCGTTTACGTAGCTCTTCCGGCCGAGAGATCGTTCGCGCCGTGCACCCATTCCGGTGATGTGTTTCGCTCGGGTAGTGTTTGGCCGTATGAACACGGGGAGTAGCAGTTCCGTCGAGGCCACGGCGGCGGCTCACGGGGTGACGGTGGACGAGAGCGAGAGCCGGGACGAGCGGGCGCTCGGATCCAGGGCGCCGGAATTCGTCAAGGCGCGCCGCGCGCTGCACCTCAGCTGGCAGGTCGGCGTCTTCGTCGTCGGCCTCGCGGTCGTGGCGGCCGGTGCCGCGATGCTCGTGCTGCCCGGCCCGGGATGGGTCGTGATCTTCGGGGGCATGGCGATCTGGGCGACCGAGTTCGCGTGGGCCCAGCTGGTGCTGCGCTGGACCAAGCGCAAGGTCACCGAGGCGGCCCAGCGCGCCCTCGACCCCAAGGTGCGGCGCCGCAACATCATCCTGACCTCGGTCGGGCTGGTGGTCGCCGCCGCGGTGACCGGCTTCTACCTGTGGAAGTTCGGCCTCGTGATGCCCTGGAAGATCGAGAACCAGTGACCCCCGGCGAGGGCCGGGCCGGCCGGTCCCCGCTGGTCACGGGCACCCCCTGACATGGGGTAATGTTCTTCCTGCGTCCGGGCGATTAGCTCAGTGGGAGAGCGCTTCGTTCACACCGAAGAGGTCACTGGTTCGAACCCAGTATCGCCCACCGGATCATGGCACGGCCCGGCTCACTCATCGTGAGCCGGGCCGTCCTGTTTCCCGGGGCCCGTGTGTCCGTCCCGGTCCCGCCCGGCCGTTCCGCTTCCGGTCGCCTTCATCCAACCGTGACCTCGCCGTATGCCGGCCCCGGCCGGATCCCCGGCGTTCGACCCGTCGGCCGCAGGGCGCCCACCTGGGCATCTCCCGCCCCGCCGAGCCGTTCGTGCGGGGCCGTCACCCCCCTTCGCGGAACCGGAGGGCCCATGAATTCCTGTCCGAATCATTGACGTGTCCGTAGGCCCTCCGTACCTTGTGCCAGCAAGCGCTTACTTGAAACGATTCATGAGGCGGACGCGAACGTCGCGGGGAGGCTCATATGCAGCAGGGCAGGAATGTGGAGAGGCGGACCGTCCTCAAAGCGGCGGGCGCCTCGCTGGCCGTCGCGGGACTCGGCGCGACGGCGACCGCCTGCGGCGGCGGCAGCGGATCGGGCGACGGGACGGTGACGATCCGTTATGCGTGGTGGGGCGGGGAGCCGCGCACCATCGCCATCAAGAAGACGATCGCGCTCTTCGAGAAGAAGTTCCCGAAGATCAAGGTCAAGCCGGAATTCACCGACTACGAAGCGTTCTGGGAGAAGTTCCAGACCCAGGCCTCCGGAGGGAATCCGCCGGACGTATTCCAGAATGCCGTCGGATTCCTGCGCAAGTACGACAAGCGCGGTGTTCTGCTGGACCTCAAGACGCAGGCGGACGCCGGGAGTCTGAGCCTGGAGAACTTCCGCAACGGTGTCCTGGCGAACGGTCAGGTCGACGGCAAGCAGATCGCCGTCCCCGTGGGCGCCAACACGATGGCGCTCGTCATCGACCTCAAGGCCTTCGAGAAGGCCGGGGTGGAGGCGAGGTTCGGCTGGACCTGGGACGAGTACTTCGACGCGCTGCAGACGATCCAGGACAAGCTCAAGATCGCCGGCGACACGGGCTACTTCAGCATCATGTACCTGTACGACCTCTACCTCCGCCAGAACGGCAAGGCCTTTTTCACGGACACCGATCTCGGGTTCACCGAGAGCGATCTGACCGAGTGGTGGGAGGACGGCTACAAGAGGGTGAAGTCCGGACTCGTCGCCGACCCGAAAAAGGTCGAGCAGGCCAAGCCCAAGTCCGCGCTGTCGGCGGGCCTCGCGGCGTCCGAGTTCACCTGGGACAACTTCTCCATCCGCTACGAGGGGGAGGGCGAGTCGGACTACGGCCTCGCACCGATCCCCACCACGGACGGCAAGAACACCGGCCAGTACCTCGGATCCCTGATGCTGAGCGGTTTCTCCGGCACCAAGCACCCCAAGGAGGTCGCCCAGTTCATCGACTTCATGGTCCACGACCCCGAGGTCGGCGAGATCATGGGCTACGACCGCGGCCTCCTCGCCACCACCGAACAGTACGAGGCGTTCAAGCCCACCGACCCCAACAACAAGGGTGTCGCGGCCTATGAGGAAGAGGTCGCCGCGGCCGGCGTCCTCGGCAAGATCACCCCGCACCCGTCGGGCGCCGACGTCATCGAGGCCGCGTTCCTGCGCATCGGCGGCGAGGTCGCCCAGGGCAAGACCAAGCCGGCCGACGCCGCCAAGGCACTGTTCAGCGAGGCCAAGGCCGCGTTCGCCGGCTGAGGGGACGTACCACCATGACGCTCGTCAAGGAAGCGCCCGCGCGCCCGGCCGGGAAGCGGCCCGCCGCTCCCGCGGCCGGGCGGCGCGGCCGGCGCCGCGAGAATCTCGCCGGCTACCTCTTCATGTCGCCGTGGATCGCGGGGTTCCTGCTGCTCACGGCGGGGCCGATGATCGCGTCGCTGTACTACGCGTTCACCAGCTACAACCTGTTCACGCCGCCCCGGTGGATCGGGCTGGACAACTTCACGACGATGTTCCAGGACCCGCGCTGGCAGAAGTCGGTGGAGGTCACCCTCGAGTACGTCGTCGTCGCGACCCCCCTGAAACTGCTGCTCGCACTCGGCGTCGCGCTGCTCCTCGCGCAGAAACGGCGCGGACAGGGCCTGTACCGGGCCGCGTTCTACATGCCCTCGCTCATCGGCGCCAGCGTCTCCGTCGGCTTCGTGTGGCGGGCGCTGTTCTCCGACGACGCGGTCGTGGACCGCACCCAGAAGGTCTTCGGCTTCGACGTCGGCGGCTGGATCGGCAATCCGGACTACGTCATCTACTCCCTGGTGGCCCTGAGCATCTGGCAGTTCGGGGCCCCCATGGTCATCTTCCTGGCCGGCCTCAAGCAGGTCCCGCGGGAGCTGTACGAGGCCGCCGAGGTGGACGGGGCCGGTCCGCTGCGCCGGTTCTGGAACGTCACGCTGCCGATGATCTCCCCGGTGCTGTTCTTCAACGTGCTGCTGGAGTCCATCCACGCGTTCCAGGTGTTCGGCTCCGCCTACGTCGTCTCCGACACCCGGTGCGGACCGGCCGACGCCACGCTCGTCTACACCTGTTACCTCTACCAGAAGGGCTTCAAGGAGGCCCAGATGGGCTTCGCCTCCGCGATGGCCTGGACCCTGGTGATCGCGGTCGCGCTCGTCACGGCGGTCCTGTTCTGGTCGCAGAAGAAGTGGGTGCACTACGAGGAGGCCGCCAAGTGACCAGTGCCACCAGCTCCGCCCTGCCCGCCACGGGCGAGCGGCGGCGCCCCGGGTCGATCGCCTGGCACGTGGGCGCACTCGCCGTCCTCGCGGTCGTCCTCTACCCCGTGATCTGGGTGGTCGGCGCCTCGTTCAAACCGAGCAAGGACATCATCGCCAGCCTCGACCTGCTGCCGGCCAAGCCGGTCTGGGAGAACTTCTCCGGCCTCGCCGACGGCATCTCCGGCATCTCCATCAGCAGCTTCTTCTGGAACTCGCTGATGTACGCGGTCCTCGCCGTCGCCGGTGTCGTCCTGTCCAGCTCGCTCACCGCCTACGCCTTCGCCAAGATCCGGTTCGCCGGGCGGAACCTGCTCTTCACGCTGATGATCGGCACGCTGCTGCTGCCGTACCACGTCCTGCTCATCCCGCAGTACGTGCTCTTCCGCAACCTCGAGCTCACCGACACCCTGGTGCCGCTCGTCGCGGGCAGGTTCCTGGCCACGGAGGCCTTCTTCGTCTTCCTGATGGTGCAGTTCATGCGCGGCCTGCCCAGGGAACTGGACGAGGCGGCCAAGCTGGACGGCTGCGGGCACCTGCGCACCTACTGGTCGATCGTGCTGCCCCTGAGCCGGCCCGCGATCATCACCAGCGCGATCTTCACCTTCATCAACGCCTGGAACGACTTCATGGGGCCGCTGATCTACCTCAACACCCCCGAGAAGTACACCGTGTCGCTCGGACTGATGATGTTCCGCGACCAGGAGGGCATCTCCAACTACGGCAGCATGATCGCGATGTCGCTGGTGGCGCTGGTGCCGGTCATCGCCTTCTTCATGGCCTTCCAGCGCTACCTCATCGACGGTATGGCGACCTCCGGACTGAAGGGCTGAGGCGGTCGTCATGGCGCAAGCACGCGTGAAGGCGCGCACCTCGCGCAGGGCGTCCGTGTTCGGCGAACGCTTCGCGGTCTTCGCCGAATGCCTGCTGACCGGGGTGTGGATCGCCGTGGCCTGCCTCGGTGTCGTCACCTACCCCGCGGCCTTGGCCGCCGGTGCCCGGCACCTGCGGCGCCGTACCACCCACCAGGGCGGCGGCCTGCGGGAGTTCGCCCGGGACTTCCGTACGGCCCTGCGCGGCGGCTGGATCGTCGGGTTCGCCGGGTGGGCCGTGGCCGGTGCGGTGTGGGTGGACGTCCTCGCCGTCCGGGCCGGACTTCCCGGTGGGCCGTTCGCCGGCGCCGTCGGTGTCCTCGCGCTGCTCGGGGCCGCCGTGGCCCTGCTGCGGGCGGCCGCCGTCTGGGCGCCCGGCACTCCCTGGCGGGCGTCGCTCGCGGACGCCGGGCGGCGCACCGTGCTCGATCCCGCCGGGTCCTTCCTGGTCGTGTGCGGTCTGGCGGTCGTGGTCCTGTCCGCGGGATTCGTCCCGCCGCTGGCGGTCCCCGTCCTCGGAGCCGTCGCGGCTGCGGCTGTCGCCGTGGAGGAGCGGTACCGGCACCGCTGACGGACGGTGCCCCGCTCCGGAGGCCGGCGCTTCGGCGCCGCGCTACGTCTGTCATGCCCTTGACATCACCTTGCACCCCGCAACGGAAAGGAAAGGCCATGTCCCCCATCCCCCGCAGATCCCTGCTGAAGGCGGCCGCCGTCGCCGGAGCCGCCGCCCAGTTCAGCTGGGCCCTGGGAGCGCAGAACGCCGCAGCCGCGCCCCGCGCGGACACCACCGACGCCGACCCGGTCACCCTCGACTGGCTGGAGGACGGCGGCCTCGGCGCGGCCCCCGGCTCCACCGTCGGCGTGCCCTGGCCCAAGGGCGCCCACCAGGAGGGCCAGACCTTCGCGCTGACCGACGCCGACGGAAGGTCCGTCCCCGTCCAGTCCTGGCCGATCGCCTACTGGCCCGACGGCTCCCTCAAGTGGACCGCGCACGCCGTCGGTTCCGGATCCGGGAAGCTCACCCTGACCGCGGGGGCGCCCGCCGCGCCCCCCGAGAAGAAGGTCACCGTCGACGAACGCGGCGGCACCGTCGACGTCTCGACCGGCGTCATCACCGTCCGCATCGGCACGTCCGGCGCCACCCTCGTCAAGTCGGTCCGCCGCGGCTCCACCGAGATCGCCCGCGACGGCCGCCTCGTCCTCCTGCGCCAGCCCGAGTACGAGGACGGCGACCGGACCACCGTCAGGACCGAACGCTTCGACGGCACCGTCTCCGACGTCACCGTCGAGCAGGAAGGACCCGTCCGCGCGGTCGTCCGCATCGACGGAAAGCACCGCAAGGGCCGCCGCGACCTGCTGCCCTTCTCCATCCGCCTCTACTTCTACGCGGGCGCCGACTCCTTCCGCATGGTCCACACGATCACCTACGACGGGAAGCAGGAACCGGGCAGGGCGAGCGGCGACTTCGTCCGCGGACTCGGCGTCCGCTTCACCGTGCCCCTGCGCGACGAGTCCTACGACCGTCACATCCGCATCGGCGGCGAAGGCACCGGCCTGCTGCGCGAGGCCGTCAAGGGCATCACCGGACTGCGCCGCGACCCGGGCGCCGCCGTCCAGGCGGCCCAGTTCGCCGGCGAGAAACTCCCCGACCCCGCCACCTGGGACCAGCGGGTCACCACCCGCCTCCAGTACATCCCCGAGTGGGGCGACTACACCCTCTCCCAGCTCTCCGCCGACGGCTTCACCCTGCGCAAGCGCACCAAGAAGGGGCACGGCTGGATCGGCGCCGGCGGCGGCCGGCGCGCCTCCGGGTTCGGCTACGTCGGAGGAGCGAGCGGCGGACTCTCCTTCGGCCTGCGCGACTTCTGGGAGAAGTACCCCGCCCAGCTCGACATCCGCGACGCCCAGACCGACGCGGCCGAGGTCACCCTCTGGCTCTGGTCACCCGAGGCGCAGCCCATGGACCTGCGCTTCTACCACGACGGCATGGGCCAGGACACCTTCCCCGAACAGCTCGAAGGCCTCAACATCACCTACGAGGACTACGAACCCGGATTCGGCACCCCCTACGGCATCGCCCGTACCTCCGAACTCCTCTTCTGGGCCAACGACTCCACCCCGGCCGCCGAGACACTCGCCGAACAGGTCAAGGCCGTCCGCGTCCTCCCGCAACTCGCCGCCCCGCCGGAGCAGCTCATCCGCGCCGGCGTCTTCGGCAAGGGCCTGTACGCCGAACCCGACCGCTCCACACCGGCCAAGGCCAGGATCGAGGACCACCTCGACTTCCTCTTCACGTACTACAAGGACCAGGTGGAGCAGCGCCGCTGGTACGGCTTCTGGGACTACGGCGACATCATGCACACCTACGACACCGCCCGGCACCAGTGGCGCTACGACGTCGGCGGCTACGCCTGGGACAACTCCGAACTCTCACCCGACCTGTGGCTCTGGTACGCCTACCTGCGCTCCGGCCGCGCCGACATCTTCCGCTTCGCCGAGGCCATGACCCGCCACACCGGTGAGGTCGACGTCTACCACCTCGGCCAGTGGGCCGGCCTCGGCACCCGGCACGGCGTCCAGCACTACGCCGACAGCGCCAAACAGCAGCGCATCGCCAACACCACCTACCGGCGCTACTACTACTTCCTCACCGCCGACGAACGCGTCGGCGACCTCATGCACGCCTGCGTCGACTCCGACGAGACCTTCCTCGCCCTCGACCCCCTCCGCAAGATCCGCACTGAGCCCTACACGCCCGACCCGGGCGCCCTGTCGATCGGCTTCGGCACCGACTGGAGCGGACTGGTATCCGCCTGGCTCACCGAGTGGGAACGCAAGGGCCCCAAGTGGGAGAAGGCCAAGGCCCGCGTACTCTCCACCATGGAGACCATCGCCGCCCAGCCCAACGGCTTCGTCCAGGGCAGCGGCCTGTACGACCTCGACACCGGCAGGTTCGCCGTCGCCGGCACCCCCAGGGTCGAGGTCTCCCACCTCTCGGCCGTCTTCGGCCTGAACGAACTGTGCGCCGAACTCATCGACCTCGTCGACATGCCCGACTTCCACGAGGCGTACTACGACTACTGCCGCTACTTCAACGCGAGCAGGGCCGAACAGGCCGCCCGCTACGGCGCCCACTTCGGCAACCTCATCCTCTTCCAGGGCCACTCCCGCCTCGACGCCTACGCCGCCGTACGGACCGGCGACGAGAAGCTCGCTCAGCGGGCCTGGCAGAAGTTCTACGACTCCGACGGCTACAGGGAATCGGCTCCCTGGAAGACCGAGAAGGTGAGCGGGCCGACCACCCTGGTCGCGGGCAGCGAGGCCACCTGGGTCTCCACCAACGACACCGCCCTCTACGGCCTCGCCGCCATCGAGAACCTGGCACTGCTCGGGGACCGGATGCCGTAACCGCACATCCCGGGCGCGGGCGGGCACACTCCGTACATGGACTGGAACCATTACCGCTTCCGCAGTCTGTGGACCCTGTCCGCGCCCGCCGCGACGGTGTACGGCGCACTGGAACGGATCGAGGACTACCCCCTGTGGTGGCCCCAGGTGCGCGAGGTCACCCGTCTCGACGACACCAGCGGCATCGTCACCATCCGCTCCCTCCTGCCGTACGACCTGACCTCCACGGTGCGCGAGGGCCGGCGCGACCGGGAGACCGGCGTGCTGGAGGCGGGCCTGTCCGGCGACATCGACGGCTGGGCCCGCTGGACCGTGACCAGCCTGGGAGACCACGGCTGTCTCACCCACTACGAGCAGGAGGTCGACGTCCGCAAGCCACTGCTGCGCCTGCTCGCCGTACCCGCCCGGCCCGTCTTCCGCCTCAACCACGCGGCGATGATGCGGGCCGGCCGGCGCGGACTGGCCGCACACCTGCAAGCGGTTTGAAGGAAGCCCGCCCGGACCTGTATGGTTCAGTGCGTTCCCGGGCGATTAGCTCAGTGGGAGAGCGCTTCGTTCACACCGAAGAGGTCACTGGTTCGAACCCAGTATCGCCCACCGGGAGAAGCCGGTCCGTCCTCGACGGACCGGCTTCTTGCTGCCTCGCGGCACGTCCCTCACGCCGCAGCCGGCAGGCCCGGGCGCAGCGGCCAGGCCGGGTCGACGACCTCCTCCGTGCCGGTGCGCGCGAACCACGACTGCAGGCCCCGCGCCTGTGCCGCGTGCCACAGCGCCTGCAAGGTGTGCAGCTCACCGGGGGACAGCCGCTCCAGACGGGGCGCGAAACGACGCCCCACCGCCCGGGCGACCTCCAGGGCGGCCACCGCGTCCGCCGCCGCCTCGTGCGCCCCCTCCAGCGGCACCTCGTAGTACGCGCACAGGTCGCTCAAGGTGCGGCGCCCCTTGCGGTAGCGGTCCAGATGCTTGTCGAGCACCCACGGATCCAGCACCAGCAGCGGCGTCCGCTCGAACCACCGGCTCAGCGACGACGCCCGGTGCCGGCGCAACTCCCGGTCCAGCAGCGTCAGATCGAACGGCGCGTTCATCACCACCACCGGCCGGCCCACCCGCGCCTGCTCCGCCAGCGCCTGCGCCACCTCGTACATCACCGGTGCCGGCCAGCGGCCGTTGCGCTGGAGGTGCTCGTCGGTCAGCCCGTGCACCCGCGTCGCCCCGGCCGGCACCGGCACCCCCGGATTCACCAGCCAGCGCGTCACCCGGGGCCGGCTGCCCGGCGCGTCCTGGACGACGAGAGCGGCCGACACGATCCGGTCGGTCTCGACGTCCACACCCGTCGTCTCCGTGTCGAAAGCAGCCAACGGCCCTTCGTACCAGCTCGCCATACCCAACAACCCCTCGTCCACCATTGGCAGTTGACGCGAAGTCCACTGCCCGAAGCGGTGATACCCGGGCTGTTTGCGCCGTACGCCCGAAGGAGACAACAGGAGTGCGGGTCTTTGCAGTTCAGTGACCCGCACGGGGAAAAACACTGCTCTGGAAGGCTGTTGGCCATGGCCGTTGCGCAGCCCGAACGGGGCGGGCTGCTGCCCGAGCGCACGCCGGCCTCCCGCGGCACCCTCGCCACCACCGCCTGCATGGAAACCCTGCAGGTCGGCTATCTGCACGCCGTCGCCGCCGCCGCGGGCTGTTCGCTCTCCCAGCCCTTCCCGGACAACGGCATCGACTGGCACGTCAGCCACAGCGCCGCCGGACACACCGTCGACGACGAGGTCACCATCAAGGTGCAGCTGAAGGCGACCTACCAGATCACCCCCGACCCGCCCGGCCGCTTCTTCTCCTTCACGCTCGACAACGCCCACCTCGCCAAACTCGCCCGCACCCCGGTCGCCGTGCACAAGATCCTCGTCGTGATGATCGTGCCCCGCTCCCAGGACGACTGGCTGAGCGCCGGCCGCGACCGCCTCGACCTGCGGCACTGCTGCTACTGGACCAACCTCGCGGGACACCCGGTCACCGGCCGGCACCGCACCACCGTGCGGATCTCCACCTCACGCATCTTCGACGACCGGGCGCTGTGCGAGATCATGACGCGGGTCGGGACCGGAGGGACACCGTGACGCACCTCCCGACCGGGGAACCCCCGCGGCCCGCCCGCCCCCACCCCGCCTTCGACGGCCGCCCGCCCGAGCCCGCCGACACCGACCCCGCCGTGCTGACCGCCCTGCTCCACCGGCACGGCTGGCAGCGCCGCGGCGGCGTCCCCGGCCGCTACGGACGGTGGACCCCGCCCGGACCGGGCACCGGCACCAGTCTCCTGGTACCGGTGAGCCGCGCCTTCCCCGACAGCGAGGACCTGCTCGGCGAGGCACTGCAGGCCCTCTCACGCAGCGGCACCCCCCGCGCCCGCGAGATCCTGCTGGCCCTGGCCGTGCCGAGTGACGAGATCCACTGGTCGCGCGACACACCGGCCGGACCCGGCGGCGCCACGGCCTGGACGGCGGAGGAACAACTGCGTTCCGCCGCACGCCGGATCCTGCTCGCCGCAGCCCTCGCCACCCGCGCCCGCACCGGATACCACGGCGTCCGGCACCGGCGCACGGCCGCCGCCGCGCTGGACACCGTCCTGGTCGGGCCCGCGCGGGACGGACGCCGGCTCACCGCCTTCGCCCCCGTCACCACCGGCCGCTCCCTCGCCGTGTGCCTCCACCACGCCCTGCACGCCGTCCGCGAGGCCATCGACCACCGCCGCGCCACCGGCGGCATGGACGCCTTCGACACCGCCGTCGCGGCGGGCGCCAGCCAGGAACTCACCGAGGCCCTCGTCGCCCTGGTCCGCGGCACCGAGGGCGCCCGCGTCGGCATCGCCTGGGCGCCGGCGGCCGGAGTGCCCGGCGGCTGCGCGGCCGCCGCGGAACCCGTCGAGTTCTCACCCGGCGACCTGCCCGTCCTGCGCGAGGCCGGCCCGCGCTACCAGCGGGCGGAGCCGTCCGTCACCGTGCGGATCACCGGCACGGTCGTACGGATGCACCGGTCCGGACCCCGCGGCGACGGCGTGATCCGGCTGCGCGTGCTCGCCGGAGCCGAGATCGGTCAGGTCCGCGCCGTGCTCGGCGAGGAGGACTACCGCATCGCCGGACACGCCCACCTCGTCGGACTGCCGGTCCGCGTCCGGGGACGGCTGGAGAGCCGGGGCGGTTTCCGCCGGCTCACCGGCGCCCGCGACCTGGCGCCCGTGCAGGTCGCGGGCGCCGAACGGGACCGCCTGCTCAAGGCGCTCCAGGCGAACGCCGAGACCGCGGCCTCCTTCGGCGAGGCATGCGGCCCCGACGACGGGCGATGATTTCGCGGAGCACCCTCCCGGGTCGGTACGATCGCACCCATGCGTGCGCTCCGGTATGGCGCCGCGACCACAGCCTTCAGTCAGGAGAGACCGGTGTCAGACGTCCGTGTGATCATCCAACGCGATTCCGAGCGGGAAGAACGCGTGGTGACGACGGGCACCACGGCCGCCGAGCTCTTCGCCGGCGAGCGTACGGTCGTCGCCGCCCGCGTGGCCGGCGAGCTCAAGGACCTCGCCCACGAGGTCAGGGACGGCGAGACCGTCGAGGCGGTCGAGATCTCCTCCGAGGACGGTCTCGACATCCTGCGCCACTCCACCGCGCACGTCATGGCCCAGGCCGTGCAGGAGCTGTTCCCCGAGGCCAAGCTGGGCATCGGCCCGCCGGTGCGGGACGGTTTCTACTACGACTTCGACGTGGACAAGCCCTTCCACCCCGATGACCTCAAGGCCATCGAGAAGAAGATGCAGGAGATCCAGAAGCGCGGCCAGCGCTTCTCCCGCCGTGTCGTCACCGACGACGAGGCCCGCGAGGAGCTCGCCGGAGAGCCGTACAAGCTGGAGCTGATCGGCCTCAAGGGCTCCGCCTCGCACGACGACGGCGCGGACGTCGAGGTCGGCGCCGGCGAGCTGACGATCTACGACAACCTGGACGCCAAGACCGGCGAGCTGTGCTGGAAGGACCTCTGCCGCGGTCCCCACCTGCCCACCACCCGGTACATCCCCGCGTTCAAGCTGATGCGCAACGCGGCCGCCTACTGGCGCGGCAGCGAGAAGAACCCCATGCTCCAGCGCATCTACGGCACCGCCTGGCCGTCCAAGGACGAGTTGAAGGCGCACCTGGAGTTCCTCGCCGAGGCCGAGAAGCGCGACCACCGCAAGCTGGGCAGCGAGCTCGACCTGTTCTCCATCCCGGAGCAGATCGGTTCCGGCCTCGCCGTCTTCCACCCCAAGGGCGGCATCATCCGCCGCGTCATGGAGGACTACTCGCGCCGCCGCCACGAGGAGGAGGGCTACGAGTTCGTCTACACCCCGCACGCGACGAAGGGGAAGCTCTTCGAGACCTCGGGCCACCTGGACTGGTACGCCGACGGCATGTACCCGCCCATGCAGCTCGACGAGGGCGTGGACTACTACCTCAAGCCCATGAACTGCCCGATGCACAACCTGATCTTCGACGCGCGAGGCCGGTCCTACCGTGAACTGCCGCTGCGCCTCTTCGAGTTCGGGACCGTCTACCGGTACGAGAAGTCGGGCGTCGTGCACGGCCTGACCCGCGCCCGCGGCTTCACCCAGGACGACGCGCACATCTACTGCACCCGCGAGCAGATGTCGGAGGAGCTCGACAAGACGCTCACCTTCGTCCTGAACCTGCTGCGCGACTACGGTCTGACCGACTTCTACCTGGAGCTGTCCACCAAGGACCCGGAGAAGTTCGTCGGCTCCGACGAGGCGTGGGAAGAGGCCACCGCGACGCTGCGCCAGGTCGCGGAGAAGCAGGGCCTGCCCCTGGTCCCGGACCCGGGCGGCGCCGCCTTCTACGGCCCGAAGATCTCTGTCCAGGCCAAGGACGCCATCGGCCGTACCTGGCAGATGTCGACCATCCAGCTCGACTTCAACCTGCCGGAGCGCTTCGACCTGGAGTACACGGCAGCGGACGGTTCCAAGACCCGCCCGGTCATGATCCACCGCGCGCTGTTCGGCTCGATCGAGCGGTTCTTCGCGGTGCTGCTCGAGCACTACGCGGGCGCGTTCCCGGCCTGGCTGGCGCCGGTGCAGGCGATCGGCATCCCGATCGGCGACGCGCACGTCGAGTACCTGGAGAAGTTCGCGGACGCGGCCCGCAAGCAGGGGCTCCGCGTCGACGTCGACTCCTCCTCCGACCGCATGCAGAAGAAGATCCGCAACGCCCAGAAGCAGAAGGTGCCCTTCATGGTCATCGCGGGCGACGAGGACATGACCAACGGTGCGGTGTCCTTCCGCTACCGCGACGGCTCGCAGGAGAACGGCATCCCCGTCGACGAGGCCATCGCCAAGATCGCGAAGGTCGTCGAGGAGCGGGCGCAGGTCTGACCGCGGAACCGACCCCGAGGCCCCCGGGAGCGATCCCGGGGGCCTTTTCCGCGGTTCCCCGGTGACGCCATATGCTGCACACATGACGAGTGAGCCGGAGCAGCAGTGGGGAGTGGGCACGCAGGACGCGTTCCAGCGTCTGTGGACGCCCCACCGGATGGCCTACATCCAGGGCGAGAACAAGCCGACCGGCCCGGGCGCCGACGACGGCTGCCCCTTCTGCTCGATCCCGGCCAAGTCCGACGAGGACGGTCTGGTCCTCCGGCGCGGTGAGCTGGTGTACGCGGTGCTCAATCTCTACCCGTACACGGGCGGCCACCTGATGACGGTGCCCTACCGGCACGTCGCCGACTACACGGAGCTCACGGCCGAGGAGACCGCGGAGCTCGCCGGACTCACCAAGCAGGCGATGACCGCGCTGCGGACGGCGTCCGGCGCGCACGGGTTCAACATCGGCATGAACCAGGGCACGGTCGCCGGGGCGGGCATCGCCGCCCACCTGCACCAGCACGTCGTCCCGCGCTGGGGCGGCGACACCAACTTCATGCCCGTGGTCGGTCACACGAAGGTGCTGCCGCAGCTCCTCGGGGACACGAGGAAGATGCTCGCGGAGGCCTGGCCGAAGGGCTGATGCGGGCATCGACCAGCCCGGCCGGTGGTCGAGGACGAGGCCGTCCAGGCCGGGGGGGTCCGGGAGCGCAGCCCCCGGACCCCACCACGACCCCTGAACCGCCCCACCGCCGAAGGCCTACGCGTCGTACACGTCCGCCTTCTTCGGCGAAGGGTCCTGCACCGCCGTGCTGAGGAAGGACGACCGCGCGCCGAACTTCTCCGTGTCCACGCCGTTCTCCGCCAGCACCTTGATCGCCGCGGAGTGCACCGCCCGCAGCACCGGCGTCGCCGCGCGCAGCGCGTCGTCCGCCATGAAGCGGTGCCGCCAGGGCTTGTCCGCCCACGCGTGCCGCAGGCCGAACGGCTCCGGCAGACTGAGCTTGCCGCCCAGCCAGTACAGCAGCGGCGGATACCAGGTCAGCGGTGCCCGGGCGGCCAGGCGCACCACCTCGTCCGCGTCGACCAGCGGGAGCTTCACCTTCCGGGTCTCCCAGAACCTGATCGACTTCTGGACCTCCTTCTCCTTGGCCGCGGGCGCGCTGGTGAACAGGGAGTGCACCGGGCCCAGCGCGTGACCGGTCACCTCGATGCGCAGCGTCTCGTGGAGCACGGTCACGGTGATCAGCATGGTGAGCACCAGCTGGCCGTCCCACAGCGTCCACTGCACACCCAGGTAGTGCCGGTCACCGGCGCCGAACTGCTGCTTGTTGCAGATGTCCTGTATCGCGTGCGACTTGATCTGGTACGCCTCGACGTCCGTGCCCTCCGGGCGGGACACCGCCGTGGCGTTCTCCCCGATCGGCGTGACGATCCAGTGCCGTACCGACGGCTTGGGGAAGCCCCCGGTGTGCAGCGGGCCGCGCTCCAGCATCCGCAGCCGGTCGTGGATCGCCCTGACGACGTCCCAGCTGCGGAACGGGTTGATCTCCCGGCCGGCGTCGGCCGGCACCAGCTCCTCCGCGAGCTGCCAGCTGCCCCAGCGCGTGCCCATGCCGAGTATGCCCTTGGGGCCGGCGTAGAACACGGAGTTGGACTGCTGCTCGGCGCTGAGCCGGGCCAGCGACTGGCGCAGCTGCTCGGCCGCCGTCTCACCGGGGCTGGAGGGGACCGCCTCGGGCACCTTGGCGCCGACGCTGCTCCCGGAGAGCAGGCTGCTCCACCGATCGCGCAGGTCCCTCGCCGTGCGCTCGCAGATCCGCTTGGCCCAGAACCAGCCCACCACCGGGGCGACCACCGAGGCGCGCGCGTACCAGCCCCAGAACCCGTCGAACGGCATGCGCAGCAGGAACAGCACGGCGAGGCCGGCCACCGCGACCAGCAGGACGGTGGCGAGCGCGCCCGCCCGCTTGTCCTCGCGCCGCGCCATCGTCGTACGGATCTGGAAGACCAGCAGCCAGACGATCAGACCGGGCAGAAAGAGCAGCCCGCACAGGACCATCACGGCGCTCAGCCAGTTGTCCCGCTCGCGGCGGATGCGGTGCGCCGCCAGCGCGTGTTCGACCACGACCTGCGGCTGGGTGCCGAAGGACTGGATGAGTGGTGCGCGGCCGGATCCCAGCATGCGGTCGATGACCGCCCGGGAGAACGCCTCGCCCAGATTGGGCCGGAACAGCTTGACGCGGGGCTTGCCGACCTCCGACTTGTGCCACTCGTTGTTGGCCTTGAGTATCTCGTCGGCCTCGTTGTCCCGGTAGGCCGCCGAGGCCAGCGCGAACGTCGGCGTCTGTCCTTCGTCGCCGGTGCGCGGCACCTGCGGACCGAAGAAATCCGCGTAGCCGCTCTCCACGGTCATTCCCGCCCCCGATCGCCGCGACTGTCGTCTTGCGGCCTTCCCGACTTCCTTGCTCCGCACACCTGTTGATCAGGTCTTCAGCGTATCCGCAGCCGCGGACATCCGTGGGCGGACCGCGGGAACGGTCCACCGGTACGGAGTGAAGCATTCCCGGGCCGTCGCCGCACAGGCGGCGTGCGCGGGCGCCCGCCGGGTCGTCCGGCGAGCGCCCGGAGCGCGTCACGAGGCTTGGCGCGCCTCCTCCGTGACCCGTTCCGCGACCTGCGGCGGCATGGGTTCGTGCCGCGCGTACCGGCGGCTGAAGCGGGCGGTGCCGTGGGCGAGGGAGCGCAGGTCGACGGCGTAGCGGCCGATCTCGATCTCCGGGACCTCGGCCCTGATGAGGGTGCGCCCGCCGGCGGACTGCTCGGTGCCCAGCACCCGGCCGCGCCGGCCCGAGAGGTCGCTCATGACGGGGCCGACGTACTCGTCTCCGACCAGGACGCTCACCTCGGCCACCGGTTCCAGCAGGTGGATCCTGGCGTCGGAGGCGGCCTCGCGCAGCGCCAGCGCGCCCGCCGTCTGGAACGCGGCGTCGGAGGAGTCCACCGAGTGCGCCTTGCCGTCCAGCAGGGTCACCCGCACGTCGATGAGCGGATGTCCCGCGGCGACTCCCTTGACGGCCTGTGCCCGGACGCCCTTCTCGACCGAGGGGATGAACTGCCGGGGGACCGCGCCGCCGACCACCTTGTCCACGAACTCGATGCCCGAGCCGTTCGGCAGCGGCTCCACCTCGATCTCGCAGATGGCGAACTGTCCGTGCCCGCCCGACTGCTTGACGTGCCGGCCGCGCCCGGCGGCCCTGCCGCCGAAGGTCTCCCTGAGCGGCACCCGGTGCGGCACGACGTCGACCTGGACGCCGTAGCGGCTGCGCAGCCGCTCCAGGGCCACGTCGGCGTGCGCCTCACCCAGGCACCACAGCACCACCTGGTGGGTGTCCTGGTTCTGCTCCAGCCGCATCGTCGGGTCCTCTGCGACCAGCCGGGCCAGCCCCTGGGACAGTTTGTCCTCGTCCGGTTTGCTGTGCGCCTCGATGGCGAGCGGCAGCAGCGGATCGGGCATCTCCCAGGGCGCCATGAGCAGCGGGTCGTCCTTGGCGGACAGGGTGTCGCCGGTCTCCGCGCGGCTCAGTTTCGCCACGCACGCGAGGTCGCCGGCGATGACGTGCGACACGGGCCGCTGCTGCTTGCCGAAGGGGGTGGACAGAGTGCCGATCCGCTCGTCGACGTCATGGTCCTCGTGGCCCCGGTCGCCCAGCCCGTGCCCGGAGACGTGGACGGTCTGGTCGGCGCGGAGCGTGCCGGAGAAGACGCGGACCAGGGAGATCCGGCCGACGTAGGGGTCGGAGGACGTCTTCACGACCTCGGCGACCAGGGGAGCGTCCGGATCGCAGGGCTTCAGCTCGCGCGGCCTGCCGTCGACCGTGGTCACCTTCGGCGTGCCGTGCTCCAGCGGGGTCGGGAAGCCGCCGGTGATCAACTCCAGCAGCTCGACCGTGCCGAGTCCCTGGCGGGCGCCCTCGGCGGCGGGGGCGGCGGCCAGAACCGGGAAGAACACCCCTCGCGCCACGGCCCGTTCCAGGTCCTCGATCAGCGTCCTGACGTCGACCTGTTCACCGCCGAGGTAGCGGTCCATGAGGGTCTCGTCCTCGCTCTCGGCGATGATCCCCTCGATGAGCCGGCCGCGGGACTCCTCGATGAGGGGCACCTGCTCCTCGCCGGGCTCGGACTCCTTGCGCTCGCCGCCCGAGTAGTCGAACAGCTTCCGGGTGAGCAGGCCGATCAGACCGTGCACGGGCGCGTGCCCGTCGGGCCCCTCCGGCCCGCGCAGCGGCAGGTACAGCGGCAGCACGGCGTCGGGGTCGTCCCCGCCGAAGGCCTCCGCGCAGATGCGGGTCATCTCCTCGAAGTCCGCCCGGGCGGCCTCCAGGTGCGTGACGACGATGGCGCGCGGCATGCCGACCGCCGCGCACTCGTCCCACACCATGCGGGTCGAGCCGTCCACGCCGTCCGAGGCCGAGACGACGAAGAGGGCCGCGTCCGCCGCCCGCAGACCGGCCCTGAGGTCCCCGACGAAGTCGGCGTATCCGGGGGTGTCCAGCAGGTTGACCTTGATGCCGTCCCATTCGACCGGCACCAGGGAGAGCTGTACCGAGCGCTGCTGGCGGTGCTCGATGTCGTCGTAGTCGGAGACCGCGGTGCCGTCCTCCACGCGGCCCGCCCGGTTCACCGCCCCCGCGGTCAGCGCGAGGGCCTCCACCAGTGTCGTCTTGCCCGATCCGGAGTGGCCGACCAGCACCACATTCCGCACGGACGTGGGGTGGTCGGCCGCCCGTGCCCTGCCGGCGGCCCCGGGGTGTGCATGCGCCTTGTCGCCCATGATCCTGCCTCCCGTGCACGGTGAGGTCACTGTGGGCGCGGACCCGCGGAATCCGCGTGCGGTGCGGCTCCGGCGACGCCCGCGGTCATTCGAGCTTTCCACTCCCGCCACGGTGCGTCCATACGAAAGACACGATCCCGGCGTCCCCGCCCGCGGTCCACGGGGGTCCCGGTGCACGGGGTGTCGTCCCCGCCGCGGGGGTACGCCCGTCGCCCGCGCGTGCGCCTGGCTACGATTGGGCCCGCCGGTGGCCAGCGGGGCCGCACGGCCACACCGACCGTCGGGAAGGCCATGCTGAACAAGTACGCGCGTGCATTCTTCACGCGTGTCCTCACACCGTTCGCCGCGTTTCTCATCCGGCGGGGGGTCAGCCCGGACACGGTCACGCTCATCGGCACCGCCGGTGTGGTCGCGGGCGCGCTGGTCTTCTACCCCATGGGCGAGTTCTTCTGGGGCACGATCGTCATCACGCTGTTCGTGTTCTCCGACCTCGTCGACGGCAACATGGCCCGCCAGCTCGGCCGGTCCAGCCGCTGGGGCGCCTTTCTGGACTCCACCCTCGACCGGGTCGCGGACGGGGCCGTCTTCGGCGGTTTCGCCCTGTGGTACGCGGGAGACGGCGACAACAACGTCCTGTGCGCGGTGTCGATCTTCTGTCTGGCCAGCGGCCAGGTCGTGTCGTACACCAAGGCGCGCGGTGAGTCGATCGGACTGCCGGTCGCGGTCAACGGCCTGGTCGAGCGGGCCGAGCGGCTGGTGATCTCGCTGGTCGCGGCCGGCCTCGCCGGGCTGCACGCCTTCGGAGTCCCCGGCATCCAGTACCTGCTGCCCGTCGCCCTGTGGATCGTCGCCGTGGGCAGCCTGGTCACGCTGATCCAGCGGGTCGTCACCGTGCGCCGGGAGTCCGCCGAGGCGGAGGCGGCCGAGGCGCAGGAAGCAGAGGCGCAGCAGGCCCGGGGGAGCGAGGCCGCGAAGTGAGCGCCCAGGAGCGGCTCACCGACGCCCTGTACGGCGCCGGCTGGGGCACCGTCAAGAAACTTCCCGAGCCGGTCGCCGTGCGCCTGGGCAGGACCATCGCCGACGTCGCGTGGAAGCAGCGCGGCGAGGGCGTGCTGCGGCTGGAGAGCAACTACGCGCGCATCGTGCCGGACGCGGGACCGGAGCGGCTCGCGGAGCTGTCCCGCGCGGGCATGCGGTCGTACCTGCGCTACTGGATGGAGTCGTTCCGGCTGCCCGCCTGGAGTGCCGAACGGATCGCGGCCGGCGTCGAGGTCGAGGACCTCCACCACCTGACCGACGGCATGGCGGCGGGCAAGGGCGTCGTCCTCGCGCTGCCCCACCTCGCCAACTGGGACCTCGCCGGCGCCTGGGTCACCACGAAGCTCGGCATACCGTTCACCACCGTCGCCGAGCGGCTGAAGCCCGAGACGCTGTACGACCGGTTCGTCGCCTACCGCCAGGGCCTCGGCATGGAGGTGCTCCCGCACAGCGGCGGCTCCGCCTTCGGCACCCTGGCCCGGCGGCTGCGCGACGGCGGACTGGTCTGCCTGGTCGCCGACCGCGACCTGTCCTCCTCCGGCGTCGAGGTCGGCTTCTTCGGCGAGCGTGCCCGCATGCCGGCCGGGCCCGCCCTGCTGGCCCAGCACACCGGGGCCCGGCTGCTGCCGGCCACGCTCTGGTACGACGACTCACCGGTGATGCGGGGGCGGGTCCACCCCCCGGTCGGGGTGCCGGCGTCGGGTACGCGCGCCGAGAAGACGTCCGTCATGACACAGGCGCTGGCCGACGCCTTCGCCACGGGGATCGCCGACCATCCGGAGGACTGGCACATGCTCCAGCGCTTGTGGCTGAAGGACCTCGACCCCGCGCGGGGCCCCGCGACGGCCCCGGCGAAGGACCAGGAGGGGACCTCGTCGTGAGGATCGGCATCGTCTGCCCGTACTCCTGGGACGTGCCGGGTGGCGTCCAGTTCCACATCCGCGATCTGGCGGAGTACTTCATCCGCCTCGGTCATGAGGTGTCCGTCCTCGCCCCGGCCGACGACGACACCCCCCTGCCCCCGTACGTCGTCTCGGCGGGCCGCGCGGTTCCCGTGCCGTACAACGGCTCGGTGGCCCGGCTCAACTTCGGTTTCCTGTCGGCCGCACGGGTGCGGCGCTGGCTGCACGAGGGCGCCTTCGACGTCGTCCACATCCACGAGCCGACCTCGCCCTCGCTCGGTCTGCTGACCTGCTGGGCGGCCGAGGGGCCGATCGTCGCCACCTTCCACACGTCCAACCCGCGCTCCCGTGCGATGATCGCCGCGTACTCGATCCTGCAGGCCGCCCTGGAGAAGATCAGCGCGCGGATCGCGGTGAGCGAGTACGCCCGCCGCACCCTCGTCGAGCACCTGGGCGGCGACGCCGTGGTCATTCCCAACGGCGTCGACGTCGACTTCTTCGCCAAGGCCGAGCCCAGACCGGAGTGGCAGGGGGACACCATCGGCTTCATCGGCCGCATCGACGAGCCCCGCAAGGGCCTGCCGGTGCTGATGAGGGCCCTGCCGAAGATCCTCGCCGCCCGCCCGGGGACACGGCTGCTGGTCGCGGGCCGGGGCGACGAGGAGGAGGCGGTCGAGTCGCTGCCCGAGGAGCTTCGCCCGCGTGTGGAGTTCCTCGGCATGATCAGCGACGAGGACAAGGCCCGCCTCCTGCGCAGCGTCGACGTGTACGTGGCACCCAACACCGGCGGGGAGAGCTTCGGCATCGTCCTGGTCGAGGCGATGTCCGCGGGCGCGCCGGTGCTCGCCTCCGACCTCGACGCGTTCGCCCAGGTCCTCGACCGGGGAGCGGCGGGCGAGCTGTTCGCCAACGAGGACGCGGACGCGCTCGCCGAGGCCGCGCTGCGGCTCCTCGACGACCCCGGGCGCCGTGCTGAGCTGAGCGGGCGCGGCAGCGCCCACGTCCGCCGCTTCGACTGGTCGACGGTCGGCGCGGACATCCTGTCGGTCTACGAGACGGTGACGGCCGGCGCGGCCGCGGTCGCGGCGGACGACCGCGCGACGGGACTCAGGGCCCGGCTGGGCCTGGCCAGGGACTGAGCGAGGGCTCGCGCGGCCTGCCCGGAGGGTTGAGCGGGTGACGGCCCCGTGCCCGCGGCCCAGGGGATCCGGGCACGGGGCCGCAGCCCTCCGGGCCGAGGGGGACGGGGCGTGCCCCAGGGGCGGCGGCCGGCACCGGCGGTACTAGCCTTGCCGCCCGTGACCGCAACCCTCATCTGGATCCTTGTCGCCCTCGTCGCCATCGGCCTCTACCTGAGCTGGACGGCGGGCAGGCTGGACCGGCTGCACGCCCGTATCGACGCGGCCCGCGCCGCCCTCGACGCCCAGCTGCTGCGCCGCGCCTCCGTGGCCGGGGAGCTGGCCACCTCCGGAGTGCTCGACCCGGCCGCCTCGATCGTGCTGTACGAGGCCGCGCACGCCGCGCGGCAGGCGGTGGAGGAGCAGCGCGAGGTCGCCGAGAGCGAGCTGACCCAGGCGCTGCGCGCGGTGTTCGCGGACGCGCAGCAGGTGGACGCGGTCAGGGAGGTGCCCGGAGGGGAGGAGGCGGCCCTGGAGCTCGCCGAGGCGGTCCGCAGGGTGCCGATGGCCCGCCGCTTCCACAACGACGCCGTGCGCGCCGCCCGCGCCCTGCGCCGGCACCGCAAGGTGCGCTGGTTCCGGCTGGCCGGGCACGCGCCCTTCCCGATGGCCTTCGAGATGGACGACGAGCCCCCGGCCGCCCTGATCGAGCGGGCCGCATAACGGCCGAGTCCGCCCCGCGCCGGAGACCGCTTCACCCGAAAACGATCCACCGGCTTCCCATTGGCCCTTGCTGTGGCCTGCTCCGTTCACGTTTCCTCAGTGCTGCAGAAACCCCCTTCCCCCTCAGCGAGGTCATTCGTGTCCAGCACGCTCTCCGAAAACCAGGGTCCCGAGACCGGCACCGCCCGTGTGAAGCGAGGCATGGCCGAGCAGCTCAAGGGCGGCGTGATCATGGACGTCGTCACTCCGGAGCAGGCGAAGATCGCCGAGGACGCCGGAGCCGTCGCCGTCATGGCCCTGGAGCGGGTCCCGGCCGACATCCGCAAGGACGGCGGCGTGGCCCGCATGTCCGACCCGGACATGATCGAGGGCATCATCGACGCGGTGTCCATCCCCGTCATGGCCAAGTCCCGCATCGGCCACTTCGTCGAGGCCCAGGTGCTCCAGTCCCTCGGCGTGGACTACATCGACGAGTCCGAGGTCCTCACCCCGGCCGACGAGGTCAACCACTCCGACAAGTGGGCGTTCACCACCCCCTTCGTCTGCGGTGCCACCAACCTGGGCGAGGCCCTGCGCCGCATCGCCGAGGGCGCCGCGATGATCCGCTCCAAGGGCGAGGCCGGCACCGGCAACGTCGTCGAGGCCGTACGCCACCTGCGCCAGATCAAGAACGAGATCGCCCGCCTGCGCGGCTACGACAACAACGAGCTGTACGCCGCCGCCAAGGAACTGCGCGCCCCCTACGAGCTGGTCAAGGAGGTCGCCGAGCTGGGCAAGCTGCCCGTCGTGCTGTTCTCCGCCGGTGGTGTGGGCACCCCGGCCGACGCCGCGCTGATGCGCCAGCTCGGCGCCGAGGGCGTCTTCGTCGGCTCCGGCATCTTCAAGTCCGGTGACCCGGCCAAGCGTGCCGCCGCCATCGTCAAGGCGACCACCTTCTACGACGACCCGAAGATCATCGCGGACGCGTCCCGCAACCTCGGCGAGGCCATGGTCGGCATCAACTGCGACACCCTCCCCGAGACCGAGCGCTACGCCAACCGCGGCTGGTAGTCCCCTGATGAGCGACGCCCTTGTCATCGGCGTCCTGGCGCTCCAGGGCGACGTACGGGAGCACCTCACCGCCCTGGCCGCGGCCGACGCCGTGGCCAGGCCGGTCAGGCGCCCCGAGGAACTCGCCGAGGTCGACGGCCTGGTCATTCCCGGCGGCGAGTCGACCACGATCTCCAAGCTGGCCGTCCTGTTCGGCCTGATGGAACCCCTCCGCGCGCGCGTGCGCGACCGCATGCCGGTGTACGGCACCTGCGCGGGAATGATCATGCTCGCGGACAAGATCCTCGACCCCCGCTCGGGTCAGGAGACCGTCGGCGGCATCGACATGATCGTGCGCCGCAACGCCTTCGGACGGCAGAACGAGTCCTTCGAGGCCGCGGTCGACGTCAAGGGCGTCACCGGCGACCCCGTGGAGGGCGTCTTCATCCGCGCCCCCTGGGTGGAGTCCGTCGGCGCGGGGGCCGAGGTGCTCGCCGAACACGCCGGACACATCGTCGCGGTCCGCCAGGGCAACGCGCTGGCCACCTCGTTCCACCCGGAACTGACCGGGGACCACCGGGTGCACGCCCTCTTCGCCGACATGACGAGGGCGAAGCGGGCGGCCGAGTCCTTGTAGGATTCCTGCGTTCGTTGCAGAGATGGGTTACGCGAAGGAGACAGGCAGATGTCCGGCCACTCTAAATGGGCCACGACGAAGCACAAGAAGGCCGTGATCGATGCCAAGCGCGGCAAGCTCTTCGCGAAGCTGATCAAGAACATCGAGGTCGCCGCGCGCATGGGCGGCGTCGACCTGGACGGCAACCCCACACTCTACGACGCCGTCCAGAAGGCCAAGAAGCAGTCGGTGCCGAACAAGAACATCGACTCCGCCATCAAGCGCGGTGGCGGTCTCGAGGCCGGTGGCGCGGACTACGAGACGATCATGTACGAGGGCTACGGGCCCAACGGTGTCGCGGTGCTCATCGAGTGCCTCACCGACAACCGCAACCGCGCCGCCTCGGACGTGCGCGTCGCGATGACCCGCAACGGCGGCTCCATGGCCGACCCGGGCTCCGTGTCGTACCTGTTCCACCGCAAGGGCGTGGTGATCGTCCCCAAGGGCGAACTGACCGAGGACGACGTCCTCACCGCCGTCCTGGACGCCGGCGCCGAGGAGGTCAACGACCTCGGTGAGTCCTTCGAGGTGCTCAGCGAGGCCACCGACCTCGTCGCCGTGCGCACCGCCCTGCAGGACGCGGGGATCGACTACGACTCCGCCGAGGCCAACTTCGTCCCGACCATGCAGGTCGAGCTGGACGAGGAGGGCGCCAGGAAGATCTTCAAGCTCATCGACGCCCTGGAGGACAGCGACGACGTGCAGAACGTCTTCGCCAACTTCGACGTGAGCGACGAGATCATGGAGAAGGTCGACGCGTAACGCGTCCACTGCTCAGCGGGCCGGCGGGACACTTCCGCCGGCCCGTCGCTCTGTCAGTGGCACCCGATAGCCTGCACAAACAGGTGATCGAGGGAGAGGGCCGGCGCGTGCGCGTACTGGGGGTGGACCCGGGACTGACCCGGTGCGGTGTGGGCGTCGTCGAGGGCGTGGCGGGCAGACCGCTCACCATGCTCGGCGTGGGCGTCGTCCGCACTCCGGCGGACGCCGACCTCGGCCACCGCCTCGTCGCCGTCGAACAGGGCCTCGAACAGTGGCTGGACGAGCACCGGCCCGAGTTCGTCGCCGTGGAGCGCGTCTTCAGTCAGCACAACGTGCGCACCGTGATGGGCACCGCCCAGGCCAGCGCCGTGGCGATCCTGTGCGCCTCCCGCCGCGGCATCCCCGTCGCCCTGCACACGCCCAGCGAGGTCAAGGCCGCCGTCACCGGCTCGGGCCGCGCCGACAAGGCCCAGGTCGGCGCCATGGTCACCCGGCTGCTCCGGCTCGACGCCCCGCCGAAACCGGCCGACGCCGCCGACGCCCTCGCGCTCGCCATCTGCCACATCTGGCGCGCGCCCGCCCAGAACCGGCTCCAGCAGGCCGCCGCCCGGCATGCCGCCGGGACCGCCCGCCCGCCGGGGACGGCCCGCACCCCCCGCTCCCCGCACGCATCGAAAGGCCGTACGACATGATCGCCTTCGTCAGCGGCACGGTCGCCGCCCTCGCCCCCGACACCGCGGTGGTCGAGGTCGGCGGCGTGGGCATGGCCGTGCAGTGCACGCCCGACACGCTGTCCACGCTCCGCGTGGGCAAGCCCGCGAAGCTCGCCACCTCGCTCGTCGTGCGCGAGGACTCCCTGACCCTGTACGGCTTCGCGGACGAGGACGCACGCCAGGTCTTCGAGCTGCTCCAGACCGCCAGCGGCGTCGGCCCCCGGCTGGCCCAGGCGATGCTCGCCGTGCACGCCCCCGACGCCCTGCGCAGAGCCGTCTCCACCGGCGACGAGAAGGCGCTCACCGCCGTCCCCGGCATCGGCAAGAAGGGCGCCCAGAAGCTGCTCCTGGAACTCAAGGACCGCCTCGGCGCGCCGGTCGGCGCCCCCGCCGTCGGCGCGCAGGTCACCGCCGGCTGGCGCGACCAGCTCCACGCCGCCCTGATCGGCCTCGGTTACGCGACCCGCGAGGCCGACGAGGCCGTCTCCGCCGTCGCACCCCAGGCGGAGGCCGCCGGGGGGACCCCGCAGGTCGGGCAGCTGCTCAAGGCCGCCCTGCAGACGCTCAACCGCGCCCGATAGCCCGTACCGAGAGCCGAGGCAACACATGAACTGGGACGACACCACCGACACCGACGCCACCGGCGAGCGGCTGGTGGGCCCTGTCGCCGACCGCGAGGACCAGGCCGTCGAGGCCGCCCTGCGCCCCAAGGACCTCGGCGAGTTCATCGGCCAGGAGAAGGTCCGTGAGCAGCTCGACCTCGTCCTGCGTGCCGCCCGCGCACGCGGCGCCACCGCCGACCACGTGCTGCTCTCCGGTGCCCCCGGACTCGGCAAGACCACCCTCTCGATGATCATCGCCGCCGAGATGGAAGCCCCCATCCGCATCACCTCGGGCCCCGCCATCCAGCACGCCGGCGACCTCGCGGCGATCCTCTCCTCCCTCCAGGAGGGCGAGGTCCTCTTCCTCGACGAGATCCACCGGATGTCCCGGCCCGCCGAGGAGATGCTCTACATGGCGATGGAGGACTTCCGCGTCGACGTCATCGTCGGCAAGGGTCCCGGCGCCACCGCCATCCCCCTCGAACTGCCCCCCTTCACCCTGGTCGGCGCCACCACCCGGGCCGGCCTGCTGCCGCCCCCGCTGCGCGACCGCTTCGGCTTCACCGCCCACATGGAGTTCTACGAGCCCGCCGAGCTGGAGCGGGTCGTCCACCGCTCGGCGAGCCTGCTCGACGTGGAGATCGACGCCCACGGCGCCGCGGAGATCGCCGGCCGCTCCCGGGGCACGCCCCGGATCGCCAACCGGCTGCTGCGCCGTGTCCGGGACTACGCGCAGGTCAAGGCCGACGGCCTGATCACCCAGGACATCGCCGCGGCGGCCCTCGCCGTCTACGAGGTCGACGCCCGCGGCCTGGACCGGCTGGACCGGGCGGTGCTCGAGGCGCTGCTCAAGCTGTTCGGCGGCGGTCCGGTCGGCCTGTCCACGCTCGCTGTCGCGGTGGGGGAGGAGCGTGAGACGGTGGAAGAGGTGGCGGAGCCTTTCCTGGTGAGGGAGGGACTGCTCGCCCGCACCCCCCGCGGACGGGTCGCCACCCCGGCGGCATGGGCGCACCTCGGCCTCGCGCCGCCCCGCTCGCAGGCCCCGGGAAACGGACAAGGGGACCTGTTCGGGACGTGACGGCGAGCGCGTTGGCCCAGGCAGGAACCCGGGTGCCATGCTGAGCGTTGTTCCGTTGACGCGGACTGGCTTAGACTCCGCCGATGCCACCGTTGCCGGCGGCATCACATACCCCCAACCATCAGGCCGTTCACCAGCGCGGTCGTGTGAAGGAAGTTCCGACCCGTGAGTCTCCTGACCCTCCTCCCGTTCATTGTGCTCATCGGGGCCATGTTCCTGATGACCCGGTCGGCCAAGAAGAAGCAGCAGCAGGCCATCGACATGCGGAACCAGATGCAGCCCGGTTCCGGCGTCCGCACCATCGGGGGCATGTACGCCACGGTCAAGGAGGTCAGCGAGGACACGGTCCTCCTCGACGCCGGCCCGGGTGTGGAACTGCTGTTCGCGAAGAACTCGATCGGTGCCGTCCTGACCGACGAGGAGTACAACCGCATCGTCCACGGCATCGAGCACGACCTGCAGTCCGACGTCGTCCCCGACGACGCCTCCTCCCTCACCGAGACCGACGACTCCTCCGACGCTGCCGCCGCCTCCGACGACACGCCTGTCGACCTCGGCAAGAAGGACGCGGCCGACGAGCCGGCCGACGCCGACACCGCCGACGAGGCCAAGGCGGAAGCGCAGCCGAAGAAGTCCGACGGCGACTCCGACGCGAAGTAGTCATGTCCCGGGGTGCGCGGGTGCTGCCCGTGCGCGCCGGGACATGCCCAGCTCGCACGGAATCCCGACACCACGTCATGGCCGCCCGCACCCCGACCCGGAGCGAGGCGGTCCGAGAGGGAGTACGAGAAGGTGGCAGCACTCAAAAAGGGAAAGAACGCGAGCGCCACGAGTAAGCCGTGGCGCTCGCTGGCTCTGATCCTTATCGCCATCGTGGCGCTCACCGGGGGGATGTTCGCCTCCGGGCACACCACTCCGCGTCTCGGCATCGACCTGGCCGGTGGCACGAGCATCACCCTGGCAGCGGTCCCCGAGGCGGGCCAGGAGTCCGCGGTCAACAAGACCAACATGGACACCGCGGTCTCCATCATGGAGCGGCGTGTCAACGGTCTCGGTGTCTCCGAGGCCGAGGTCCAGACGCAGGGCACCCGCAACATCATCGTCAACATTCCCAAGGGCACGAACTCCAAGCAGGCCCGGGAACAGGTCGGCACCACCGCCAAGCTCTACTTCCGCCCCGTCGTCGCCACCGAGCTCGCCGGCGGCGGCGCCGCCCCGACGCCCAGCGCCACCGGCGACGCCGCGGAGCAGGACTCCGGCGAGGACAAGGCCACCGAGAAGGCGACCGACGGCTCGTCCCCGTCCGCCACCGGCAGCCCGTCGGCGAGCGCCACCACCCAGGGCCGCGCGGTCACCGACGCCCTGAAGGCCGACGAGACCCCCTCCGCGTCCCCGAGCGGCAAGGCCGGCGACAGCGCCGAGCCCGCCCCGTCCGCGCCCGGCGGCGCCTCCGGCGCCGACAGCAAGCTCCAGGCCCAGTACGCCGCGCTCGACTGCACCAAGGAGAGCGTCCGCGCCAAGGCCGGTGCCGGCGCCAAGGCCGCCGACTCCACCGTCGCCTGCGGCCAGAACTCCCAGGGCCAGTGGCAGAAGTACATCCTCGGCCCCGCCGCGGTCGACGGCACGGACGTCGACGAGGCCGACGCCGTCCTCAACACCCAGACCGGTGCCGGCTGGACCGTCACCATGAAGTTCAGCGACGGCGGCGCCAAGAAGTTCGCCGACATCACCGGGCAGCTCGCCCAGCAGCAGTCCCCGCAGAACCAGTTCGCCATCGTCCTGGACAACGAGGTCGTCTCCGACCCGTACGTGAGCCAGGCGCTGACCGGCGGCAACGCCGAGATCTCCGGCAACTTCAACCAGCAGTCGGCGCAGGAACTGGCCAACATGCTGTCCTACGGCGCCCTGCCCCTGACCTTCCGCGAGGACAGCGTCACCACCGTCACCGCCGCCCTCGGCGGTGAGCAGCTCGAGGCCGGCCTGATCGCCGGTGCGATCGGCCTCGCCCTGGTCGTGCTCTACCTGCTGGTCTACTACCGGGGCCTGTCCTTCATCGCCATCGCCTCCCTGCTGATCTCCGCGGCCCTCACCTACGTGATCATGTCGCTGCTCGGCCCGACCATCGGCTTCGCGCTGAACCTGCCGGCCGTGTGCGGTGCCATCGTCGCGATCGGCATCACGGCGGACTCGTTCATCGTGTTCTTCGAACGGGTCCGGGACGAGATCCGCGAGGGCCGCACGCTGCGCCCGTCCGTGGAGCGGGCCTGGCCGCGAGCCCGGCGCACCATCCTGGTCTCCGACTTCGTGTCGTTCCTCGCCGCCGCCGTGCTGTTCGTCGTCACCGTCGGCAAGGTCCAGGGCTTCGCCTTCACGCTCGGCCTGACCACGGTGCTCGACGTCGTGGTGGTGTTCTTCTTCACCAAGCCGCTGCTGACGCTGATGGCCCGCCGGAAGTTCTTCTCGAGCGGTCACAAGTGGTCCGGACTCGACCCGAAGGCGCTGGGTGCCAAACCACCGCTGCGCCGCACCCGCCGTCCCTCCGCCCCCGCCCTGACGAAGGAGGCGTGAGAGATGTCGAAACTCGGCACGCTGGGAGCCCGGCTCCACCACGGTGAGGTCGGCTACGACTTCGTCAAGAACCGCAAGATCTGGTACGGCGTCTCCATCCTGATCACCATCCTGGCCATCGCCGGCCTGGGGGTGCGCGGCCTGCACATGGGCATCGAGTTCCAGGGCGGAGCGGTCTTCACCACCCCGAAGAACATGAGTGTCTCCGTCGCCACGGCCGAGGAGTACGCGGAGGAGGCCTCCGGCCACGACGCCATCGTGCAGAAGCTCGGTGACGGCAGCCTGCGCATCCAGGTCGCGGGCATCGACACCAGCACCTCGGACAAGATCAAGGACACGCTCGCCGAGGACCTCGAGGTCAACGCCGAGCAGATCAACGCCGAACTGGTCGGGCCCAGCTGGGGCGAACAGATCGCCAACAAGGCGTGGCAGGGCCTCGCCATCTTCATGATCCTCGTGGTGATCTATCTGGCGATCGCCTTCGAGTGGCGCATGGCGGTCGCCGCGTTCGTCGCGCTGATCCACGACATCACGATCACCGTCGGCATCTACGCCCTCGTCGGCTTCGAGGTCACACCCGGCACGGTGATCGGTCTGCTGACCATCCTCGGCTACTCGCTGTACGACACGGTCGTCGTCTTCGACAGCCTCAAGGAACAGACCAAGGACATCACCAAGCAGACCCGCTGGACCTACAGCGAGATCGCCAACCGCTCCATCAACAGCACCCTGGTCCGCTCCATCAACACCACGGTGGTCGCGCTGCTGCCGGTGGCGGGCCTGCTGTTCATCGGCGGCGGTGTCCTCGGTGCCGGCATGCTCAACGACATCTCCCTGTCGCTGTTCGTCGGCCTCGCGGCCGGTGCGTACTCCTCGATCTTCATCGCGACGCCGCTCGTCGCCGACCTCAAGGAGCTCGAGCCGGGAATGAAGTCCCTCAGGAAGAGGGTCATGGCCAAGCGCGCCCAGGGCGCGGACCCGGCTGACCCGCAGATGGCCACGGTCGTCGCCGGGGACCACGGGGACGAAGCCGAGGACGCCACGCCGTCGGTCGTGGGACCGCGCGAGTCCGCCGCCCGCAACCGCGGCCGGGGCCGTCCTTCGGGGAGGCGCCGATGACCGAGATCACCGATGTCCCGGCTCTGCTGCTCAGCCGGATCCGGGACGTGGCGGACTACCCGGAGCCGGGCGTGATGTTCAAGGACATCACCCCGCTCCTGGCGGACCCCGAGGCGTTCTCCGCCCTCAGCGACGTCCTCGCGGGCATCGCCCGGAGCACCGGCGCCACCAAGATCGTCGGCCTGGAGGCCCGGGGCTTCATCCTCGGCGCCCCGGTGGCCGTCCGCGCGGGCCTGGGCTTCATCCCCGTGCGCAAGGCGGGCAAGCTCCCCGGAGCCACCCTCAGCCAGGCGTACGACCTGGAGTACGGATCCGCCGAGATCGAGATCCACGCCGAGGACCTGACCCGTGACGACCGCGTCCTGGTGATCGACGACGTCCTCGCCACCGGCGGTACCGCCGAGGCCTCGGTCCAGCTCGTCCGCAGGGCGGGCGCCGAGGTCGCGGGTCTCGCGGTCCTGATGGAGCTGACGTTCCTCGGCGGACGGCAGCGTCTCGAGGCCGCACTGGGCGGAGCCCCCCTGGAAGCACTCATCGCGGTGTGAGCCTCCGCACGAGAAGGGCGCCCCGGAACCCGTTCCGGGGCGCTTTCGCGTCACCTGACCCGGGCCGGTGCGCGGCACGCGGCGGACCCGGAGGAATCCGGTGTCCGTCCCGTGCGTTTCCCGGGTAGACGGTCCTCACACCGCTCCGAAGGCGATCCCGGAGCAGGGGATCGCTACCATGGGGTCTCCGGAGCCTGACCGGGTGACCCGGATCGCGCACGAGGAGTCCTCTTGCCAGACGAGGCCCAGCACCTGACCGCCGCCAAGCCCGAGTCCGCCTCGGCGGCCGCGGCGAAGCCCGCGCCGAGCGCGCCCCACGCGAAGAACGACGCGCGTGGGCCGGTCCAGCACGCCCAGTCCGCGCCCGTGGACAAGCCCGAGCAGACGCGCCCCAAGTCCCCGCCCGAGCGCTCCGCCGCGGTGGCCCGCCCCAACAGCGGCCAGCCCGCCCGCTCCGGATCCTCCAACCGCGTACGGGCCCGCCTCGCCCGGCTCGGCGTCCAGCGCGCCAACCCCTACAACCCGGTGCTGGAGCCGCTGCTGCGCATCGTCCGCAGCAACGACCCCAAGATCGAGAACGCGACGCTGCGCCAGATCGAGCGCGCCTACCAGGTCGCCGAGCGCTGGCACCGCGGCCAGAAGCGCAAGAGCGGCGACCCGTACATCACGCACCCGCTCGCGGTCACCACGATCCTCGCCGAGCTCGGCATGGACCCGGCCACGCTCATGGCCGGCCTGCTGCACGACACCGTGGAGGACACCGAGTACGGCCTGGAGGACCTCCGCCGCGACTTCGGTGACGTGGTCACCCTCCTCGTCGACGGCGTCACCAAGCTCGACAAGGTCAAGTTCGGCGAGGCCGCCCAGGCCGAGACCGTGCGCAAGATGGTCGTCGCCATGGCCAAGGACCCCCGCGTCCTGGTCATCAAGCTCGCCGACCGCCTGCACAACATGCGCACCATGCGCTACCTCAAGCGCGAGAAGCAGGAGAAGAAGGCGCGCGAGACCCTGGAGATCTACGCGCCGCTCGCCCACCGGCTGGGCATGAACACCATCAAGTGGGAGCTGGAGGACCTCGCCTTCGCGATCCTTTACCCCAAGATGTACGACGAGATCGTGCGCCTGGTCGCGGAGCGGGCGCCGAAGCGCGACGAGTACCTGGCCATCGTCACCGACGAGGTCCAGCAGGACCTGCGCGCGGCCCGCATCAAGGCGACCGTCACCGGCCGCCCCAAGCACTACTACAGCGTCTACCAGAAGATGATCGTCCGCGGCCGTGACTTCGCGGAGATCTACGACCTGGTGGGCATCCGCGTCCTCGTGGACACCGTCCGCGACTGCTACGCGGCCCTCGGCACCGTGCACGCGCGATGGAACCCGGTCCCCGGCCGGTTCAAGGACTACATCGCGATGCCCAAGTTCAACATGTACCAGTCGCTGCACACGACGGTCATCGGCCCCGGCGGCAAGCCCGTCGAGCTGCAGATCCGCACCTTCGACATGCACCGCCGCGCCGAGTACGGCATCGCCGCGCACTGGAAGTACAAGCAGGAGGCCGTCGCCGGTGCCTCCAAGGTCCGCACCGACGTGCCGAAGGGCTCCGGCAAGGACAAGGACGCCATCAACGACATGGCGTGGCTGCGGCAGCTCCTGGACTGGCAGAAGGAGACCGAGGACCCGGGCGAGTTCCTGGAGTCCCTGCGCTTCGACCTCTCCCGCAACGAGGTGTTCGTCTTCACCCCGAAGGGCGACGTCATAGCGCTGCCCGCCGGTGCCACCCCCGTGGACTTCGCCTACGCGGTCCACACCGAGGTCGGCCACCGCACCATAGGGGCACGGGTCAACGGCCGTCTCGTACCGCTGGAGTCCACCCTCGACAACGGCGACCTGGTGGAGGTCTTCACCTCCAAGGCGGCCGGCGCCGGCCCCTCCCGCGACTGGCTCGGCTTCGTCAAGTCCCCCCGTGCCCGCAACAAGATCCGCGCCTGGTTCTCCAAGGAGCGCCGCGACGAGGCCATCGAGCACGGCAAGGACTCCATCGTCCGCGCCATGCGCAAGCAGAACCTGCCCATCCAGCGCATCCTCACCGGGGACTCCCTGGTCACCCTCGCGCACGAGATGCGCTACTCGGACATCTCCGCCCTGTACGCGGCGATCGGCGAGGGCCACGTCTCCGCACAGAACATCGTGCAGAAGCTCGTCCAGGCCCTCGGCGGCGAGGAGGCGGCCACCGAGGAGATCGACGAGAGCGTCCCGCCGGCCCGCGGCCGCAGCCGCAAGCGCCGCGCCGGCTCCGACCCCGGCGTCATCGTCAAGGGCGTCGAGGACGTCTGGGTCAAGCTCGCCCGCTGCTGCACCCCGGTCCCCGGGGACCCCATCATCGGCTTCGTCACCCGCGGCAGCGGCGTCTCCGTGCACCGCAGCGACTGCGTCAACGTCGACTCGCTGTCCCGCGAGCCCGAGCGGATCCTCGAGGTCGAGTGGGCGCCCACCCAGTCCTCGGTGTTCCTGGTGGCCATCCAGGTCGAGGCCCTGGACCGCTCCCGGCTGCTGTCGGACGTGACCCGCGTCCTGTCCGACCAGCACGTCAACATCCTCTCCGCGGCCGTGCAGACCTCCCGTGACCGGGTCGCCACCTCCCGCTTCACCTTCGAGATGGGCGACCCCAAGCACCTCGGCCACGTCCTGAAGGCCGTACGCGGAGTGGAGGGCGTCTACGACGTCTACCGCGTCACCTCGGCCCGCAACCGCACGTAGGGGACACACGAGAAGGAGAGGGCTGCCGTACCTCGAAGTACGGCAGCCCCCTCCGTCGCGCGGGCGCGGGTCTCAGCCGCCGAACTCCTCAAGACCCTTCAGCGCCTGGTCCAGCAGGGCCTGGCGGCCCTCCAGCTCACGCTCGAGCTTCTCCGCCTTGGCGGTGTTGCCCTGCGCACGCGCCTGCTCGATCTGGCCCTTCAGCTTGTCCACGGCCGCCTGGAGCTGGCCGGTCAGACCCGCCGCACGCGCGCGTGCCTCCGGGTTCGTCCGGCGCCACTCGGCCTCCTCGGCCTCCTGCAGGGCCCGCTCCACGGTCTGCATCCGGCCCTCGACCTTCGGGCGGGCGTCCCGCGGCACGTGACCGATGGCCTCCCAGCGCTCGTTGATCGCACGGAACGCGGCCCGCGAGGCTTTCAGGTCGGTGATCGGCAGAAGCTTCTCCGCCTCCCCGGCCAGCTCCTCCTTGAGCTTGAGGTTCTCGGTCTGCTCCGCGTCCCGCTCGGCGAAGACCGAGCTGCGGGCGGCGAAGAAGACGTCCTGGGCGCCGCGGAAGCGGTTCCACAGGTCGTCCTCGTGCTCCCGCTGGGCACGGCCCGCGGCCTTCCACTCCGTCATCAGCTCGCGGTAGCGGGCGGCCGTCGGACCCCAGTCCGTCGAGTTCGACAGCGACTCGGCCTCGGCGACCAGCCGTTCCTTGGTCTTGCGGGCCTCCTCACGCTGCGCGTCCAGCTGCGCGAAGTGCTGCTTGCGCCGCTTGGAGAACGCCGACCGCGCGTGCGAGAACCGGTGCCACAGCTCGTCGTCGGACTTGCGGTCCAGCCGCGGCAGGCCCTTCCAGGTGTCCACCAGTGACCGCAGCCGCTCACCGGCCGCCCGCCACTGGTCGGACTGCGCCAGCTCCTCGGCCTCGGTGACCAGCGCCTCCTTCGCGTGGCGCGCCTCGTCGGACTGCCGGGCCCGCTGCGCCTTGCGCTCCTCACGACGCGCTTCCACCAGCTCCACGAGCTTGTCCAGCCGGGCCCTGAGGGCGTCCAGGTCACCGACCGCGTGATGGGCGTCGACCTGCTCGCGCAGGTGGCCGATCGCGGTCTGCGCGTCCTTGGACGACAGGTCGGTGGTCTTCACTCGCTTCTCGAGGAGGCCGATCTCGACAACCAGTCCCTCGTACTTGCGCTCGAAGTAGGCCAGCGCCTCCTCGGGGGAGCCTGCCTGCCAGGAACCGACGACCTGCTCACCGTCGGCCGTACGCACGTACACGGTCCCCGTCTCGTCGACGCGGCCCCACGGGTCGCTGCTCACAGCGCCTCCTCCACATGATGCCGTCGAAGGGGCCTACGCGCTCCCCCGGGCATCGTCCACAGTTTCGTCACGGCCAACATAGGCGACCGACGGGATGCCTGTCCGCATCCCGCGCGACCGAAATTACGCAGTTGGGGCTCAGGATTCGGTGACGGTCGCCTTGTCGATCACGACCGTCGCGTTGGGCGCCCCGTCACCGGCTCCGGTGTTCTCCCCGGCGCCCGCGATCTTCTTCAGCACCGCCATGCCACCCTCCGACACGGTGCCGAACGGTGTGTAGTTGGGCGGCAGCTGACTGTCCTGGTAGACCAGGAAGAACTGGCTGCCACCACTGTCCTTCTGCCCGGTGTTGGCCATCGCGACCGTGCCCGCCGGGTAGGTGTTGTCCTTCAGGCTCGCGTCCTTCAGGTTCTCGTCCGGGATCGTGTACCCGGGACCGCCGGTGCCGGTGCCCGTCGGGTCACCGCACTGCAGCACGTAGATGCCGTTGGTGGTGAGCCGGTGGCACCTGGTGTGGTCGAGGTAGCCCTTGTCCGCGAGGAAGGCGAAGGAGTTGACGGTGTGCGGCGCCGCCGACGCCTTCAGCGCCACGTCTATCGCCCCGCAGGTCGTGTCAAGCCTCATGGTGTACTTCGCCGACTTGTCGATGGACATCGCCGGCTCCTTCTTCCAGGTCTGTTTCCCGGCCTCGCCCTCCGCCGGCTTCTCGCACGGGTCCGGTGCCTTGCCCGTCGGCGCGGCGCTCGGCGTGACCTCGGAGTTCGCGCTGGTCTTGTCGTCGTCCTGCTCCAGCGCACCGGTCGCGTACAGCGCGCCGCTGCCCACGAGGACCACACCGAGCACGGCCGCGATCACCGAGTTGCGCGTCCGCGACTTGCGGCGCGCCTCCGTACGCCGCTGCTGCTGCCGCAAGAACTTCTCCCGGGCGAGCTGACGCCGCCGCTGTTCCTGGCTGACCACCGGGTTCTCTCCTCATGCGTCTCGTGTGCCGGCCGGTACGCGTGCGTGCGTGCGGTGAGCCGACCGCCTGCGTGTGCCCCGTACCGTATATGGGTTCGCTGGGGGATCGGCAGCGCCGGTAGGCTCTGACCACGGGCTGAGTCCCGTCGCAAGCCTCCCGTACCGACACAAACGAAGGACGATCGTGCTCATTGCCGGGTTCCCCGCCGGGGCCTGGGGGACGAACTGTTATCTCGTCGCCCCCGCCGCCGGTGAGGAGTGCGTGATCATCGACCCCGGCCACCAGGCCGCCGACGGCGTCGCGGAGGCGGTCCGCAAGCACCGGCTCAAGCCCGTCGCCGTCGTCCTCACCCACGGCCACATCGACCACGTCGCCTCCGTCGTCCCCGTGTGCGGGGCGCACGACGTCCCGGCCTGGATCCACCCCGAGGACCGCTACATGATGAGCGACCCCGAGAAGGGGATCGGCCGCGCCATCGGCATGCCGCTGATGGGCGAGCTGACCGTGGGGGAGCCGGACGACGTCAAGGAGCTCACCGACGGCGCGCGGCTGGAGCTGGCGGGCCTGGAGTTCTCCGTCGCGCACGCGCCGGGCCATACCAAGGGGTCGGTGACCTTCGCACTGCCCGAGGCGGCGGACATCCCGCCGGTCATGTTCTCGGGCGACCTGCTGTTCGCCGGCTCCATCGGACGCACCGACCTGCCCGGCGGTGACATGGCCGAGATGCTCGACTCGCTGGCCCGCGTGTGCCTGCCGCTCGACGACTCGACCGTGGTGCTGTCCGGCCACGGCCCCCAGACGACCATCGGCCAGGAGCGCGCCACCAACCCGTATCTGCGGCAGGTGGCCTCCGGCCAGGGAGCCGAGCCCGCTCCCCGACGAGGAATGTGACGAGAGACTTCCGTGAGCACCTTCAAGGCCCCCAAGGGCACCTACGACCTGATCCCGCCGGACAGCGCCACGTACCTCGCCGTCCGCGAGGCCATCGCGGCCCCGCTGCGGGGCTCGGGCTACGGCTACATCGAGACCCCCGGCTTCGAGAACGTCGAACTCTTCGCACGCGGTGTCGGTGAGTCCACCGACATCGTCACCAAGGAGATGTACGCCTTCGAGACCAAGGGCGGCGACCGGCTCGCCCTGCGCCCCGAGGGCACCGCCTCCGTGCTGCGCGCCGCCCTGGAGGCCAACCTGCACAAGGCGGGCAACCTCCCGGTCAAGCTCTGGTACTCGGGCTCCTACTACCGCTACGAGCGCCCCCAGAAGGGCCGTTACCGCCACTTCTCCCAGGTCGGCGCCGAGGCGATCGGCGCGGAGGACCCGGCCCTGGACGCCGAGCTGATCATCCTCGCCGACCAGGCGTACCGCTCGCTGGGCCTGAGGAACTTCCGCATCCTGCTCAACAGCCTCGGCGACCAGGAGTGCCGCCCGGTGTACCGGGCCGCGCTGCAGGACTTCCTGCGCGGCCTCGACCTCGACGAGGACACCCTGCGCCGTGCGGAGATCAACCCGCTGCGCGTCCTGGACGACAAGCGCGAGTCGGTGCAGAAGCAGCTCACCGGAGCGCCGCTCCTGCGCGACTACCTCTGCGACGGCTGCAAGGCGTACCACGAGGAGGTGCGCGAGCTGATCACGGCGGCGGGTGTCGTCTTCGAGGACGACGCCAAGCTGGTGCGCGGCCTGGACTACTACACGCGGACCACCTTCGAGTTCGTCCACGACGGCCTGGGCTCGCAGTCCGCGGTCGGCGGCGGCGGACGGTACGACGGCCTGTCCGAGATGATCGGCGGCCCCGCGCTGCCGTCCGTCGGCTGGGCCCTCGGCGTCGACCGCACGGTGCTGGCCCTTGAGGCGGAGGGCGTCCAGCTCGAACTTCCCGCGACCACCAGCGTGTTCGCCGTGCCGCTCGGCGAGGAGGCCCGCCGGGTGCTGTTCGCGAAGGTCACCGAACTGCGCAAGAACGGCGTGGCCGCGGACTTCGCCTACGGCGGCAAGGGTCTCAAGGCCGCGATGAAGGCCGCCAACCGCTCGGGCGCCCGCTACGCCCTGGTTCTCGGAGAACGCGACCTCGCCGAGGGCGTGGTGCAGCTCAAGGACATGGAGTCGGGCGAGCAGACGGCGGTCGGCGTGAACGAGATCGTGGCCGAACTGGAGTCGCGGCTCGGCTGACCGTGCGCGACGGGCGCCGGGTGCCCTCCGGGGCACCCGGCGCCCGTCGCGTGTGGTCACGCGGCACCGGCGCCCGTCGCGTCGGCCGCGTGGCACCCCGGCGGGTGATCCGGCGGGGAGCACCTGTACGACCCCCCGACGCGCGTCGGCCGAAACGCAACACTCCCGGGCGAAAGCCGGTATGCCCTTATGCACGCTCGACGGCGCGTCCACAGCCCCGTACGGCACAATGGCCCCCAGCCCGAAGCAGGTCCACACTCTCTAGTGACGGAATCGGCGTGATGAGCAAGACGACAGTCAGGGACGTCGACATGGAGCCCGAACCCTCCGCCTCGCCGGAGCGCCCCGCCTCCGCGCCCCGCACGGAAGGCGCGAGCCGGGCCCTGGCCCTGCTCCTGGTGATCACCGGCGCCGCCGGCGTGCTCGCCGCGTGGGTGATCACTCTCGACAAGTTCAAGCTGCTCGAGGCCAAGGTCAGGGGCGAGACGTTCGTCCCCGGGTGCAGCCTCAACCCCGTGGTCTCCTGCGGCAGCGTCATGGAGAGCGACCAGGCCTCCGTCTTCGGCTTCCCCAACCCGATGCTCGGCCTCGTCACCTACGGCATCGTGGTCTGCGTCGGCGTGAGCCTGCTGGCCCGGGCCCGCTTCCCGCGCTGGTACTGGCTCACCCTCAACGCGGGCATGCTCTTCGGCGTCGCCTTCTGCGCCTGGCTGATGTTCCAGTCGCTGTACCGGATCAACGCCCTGTGCCTGTGGTGCTGCCTGGCCTGGGTCGCCACGATCATCATGTTCTGGTACGTGACGTCGTTCAACGTCCGCCAGGGCTTCCTGCCCGCACCGGGCTGGCTGAAGGGCTTCTTCGGCGAGTTCACCTGGGTCCTGCCGGTCCTGCACATCGGCATCATCGGCATGCTGATCCTGACCCGCTGGTGGGAGTTCTGGACGAGCTGACCGCCCGCCCGGGCTGTCGGTGCGGTGCCTTAGGGTTTCAGCGTGGAGCCCGACCTGTTCACCGCCGCAGCAGAAGAACGCCAGGAGAAGGACCCGACCGGCAGCCCGCTGGCGGTCCGGATGCGCCCGCGCACCCTCGACGAGGTGGTGGGCCAGCAGCACCTGCTGAAGCCGGGCTCCCCCCTGCGCAGACTGGTCGGTGAAGGCGCCTCGGGCCCCGCGGGTCCCTCCTCGGTGATCCTCTGGGGCCCTCCCGGCACCGGCAAGACGACCCTGGCCTACGTCGTCTCCAAGGCCACCAACAAGCGCTTCGTGGAGCTGTCGGCGATCACCGCGGGCGTCAAGGAGGTCCGCGCGGTCATCGACGGCGCCCGCCGCGCCTCCGGCGGATACGGCCAGGAGACCGTCCTCTTCCTCGACGAGATCCACCGTTTCAGCAAGGCGCAGCAGGACTCCCTGCTCCCGGCCGTGGAGAACCGCTGGGTCACCCTGATCGCCGCCACCACCGAGAACCCCTACTTCTCGGTCATCTCGCCGCTGCTCTCCCGCTCCCTGCTGCTCACCCTCGAACCGCTCACCGACGCCGACATCCGGGACCTGCTCCAGCGGGCCCTCACCGACGAGCGGGGCCTCAAGAGCGCCCTCGCCCTCCCCGACGACACCGCGGACCACCTCCAGCGGATCGCGGGGGGTGACGCCCGGCGCGCGCTCACCGCCCTGGAGGCCGCAGCCGGCGCCGCCCTCGACAAGGGCGAGGCGGAGATCACCCTGGCCACCCTGGAGGAGACGGTCGACCGGGCGGCGGTGAAGTACGACCGGGACGGCGACCAGCACTACGACGTCGCCAGCGCCCTGATCAAATCCATCCGCGGCTCCGACGTGGATGCCGCCCTGCACTACCTGGCCCGCATGATCGAGGCCGGCGAGGACCCCCGCTTCATCGCCCGCCGGCTGATGATCTCCGCCAGCGAGGACATCGGCCTCGCCGACCCCACCGCCCTGCCCGTCGCGGTCGCCGCCGCCCAGGCCGTCGCCATGATCGGCTTCCCCGAGGCCGCGCTCACCCTCAGCCACGCCACCATCGCCCTCGCTCTCGCCCCCAAGTCCAACGCGGCGACCACCGCCATCGGCGCCGCCCTGGACGACGTGCGCAAGGGCCTTGCCGGGCCCGTGCCGTCGCACCTGCGGGACAGCCACTACAAGGGCGCGACGAAGCTGGGGCACGGAAAGGGCTACACCTTCCCGCACGACCTGCCCGAGGGGATCGCCGCCCAGCAGTACGCGCCGGACGCGCTGAAGGACCGGGAGTACTACGAGCCCACCCGGCACGGCGCGGAGGCCCGTTACGCGGACGCGGTGGAGTGGACCAGGAAGCACCTCGGTCGGAAGCGGCCCTGACCACCCTGTAGAATCGTGCGCAGTGCTGAGTCCCGTGTCCGGCTCCGGTCGGCGCCTCAGGCGGGACACCCAGCCGGATCTTCGATCCAGGAGCGTCGCGCACCGTCGTAGGTGTCGCGGGCAGCCCACCACCACCCGCACGTCAGGGGACCGGTCGGTGGGCCGTTCGTGTGCTGCACGTATGTGCCCAGACCAGGGGAGCGGCTGCCCACCAGGTCCCCCGGACCCGATGGGAATCCCCGGCTGCGGATGCGACCTCCCGTAACCCTGAGGCAGCCGAAGAGGAAAAGGAAAAGAAGTGGCGAACCAGTCCCGCCCCAAGGTCAAGAAGTCGCGTGCCCTCGGCATCGCGCTGACCCCGAAGGCCGTCAAGTACTTCGAGGCCCGCCCCTACCCGCCGGGTGAGCACGGCCGTGGCCGCAAGCAGAACTCGGACTACAAGGTCCGTCTGCTGGAGAAGCAGCGTCTGCGCGCGCAGTACGACCTCTCCGAGCGCCAGCTGGTCCGCGCCTACGAGCGCGCCTCCAAGACCTCGATGAAGACCGGCGAGGCCCTCGTCATCGAGCTCGAGCGCCGTCTCGACGCGCTGGTCCTGCGTTCGGGCATCGCCCGCACGATCTACCAGGCCCGCCAGATGGTCACGCACGGCCACATCCAGGTCAACGGCAAGAAGGTCGACAAGCCCTCCTTCCGTGTCCGCCCGGACGACGTCGTGCAGGTCCGTGAGCGCAGCAAGGAGAAGACCCTCTTCACGATCGCCCGTGAGGGTGGCTTCGCCCCCGACGGTGAGATCCCGCGCTACCTCCAGGTGAACCTCAAGGCCCTGGCGTTCCGCCTGGACCGTGAGCCGAACCGCAAGGAGATCCCGGTGATCTGCGACGAGCAGCTCGTCGTCGAGTACTACGCCCGCTGATCCCAGCAGGCACGCGGTATCCCGAGCCCGCCGTCTCCCCGCCCTCGTGGGCGGCAGGAGGCGGCGGGCTCGTCTTGGCCCGGGCCGGTCCGCGCCCGGCAGGCCCTCCGTGCGGCGACCCGGCCGGTGGCGCACCGTAATCCGGTACGGAGGGGCGTCATGGGCGCGATAGGCTCGGGTACACGAATTTCTCGATGTTCAGGCGCGTGACAAGGGAGCGGGTGCACACAGTGTCCGGTGGCGAGGTGGCCGGAATCCTGGTGGCCGTGTTCTGGGCGATCCTGGTCTCCTTCCTCGCCGTCGCGCTGGCGAGGCTGGCCCAGACGCTCCGGGCGACCACCAGGCTCGTGGCGGAGGTGACCGACCAGGCGGTCCCGCTGCTGGCGGACGCCTCCACGGCGGTGCGGTCCGCGCAGACCCAGATCGAGCGGGTCGACGCGATCGCCTCCGACGTCCAGGAGGTCACGTCCAACGCCTCCGCGCTGTCGACCACCGTGGCCTCCACCTTCGGCGGCCCGCTGGTCAAGGTCGCCGCCTTCGGCTACGGCGTACGCCGGGCCGTCAGCGGCCGCAAGGACGACGCCCCGGCCAGGGAGCCGAGGCGTTCCGTGATCGTGGGCCGCACCGTCCCGGGCGCGCGGCGTGACAAGCGGACCCGGGGAAAGAGGGACTGACCCAGCGATGTTCCGCCGAACGTTCTGGTTCACCAGCGGCGTCGCCGCCGGAGTGTGGGCCACCACCAAGGTCAACCGCAAGATCAAGCAGCTGACGCCCGAGCACCTCGCCGTCACCGCGGCGAACAAGGCGATCGAGGCAGGCGGCCGGCTCAGGGACCGCGCGGTCGACTTCGCGCACGAGGTCCGCGACAACATGGCCCGGCGCGAGGCCGAACTGAGCGACGCGCTCGGGCTCGACGCCCCCGTCGACCGCGAACTCCCCCCGCCCCGGGGCTACGCCGTCATCGAGAACCGCAACAGCCCCAAGTACGTCGAGGGCCCCGCGCACCAGTCGACGTACCCGACGTACCCGTACAACCGGAATGAGGACCACTGATGGAGTCGGCCGAGATCCGCCGCCGCTGGCTGAGCTTCTTCGAGGAGCGCGGGCACACCGTCGTCCCTTCGGCGTCGCTCATCGCGGACGACCCGACTCTGCTGCTCGTCCCGGCCGGCATGGTGCCCTTCAAGCCGTACTTCCTGGGCGAGGTCAAGCCGCCCTTCGAGCGCGCCACCAGCGTGCAGAAGTGCGTGCGCACGCCCGACATCGAAGAGGTCGGCAAGACCACCCGGCACGGCACCTTCTTCCAGATGTGCGGCAACTTCTCCTTCGGCGACTACTTCAAGGAAGGCGCCATCAAGCTCGCCTGGGAGCTGCTCACCGGCGCCCAGGACAAGGGCGGTTACGGCCTCGACCCCGAGCGCCTGTGGATCACCGTCTACCAGGACGACGACGAGGCCGAGCAGATCTGGCGCGACGTCGTCGGTGTGCCCGCCAAGCGCATCCAGCGCCTCGGCAAGAAGGACAACTTCTGGGACATGGGCGTCCCCGGCCCCTGCGGCCCCTGCTCCGAGATCAACTACGACCGCGGCCCCGAGTTCGGCGTCGAGGGCGGCCCCGCCGTCAACGACGAGCGGTACGTGGAGATCTGGAACCTCGTCTTCATGCAGTACGAGCGCGGCGAGGGTCCCGGCAAGGACTACCCGATCCTCGGCGACCTGCCGAGCAAGAACATCGACACCGGCCTCGGCCTCGAGCGGCTCGCCATGATTCTGCAGGGCGTGCAGAACATGTACGAGATCGACACCTCCATGGCCGTGATCGACAAGGCGACCGAGCTGACCGGCGTCCGCTACGGGGACGCCCAGGGCTCGGACGTCTCCCTGCGCGTGGTGACCGACCACATGCGCACCTCCGTGATGCTCATCGGTGACGGCGTCACCCCGGGCAACGAGGGCCGCGGCTACGTGCTGCGCCGCATCATGCGCCGCGCCATCCGCAACATGCGTCTGCTCGGCGCCACCGGCCCGGTGGTCAGGGACCTGATCGACGTCGTCATCCGCATGATGGGGCAGCAGTACCCGGAGCTGGTCACCGACCGCGAGCGGATCGAGAAGGTCGCCGTCGCCGAGGAGAACGCCTTCCTGAAGACGCTGAAGGCCGGCACCAACATCCTCGACACGGCCATCACCGACACCAAGTCCGCCGGCTCCACCGTGCTGCCCGGCGACAAGGCCTTCCTGCTCCACGACACGTGGGGCTTCCCGATCGACCTCACCCTGGAGATGGCCGCCGAGCAGGGGCTCTCCGTGGACGAGGACGGCTTCCGCCGCCTGATGAAGGAGCAGCGGGAGAAGGCCAAGGCCGACGCCCGGTCCAAGAAGACCGGCCACGCCGACCTCGGCGCCTACCGTGAGATCGCCGACCGCGCCGGGGCCACCGACTTCATCGGCTACACCGACACCGAGGGCGAGTCCACGGTCGTCGGCATCCTCGTCGACGGCGTCTCCTCGCCCGCCGCCACCGAGGGCGACGAGGTCGAGATCGTCCTCGACCGCACCCCCTTCTACGCCGAGGGCGGCGGCCAGATCGGCGACACCGGCCGGATCAGGGCCGACTCCGGCGCCGTCATCGAGATCCGCGACTGCCAGAAGCCGGTCCCCGGCGTCTACGTCCACAAGGGCGTCGTGCAGGTAGGCGAGATCACCGTCGGCGCCAAGGCCCACGCCTCGATCGACGACCGCCGGCGCAAGTCGATCGCCCGCGCCCACTCGGCCACCCACCTCACCCACCAGGCGCTGCGCGACGCCCTCGGCCCGACGGCCGCCCAGGCCGGCTCCGAGAACCAGCCCGGCCGCTTCCGCTTCGACTTCGGCTCCCCGTCCGCCGTACCGCAGACGGTCATGCTCGACGTCGAGCAGAAGATCAACGAGGTGCTCGCCCGCGACCTCGACGTGCGCGCCGACGTCATGGGCATCGACGAGGCCAAGAAGCAGGGCGCCATCGCCGAGTTCGGCGAGAAGTACGGCGAGCGCGTCCGCGTCGTCACCATCGGCGACTTCTCCAAGGAGCTGTGCGGCGGCACCCACGTGCACAACACCGCCCAGCTCGGACTGGTGAAGCTGCTCGGCGAGTCGTCCATCGGCTCCGGGGTGCGCCGCATCGAGGCCCTGGTCGGCGTGGACGCCTACACCTTCCTCGCCCGTGAGCACACGGTCGTCAACCAGCTCACCGAACTGCTCAAGGGCCGCTCCGAGGAGCTGCCGGAGAAGGTCTCCGCCATGCTCGGCAAGCTGAAGGACGCCGAGAAGGAGATCGAGAAGTTCCGCGCCGAGAAGGTCCTCCAGGCCGCCGCCGGCCTCGCCGAGTCCGCCAAGGACATCAAGGGCGTCGCGCTGGTCACCGGTCAGGTCCCGGACGGCACCGCCGCCGACGACCTGCGCAAGCTGGTCCTCGACGTGCGCGGCCGCATCCGGGGAGGCCGGGCCGCCGTCGTCGCCCTCTTCGCGGTCAGCAACGGCAAGCCCCTCACCGTCATCGCCACCAACGAGGCCGCCCGCGAGCGCGGTCTCAAGGCCGGTGACCTGGTCCGCGCCGCCGCCAAGACCCTCGGCGGCGGTGGCGGCGGCAAGCCGGACGTCGCCCAGGGCGGCGGCCAGAACCCGGCCGCCGTCGGCGAGGCCGTCGACGCCGTCGAGCGCCTCGTGGCGGACACCGCCAAGTGAACGGCCCCGCTCAGGAGCAGACGGACGGCCCGGCGATGCGCCGCGGCCGCCGTCTCGCGGTCGACGTCGGGGACGCCCGCATCGGGGTCGCCTCCTGCGACCCCGACGGCATCCTCGCCACCCCCGTCGAGACCGTCCCCGGCCGGGACGTCCCGGCCGCGCACCGCAGACTGAGGCAGCTCGTCGAGGAGTACGAGCCCATCGAGGTCGTCGTCGGCCTGCCCCGCTCCCTCAAGGGGGGCGAGGGCCCCGCCGCCGCGAAGGTCCGCGGCTTCGTCCTCGAACTGGCCCGCCTGATCGCGCCCGTTCCGGTGCGCCTCGTCGACGAACGCATGACGACGGTGACGGCCAGTCAGGGGCTGCGTGCCTCCGGCGTGAAGTCCAAGAAGGGCCGCTCCGTCATCGACCAGGCGGCCGCGGTGATCATCCTCCAGCAGGCACTGGAATCCGAACGGGTGTCAGGCAGACCACCCGGCGAGGGCGTCGAAGTGGTCATCTGATCGCGATACGGTAACGTTCCGCGCGATGCGGGCGGTGTTCGAACAGCCCGGCGCACAGAGAGGGACGGGACGGAAGCCGTGGTCTTCAGGTGGCCGGGCGACCGCCGCCTCGCGGCTCTAGGGGATCGATGACTGAGTATGGCCGGGGCCAAGGCTCCGAACCGTGGAGTCCGGACGACCCGTTGTACGGGGACGGCGGATGGGGAGGACAGCAGGCCCAGCAGGGTCAGCCGTCCCCTTACGGCGGCCAGCCGCAGCAGTATCCGCAGCAGCCGCAGACGCAGCAGTACGGCGACTGGGGCACCGGCGAGCAGCACGGCTACGGGCAGCGGCACGACCAGCAGGGCTACGGGCAGCAGCCGCAGTACCCCCAGTACGACCAGCAGTACGCCTCTCAGCAGCAGCCGCAGTACGACCAGAACGGCTGGCCCGCCGGCGCGCATCACCGGCAGGACCCCTACGCCGCCGACCCGGCGAACCCGTACGGGCAGCAGCCCGGGACCTACGGCGGGGACCAGAGCGACGACTACGGCACCCCCGACGCCTATCCGCCGCCCGAACCGCCCAACCGCCGCCGCACCGACCCCGAGCCGGACAGCGACTGGGACCCGGGTCCCGACCAGGGCGAGCACGCCTTCTTCGCAGGCGACGACGACCGCGACGACGAGCCGGCCGGCCGGCGCGGAAGCGGTGAGCGCCGCGGCGGCAAGGAGAGGAAACGACGCAGCGGTCTGGCCTGCCTCGTCGTGGTCGCGGTCTTCGGCGGCGGCCTGGCCGGTGTCGGCTACTTCGGCTACCAGTTCTACCAGGATCGTTTCGGCAGCCCCGAGGACTACGCGGGCGGCGGCAACGGCCAGGAGGTGACCGTCACGATCCCCAAGGGCTCGGGCGGCTACGCCATCGGCCAGGAACTGAAGAAGAACGGCGTCGTCAAGAGCGTCGACGCGTTCGTCGCGGCCCAGGCGTCCAACCCGCAGGGCAACACCATCCAGGACGGCGTGTACACGCTGCAGAAGGAGATGTCGGCCGCCAGCGCGGTGGAGCTGATGCTCAGCCCGAAGAGCCGCAACAACCTGATCATCGCCGAGGGCAAGCGCAACGCCGACATCTACAAGCTCATCGACGCGCGTCTCGGGGTGTCGCCGGGCACCACGGCCAAGGTGGCCAAGGAGGACTGGGAGAAGCTCGGCCTGCCCGAGTGGGCCCAGAACCACAAGGACGTCAACGACCCGCTGGAAGGATTCCTCTTCCCCTCCAGTTACGGTGTCTCCAAGGGACAGAAGCCCGAGGACGTCCTCAAGCGCATGGTGGCGCAGGCCGCCGAGGTGTACGACAAGCTGGGGGTCGAGGAGGAGGCCGCGAAGCTCGGGCTCGAGAACCCGTGGCAGCTTCTCACCGTCGCCAGCCTCGTCCAGGCCGAGGGCACCAGCCACAGCGACTTCCGCAAGATGGCCGAGGTCATCTACAACCGCCTCGAACCCGGCAACACCGAGACCAACGGCATGCTGGAGTTCGACTCCACGTACAACTACATCAAGAACCAGAGCAAGATCGACCTGACCCTCGCGGAACTCAGGAACTACGACAACCTGTACAACACGTACTTCTACAAGGGTCTGCCGCCCGGACCGATCAGCAATCCGGGCGAGGACGCGGTCAAGGGCGCGCTCGACCCGACGGACGACGGCTGGTTCTACTTCATCTCGCTCGACGGGAAGACCAGCAAGTTCACCAGGACCAACGCCGAACACGCGGAACTGGTCAAGGAGTTCAACAAATCCAGGCAGAGCGGATGACCCCGCGCCGCGCCGCCGTCCTCGGCTCCCCGATCGCCCACTCCCTCTCCCCGGTGCTGCACCGGGCCGCGTACGCGGAACTGGGGCTCGAGGGATGGACGTACGAGCGTTTCGAGGTGGACGAGGAGGCACTGCCCCGGTTCTTCGAGACGCTGGGCCCGCAGTGGGCCGGCCTGTCCCTGACCATGCCGCTGAAGCGGGCGGTCGTCCCGCTGCTCGACCGGATCAGCGCAACGGCCGCCTCGGTCGACGCGGTCAACACCGTCGTCCTCCACGAGGACGGCCGCAGGACCGGTGACAACACCGACATCCCCGGCATCGTCGCCGCCCTGCGCGAGCACGGCATCGACACGGTCGGGACCGCCGCCGTCCTCGGCGCCGGAGCCACCGCCTCCTCCGCGCTCGCCGCCCTCGCGCGGATCTGCACGGGTGAGGTGACCGTCCACGTCCGCAGCGAGGCCCGGGCGGCCGAGATGCGCCAGTGGGCCGAGCGGCTCGGCGTCCCGGTGCGCATCGCCGACTGGGAGGACGCCGAACAGGCCCTCCACGCGCCGCTGGTCGTCAGCACCACCCCGGCCGGTGTCACGGACGTGCTCGCCCGGGCCGTCCCGGAACGTCCGGGGGCCCTCTTCGACGTGCTCTACGACCCGTGGCCGACCGCCCTCGCCGCTCGCTGGTCCGCCTCCGGAGGTGCCGTGATCAGTGGGCTCGACCTGCTGGTGCACCAGGCGGTGCTGCAGGTGGAACAGATGACGGGGCGCTCGCCGGCCCCGCTGGACGCCATGCGAAAAGCGGGAGAACGGGCCCTCGCCGCCCGCTAAGATCCACTCCCGTGTTCCGCAGGGGGCGGGGCACGGGAGGGGGAGCGCGTTCCATGACCACAGGCATGCCGCTGGCATCGTGGAAATCCCAGATATTCGAAGCCGTGCTGGGCTTCCTGCCCGAATGGGCGCAGACCACGGGCCTGGCCCTGATCCTGCTCGCCGTCGTGGTGTCCTGGATCGTCAAGATCAGGAACAGGGCGGCGCGCCGCCGGGCGGCCGCCTCCGCACCGCCGGCCGCCACGGTGAACCGGAACGACCAGGGCCGCGGCGCCGACCACCTCGGCCCCTACGCACCGCAGCGGCAGCAGGGCAGCGGCGCCGACCATCTGGGCCCCTACGCCCCCCGGCCGGCGCAGCCCGCGTCCGGGCCGACGACACCGCCCACCCGGCAGCCGAGCGGTGCCGACTTCCTCGGCGCCTACGCGCCCCGGCGGGGACAGGGAGAGGGCACCGCCTGATCCCCCCGCCGCCCGGAGCGCGATCACGCCCGTCCGCCTGATGGACCGGCGGCCGGGTCCCCCGCCCGGACGTGGGAGGATCGGTGGTGGCGGACCGGGGCCGCGCACCCCGTCACGCCACAGCGGTACGCGAACGGTCGCGTACACACGGCATAGGGGCGCGAAGCACGGAGGAGCACCGTTGAGCAGGTTGCGCTGGCTGACCGCGGGGGAGTCCCACGGTCCCGCACTCGTCGCGACGCTGGAGGGTCTTCCCGCCGGCGTGCCGATCACCACGGACATGGTGGCGGACCACCTCGCGAGGCGGCGGCTGGGCTACGGTCGCGGTGCCCGGATGAAGTTCGAGCGTGACGAGGTCACCTTCCTCGGCGGCGTACGGCACGGCAAGACCCTCGGCTCCCCGGTCGCGGTCATGGTGGGCAACACCGAATGGCCGAAGTGGGAGCAGGTCATGGCGGCCGACCCGGTCGACCCCGAGATCCTGGCCGGCCTGGCGCGCAACGCCCCGCTGACCCGCCCCCGCCCCGGCCACGCCGATCTGGCCGGGATGCAGAAGTACGACTTCGACGAGGCCCGCCCGATCCTGGAGCGCGCCTCCGCCCGTGAGACCGCCGCCCGCGTGGCGCTGGGCGCGGTGGCCCGCTCGTACCTCAAGGAGACGGCCGGCATCGACATCGTCAGCCACGTCGTCGAACTGGCGTCGGCGAAGGCACCGTACGGCGTGTACCCGACGCCGGCGGACGTGGAGCGGCTGGACGCCGACCCGGTGCGCTGCCTGGACGCCGACGCCTCGGAGGCGATGGTCGCGGAGATCGACCAGGCCCACAAGGACGGCGACACCCTCGGCGGGGTCGTCGAGGTGCTGGCCTACGGCGTTCCCGTCGGTCTCGGCTCCCACGTCCACTGGGACCGCCGTCTCGACGCCCGCCTGGCCGCCGCCCTCATGGGCATCCAGGCCATCAAGGGCGTGGAGGTCGGCGACGGGTTCGACCTCGCCCGGGTACCCGGCTCGAAGGCGCACGACGAGATCCTCACCACCCCTGACGGCATCAGGCGCGCCTCCGGCCGCTCCGGCGGCACCGAGGGCGGACTGACCACCGGCGAACTGCTGCGCGTGCGCGCGGCGATGAAGCCGATCGCGACCGTGCCGCGCGCGCTGAGGACCGTCGACGTCGCCACCGGCGAGGAGGCGGCCGCCCATCACCAGCGCTCCGACGTCTGCGCCGTGCCGGCCGCCGGTATCGTCGCCGAGGCCATGGTCGCCCTGGTCCTCGCGGACGCCGTCGCGGAGAAGTTCGGCGGCGACAGCGTCACCGAGACCCGCCGCAACGTGACGTCGTACCTCGACAACCTGGCCATCCGATGAGTCCGCGGATCGTGCTCGTCGGCCCGATGGGCGTGGGCAAGTCCACCGTCGGCCGGCTGCTGGCCGAGCGCCTCGGCGTCGGCTACCGGGACACCGACGACGACATCGTCGCCGCCGAGAACCGGACCATCGCCGACATCTTCGTCGACGACGGCGAAGCGGCCTTCCGGGCCGTCGAGAAGCGCGCCGTGCGCTCGGCGCTCACCGAGCACGAGGGCGTCCTGGCCCTGGGCGGCGGCGCGGTCCTGGACGAGGACACCCGCACGCTGCTCGCCGCGCGGCGGGTCGTCTACCTCTCGATGGACGTCGAGGAGGCGGTCCGGCGCACCGGCCTGGGCGCCGCCCGGCCCCTGCTCGCGGTCAACCCGCGCAAGCAGTGGCGCGAGCTGATGGAGGCCCGAAGGCACCTCTACGAGGAGGTCGCCACGGCTGTCGTGCCCACGGACGGCCGTAGCCCCGAAGAGGTCGCCGAAGCCGCCCTGAACGCACTGGAGCTGAAGGAAGCATGAGCAACGAGGCAGTGACCCGGATCCACATCGCGGGCTCGGCGGGCACCGACCCCTACGAGGTGCTGGTGGGCCGTCAGCTCCTCGGTGAGCTCGGCGGGCTGGTCGGCGACCGGGCCAGGCGGGTCGCGGTCGTGCACCCCGAGGCGCTCGCCGAGACCGGCGACGCGCTCCGCGCGGACCTCGCGGACCAGGGCTACGAAGCGATCGCCATCCAGGTGCCGAACGCGGAGGAGGCCAAGACCGCCGAGGTCGCCGCCTACTGCTGGAAGGCGCTCGGCCAGTCCGGCTTCACCCGCACCGACGTCATCGTGGGGGTCGGCGGCGGCGCCACCACCGACCTGGCCGGGTTCGTCGCGGCGACCTGGCTGCGCGGAGTCCGCTGGATCGCCGTCCCGACCACGGTCCTGGCCATGGTCGACGCGGCCGTCGGCGGCAAGACCGGCATCAACACCGCGGAGGGCAAGAACCTCGTCGGGTCCTTCCACCCGCCCGCCGGCGTCCTGTGCGACCTGGCCGCACTGGACTCCCTCCCGGTCAACGACTACGTGTCCGGACTCGCCGAGGTGATCAAGGCGGGCTTCATCGCCGACCCGGGGATCCTCGACCTGATCGAGTCCGACCCCGAGGCCGCCCGCACCCCGGCGGGCCCGCACACCGCGGAACTCATCGAACGCTCGATCCGGGTCAAGGCCGACGTGGTCTCCTCCGACCTGAAGGAATCCGGGCTGCGCGAGATCCTGAACTACGGCCACACGCTCGGCCACGCCGTCGAGAAGAACGAGCGCTACCAGTGGCGCCACGGGGCGGCCGTGTCCGTCGGCATGCACTTCGCCGCCGAACTGGGCCGCCTCGCGGGCCGCCTCGACGACGCCACCGCCGACCGCCACCGCACGATCCTGAAGTCGGTGGGCCTGCCGCTGCACTACCGCTACGACCAGTGGCCCAAGCTGCTGGAGAACATGAAGGTCGACAAGAAGTCCCGCGGCGACATGCTGCGTTTCATCGTCCTCGACGGGCTCGCCCGGCCCACGGTGCTCGAAGCCCCCGACCCGGCCGTCCTGCTCGCCGCGTACGGCGAGGTGGGTCAGTAACCCGGGCACTCATCACCGCCCCCGGCCGTTCACACCACGACGGCAGGGGGCGGTACCGTTCGGTAGCACGCGGGGCACCACCCCCGCTGTCAGCGCCCCATTGCCTGTACGAGACGGAGTGGCACCGGATGCAGCACGCAGTGGGTTCTCCGCTGCCGCCGCCCCACCAGCCGGGGCACGGACCGGCCGTCGGCTGGTCACCGGCCGCACACCACCCGGGCCAGCACCCGGGACCCGCCCCCGTGCCCCCTCCGGCACCGGGCTATCCCGTGCCCGTGCCCCCCGCGGGCCCGCAGCACGCCTCGATGCCCCCGCCGCCGGACACCACCGGCCATGTGGCACTGCCACCCGGCGGCCCGGTCGCCATGCCCAGCCCCCCGCAGGCCCCCGCGGCGGCGGACCCGGCCGCTACGAGCATCGCGGTGCTGCTCATAGGGCCGGCGGGCGCCGGCAAGACGAGCGTGGCCAAGCACTGGGCGGACCACCGCAGGGTCCCGACCGCCCACATCAGTCTCGACGACGTACGCGAGTGGGTCCGCTCGGGTTTCGCCGACCCGCAGTCCGGGTGGAACGACAACTCCGAGGCGCAGTACCGCCTGGCCCGCCGCACCTGCGGCTTCGCCGCGCGCAACTTCCTGGCCAACGGCATCTCCTGCATCCTCGACGACGCGGTCTTCCCCGACCGTCCGGTCGTCGGCCTCGGCGGCTGGAAGCGCCACGTGGGCCCCGGCCTGCTGCCCGTCGTCCTCCTGCCCGGCCTGGACATCGTCCTGGAGCGCAACGCGGAGCGCACCGGCAATCGCCGCCTCAGCGACGAGGAGGTGGCCCGTATCCACGGCCGCATGGCCGGCTGGTACGGCTCGGGCCTGCCGATCATCGACAACTCTCAGCTGGACATACCGGAAACGGCCCGCGTCCTGGACGACGTCCTGGCCCGCGCGATAGCCAGCCCACCCCAGTGGTGACCAGGCGCCCCACGTTTCCCCGCCATGACCAGCCCGCCCGGCGCGCACCTGTCCGGATCTGAGCGGTCGCGCCCGCGGCGACCACTGGTGACGCGGCAGGACGCTCCCGCGGGCGCCGATGCACGGGAGGGGGTGTGGTGGTGCGGCGGCGGAGGCCGCCGCTCACCCGGTCCCCACACGGTTCACCGTGCCGGTGGCGGCAGGCCCGACCGCGGCGACCCCACCGCCCCACCACACCCCCGACCCACGACCCCCGGACCCACGACGCACCGTCGCGCAGCCCACAGCCCGCAGCCCGCCCGGCCCCCCACTCGGCCCCGCTCGACCGGCGACATCCGGCCACCGCTCCTACGCTCGAAGAATGTCTGAGGTCTACGCGGTGCGCCGGGCGCGTCTACGGGAATGCTGCAACGCGGTCGGCAGCACGGCGGCGCTGGTGTCCCGCCCCGCCAACGTGCGCTACCTCGCCGGCGCCGCCCTCGAAGGCGCCGTCCTGCTCCTGGGCGGCACCGAAGACGTCCTCCTCTGCGCGGCCCCCTTCGACGACCGCTCCCCGCAGGGCCGCCCCGACGCATCACTGCGCCTGCATGTGACGGACGGCGTCGGCGCCGACCCCGCCGTCGCCGCCGCCGGTCTCGCCCTCGCCCAGGGCGTCGACTCCCTCGCCGTCGAGGAGCACCACCTCACCGTGACCCGGCACCGCGAGATCCACTCCGCGGCCCCGGGACTCCGCCTCACCGGCATCGCCGGAGCCGTGGAACAGCTCCGCGTCGTCAAGGACGAGGAGGAGATCTCCTGCCTCCGCATCGGCGCGGAGATCGCAGACCAGGCCCTGGGCGAACTCCTGGAGTCCATCCTCGTCGGCCGCACCGAACGCCACCTCGCCCTCGAACTCGAACGCCGCCTCGTCGACCACGGCGCCGACGGCCCCGCCTTCCCCACCTCGGTGGCCACCGGCCCGAACGCCGGCCGCCCCGGCCACCGCCCCACCGACCGCCGCGTCGAGGAGGGCGACTTCCTCTCCGTCTGCCTCGGCGCCACCTACCGCGGCTACCGCTGCGAGATCGGCCGTACGTTCGTCATCGGCACGGCCCCGGCGGACTGGCAGATCGAGCTGTACGACCTCGTCTTCTCGGCCCAGCGCGCCGGCCGGGAGTCCCTCGTACCGGGCGCCGCCTGCCGTGACGTGGACCGCGCGGCGCGCCATGTCCTGGACTCCGCCGGGTACGCCGAGGCGCTCCCCGGGCGCACCGGTCACGGCGTAGGACTGGAAATCGACGAGGACCCTCAATTGACCCCTGCGGCCATGGGTAAACTGGACGCTTGCGTGCCGGTGACCGTCGAACCGGGGGTCCACCTCCCCGGCCGGGGCGGAGTCCGGATCGATGACACGCTCGTCGTACGCCCCGAGGCGGACGGCGGACCCGAGCTACTCACCATCACGACCAAGGAGCTGCTCGCGCTCTAGCCCCCGTGCTGTGCGCCTGCCCCCGCCCCGGCCGTCGTCCACGTCAGTCCAGTCCAGGAGATTCCGCAACCGTGGCTTCCACGAACGACCTCAAGAACGGCATGGTGCTCAAGCTCGAAGGCGGCCAGCTCTGGTCCGTCGTCGAGTTCCAGCACGTCAAGCCCGGCAAAGGCCCGGCCTTCGTGCGCACCAAGCTGAAGAACGTGCTGTCCGGCAAGACCGTCGACAAGACCTTCAACGCCGGCGTCAAGGTCGAAACGGCCACCGTCGACAAGCGTGACATGCAGTTCTCGTACATGGACGGCGACTACTTCGTCTTCATGGACATGCAGACCTACGACCAGCTGCACATCGACCGCAAGACGGTCGCCGACGCCGCGAACTTCCTCATCGAGGGCTTCGAGGCCACCGTCGCGCAGCACGAGGGCGAGGTGCTCTTCGTCGAGCTGCCCGCCGCGGTCGAGCTGACCATCCAGGAGACCGAGCCGGGCGTGCAGGGCGACCGCTCCACCGGCGGCACCAAGCCGGCGATCCTGGAGACCGGCCACCAGATCCAGGTCCCCCTCTTCATCACCACCGGTGAGAAGATCAAGGTCGACACCCGCACCAGCGACTACCTCGGCCGGGTGAACAGCTAACCGTGGCTGCCCGCAACACGGCCCGCAAGCGCGCCTTTCAGATCCTCTTCGAGGGCGACCAGCGCGGCACCGAGGTCCTGACGGTCCTCGCCGACTGGATCCGGCACGCCCGGTCCGACACCCGGCAGCCGCCGGTGAGCGAGTACACGATGCAGCTCGTCGAGGGCTACGCGGAACACGCGCAGCGCATCGACGAGCTGATCTCCCAGTACTCGGTCGGCTGGACCCTGGACCGGATGCCGGTCGTCGACCGCAACATCCTGCGCCTGGGCGCCTACGAGCTGATCTGGGTCGACGAGACCCCGGACGCGGTCGTCCTGGACGAGATGGTGCAGCTGGCGAAGGAGTTCTCCACGGACGAGTCGCCCTCCTTCGTGAACGGCCTGCTGGGCCGGCTGAAGGAACTCAAGCCGTCCCTGCGCCGGGAGTAGCCCCGCCGGGGGCGGGGCGGGCCGCGCGCCCCACTTCGACGGCCCGCGCCGAGACCGCCACGCCCGCGAAAACCGCCGGGGGCCGGAACCATGTGGTTCCGGCCCCCGGCGGCACGTTTCTGCGTGACCCGCGCAGCCCTACTCCTCGTGCGAGGCCACCGCGCGGCGCGCGTCCGCGTCCAGCACGCCCCAGCTGATCAGCTGCTCGGTCAGGACCGAGGGCGACTGGTCGTAGATGACGGCGAGGGTGCGCAGGTCGTCCTGGCGGATGGAGAGCACCTTGCCGTTGTAGTCGCCGCGCTGCGACTGGATCGTCGCCGCGTAGCGCTGCAGCGGGCCCGCCTTCTCGGCCGGCACCGTGGCCAGCCGCTCCAGGTCCAGGACCAGCTTCGGCGGCGGCTCGGCGGCGCCGCCCGGGGTCGTGCCCGGCAGCAGCTCCTGCACCGGGACGCCGTAGAAGTCCGCCAGCTCCGCGAGGCGCTGCACGGTCACGGCCCGGTCGCCGCGCTCGTACGAACCGACCACGACCGCCTTCCAGCGGCCCTGGGACTTCTCCTCGACACCGTGGAGGGAAAGGCCCTGCTGGGTGCGGATCGCCCGGAGTTTGGCCCCGAGCTGTTTGGCGTATTCGCTGGACATATAGCTCCCCGGCACTGTGTCGACGCGGCTCTGGCTGGTTTCCATGCCGCGCGGCTGGTAACTCACTGTGAGGTTACGCAGCGTTACTCTCGTGCGTCAAGCCGAATGGTCCACACCGACTCTTCCGTGGTAGCGAAGATGGGCTGCTCCATTCGAGTGATCAGGGGTGTCGCTGCGGGCTGATCCCGACCTGATAGATTGAGCGACGCAATCCGACGTCCTTTAATGTCCGTCCCGTGAGGCGGAGAAGGAGGTCCGTGTCACATGGACAAGCAGCACACGCAGTACACGCAAGGCTCCCAGGACGCGCAGCCCGACGCGCGGCCCGTCCTCGAAGGCCCCGACATCGCCCGGGTCCTGACCCGCATCGCCCACGAGATCGTCGAACGCGCCAAGGGCGCCGACGACGTGGTGCTCCTCGGCATTCCGACCAGAGGCGTCTTCCTCGCCCAGCGGCTCGCCGCCAAGCTCGAGGAGATCACCGAGCGCAAGGTCCCGGTCGGCTCGCTCGACATCACCATGTACCGCGACGACCTGCGCATGCACCCGCCGCGTGCGCTGGCCCGCACCGAGATCCCCGGTGACGGCATCGACGGCCGCCTCGTCGTCCTCGTCGACGACGTGCTCTTCTCCGGCCGCACCATCCGCGCCGCCCTCGACGCGCTGAACGACATCGGGCGGCCCCGCGCGGTGCAGCTCGCCGTCCTCGTCGACCGCGGCCACCGCGAACTGCCCATCCGTGCCGACTACGTCGGCAAGAACCTCCCCACGTCGCTGCGGGAGACGGTCAAGGTCCTGCTCGCCGAGGAGGACGGTCGCGACACCGTGCTGCTCGGCGCCAAGCAGACCGCCCAGTAGCACTTCGGGCGCACGCCGACGGCGTGTGCCGGCTCGGCACGCCCACGCGCGTACCCGTCTGCCCGATTTCGCCTCATTGAACTGCCTTACGGAGCCTGACAGATGCAGCGTCATCTCATCTCGGCCGCCGACCTCACCCGCGACGACGCCGTCCTGATCCTCGACACCGCCGAGGAGATGGCCCGGGTCGCCGACCGGCCGATCAAGAAACTGCCGACCCTGCGCGGCCGCACGGTCGTGAACCTCTTCTTCGAGGACTCCACCCGCACCCGGATCTCCTTCGAGGCCGCGGAGAAGCGGCTGTCCGCGGACGTCATCAACTTCACCGCCAAGGGCTCCAGCGTCTCCAAGGGCGAATCCCTGAAGGACACCGCCCAGACCCTGGAGGCCATGGGCGTGGACGCCGTGGTCATCCGGCACGGCGCCTCGGGAGCCCCCTACCGGCTGGCCACCTCCGGCTGGATCGACGCACACGTCATCAACGCCGGCGACGGCACCCACCAGCACCCCACCCAGGCCCTGCTCGACGCCTTCACCATGCGGCGCCGGCTCGTCGGCCGGGACGCGGGGATCGGCCAGGACCTCTCCGGCCGGCGCATCACCATCGTCGGCGACATCCTGCACAGCCGGGTCGCCCGCTCCAACGTCGACCTGCTGCACACCCTCGGCGCCGAGGTCACCCTCGTCGCCCCGCCGACCCTGCTGCCGGTCGGCATCGACACCTGGCCGTGCGAGGTGTCGTACGACCTCGACTCCACGCTCACGAAGTCCGACGCGGTGATGATGCTGCGCGTGCAGCGCGAGCGGATGAACGCCGCGTTCTTCCCCACCGAGCGGGAGTACTCGCGCCGCTACGGCCTCGACGGCGAGCGCATGGCGCGGATGCCGCGGCACGCCATCGTGATGCACCCGGGGCCGATGGTCCGCGGCATGGAGATCACCGCCGAGGTCGCGGACTCCGACCGCTGCACCGTGATCGAGCAGGTCACCAACGGGGTCTCCATCCGCATGGCCGTCCTCTACCTGCTGCTGGGCGGCAACGAGCCCGCCGTGTCCCACGCCCGTACCACCGAGGAGAAGTAGAGACGATGAGCAAGATCCTGATCCGTGGTGCGAAGGTGCTCGGCGGCAAGCCGCAGGACGTCCTGGTCGACGGTGAGACGATCGCCCGGGTCGGCACCGGGCTGACGGCCGAGGGCGCCGAGGTCGTCGAGGCCGCCGGCAAGGTCCTCCTGCCGGGCCTGGTCGACCTGCACACCCACCTGCGCGAACCCGGCCGCGAGGACTCCGAGACGGTGCTCACCGGCACCCGGGCCGCGGCCGGCGGCGGCTACACCAGCGTCTTCGCCATGGCCAACACCTTCCCGGTCGCCGACACCGCGGGCGTCGTCGAGCAGGTCTGGCGGCTCGGCCAGGAGTCCGGCTACTGCGACGTGCAGCCCATCGGCGCCGTCACCGTCGGCCTCGAGGGGAAGAAGCTCGCCGAACTGGGCGCCATGCACGAGTCCGCGGCCGGCGTCACCGTCTTCTCCGACGACGGCAAGTGCGTCCACGACGCCGTGATCATGCGCCGCGCCCTGGAGTACGTGAAGGCCTTCGGCGGGGTCGTCGCCCAGCACGCCCAGGAGCCGCGGCTCACCGAGGGCGCCGAGATGAACGAGGGCGTCGTCTCCGCCGAGCTCGGCCTCGGCGGCTGGCCCGCCGTCGCCGAGGAATCGATCATCGCGCGGGACGTGCTGCTCGCCGAGCACGTCGGCTCCCGCGTCCACATTTGCCACCTGTCCACGGCGGGCAGCGTCGAGATCGTCCGCTGGGCCAAGTCCCGCGGCATCGACGTCACCGCGGAGGTCACCCCGCACCACCTCCTCCTCACCGACGAGCTGGTCCGCACCTACAACCCGGTCTACAAGGTCAACCCGCCGCTGCGCACCGAACGCGACGTGCTGGCGCTGCGCGAGGCACTCGCCGACGGGACGATCGACATCGTCGCCACCGACCACGCCCCGCACCCGCACGAGGACAAGGACTGCGAGTGGGCCGCGGCCGCCATGGGCATGGTCGGCCTGGAGACCGCCCTGTCGGTGGTCCAGGAGACGATGGTGGACACGGGCCTGCTGGACTGGGCGGGCGTCGCCGACCGCATGTCCTTCACGCCCGCGCGCATCGGGCGGGCCGAGGGCCACGGCCGTCCCGTCTCGGCAGGTGAGCCCGCCAACCTCACCCTCGTCGACACGGCATACCGTGGGTCCGTGGACCCCGCGGGCTTCGCCTCGCGCAGCCGCAACACACCCTACGAGGGCCGCGAGCTGCCGGGCCGTGTCACCCACACCTGGCTCCGGGGCAAGGCCACGCTCGTCGACGGGAAGCTCACGTGACACCTCTCATCCTGCTGGCCGCCGAGAAGGAATCGGCGGAAGTGACCGACTGGGCCGCCCGGATCGGCTGGGTCGTCGGACTCGCCCTGTTCGTGGCGCTCGTCTACTGGCTGATGCGCGAGGGCTGGCGGTGGCGGGGCACCCTCCAGGGCGACCTGCCGGAGCTGCACAGCGCGCCGGACGACCCGGGCCCGGCGAAACTGAGCATGAGCGGCCGCTACCACGGCTCCACCACCGCCGGTCAGTGGCTCGACCGCATCGTGGCGCACGGTCTGGGCACCCGCAGCCGTGCCGAGCTGACGCTCACCGACGCGGGAGTGGACGTCGTACGACCGGGAGCGGACGACTTCTTCGTCCCGGCGGACGCGCTGCGCGGGGCCCGGCTCGACAAGGGCATCGCCGGCAAGGTCCTCACCGAGGGCGGTCTGCTGGTCGTCACCTGGGCGCACGGCGAGCGGCTGATCGACTCCGGCTTCCGCTCCGACCACGCCGCCGAGCACAACGCATGGGTCGAGGCCCTCAATCACCTGATCAACAAGACGGAAGGCGCACGATGACAACCTCCACCAGGGGAACCGCCAAGGTTCCCGCCGTACTCGTCCTGGAGGACGGCCGGATCTTCCGCGGCCGCGCCTACGGGGCAGTGGGGGAGACCTTCGGCGAAGCGGTGTTCTCCACCGGCATGACCGGCTACCAGGAGACCCTCACCGACCCGTCCTACCACCGCCAGGTGGTCGTGATGACCGCCCCGCACGTGGGCAACACGGGCGTCAACGACGAGGACATGGAGTCCAGGAAGATCTGGGTCTCCGGCTACGTCGTGCGCGACCCCGCACGCGTGCCGTCCAACTGGCGCTCGACGCGCTCGCTGGACCAGGAGCTCGCCGCCCAGGGCGTCGTCGGCATCTGCGGCATCGACACCCGCGCACTCACCCGCCACCTGCGCGAGCGCGGCGCCATGCGGGTGGGCATCTTCAGCGGCGACACGGTGCGCGACGACGCGACCCTGCTCGCCCGCGTCAAGGAAGCACCCGAGATGGAGGGCGCCGACCTCTCCGCCGAGGTCGCCACCACCGAGCCGTACGTCGTCCCGGCCATCGGCGAGAAGAAGTTCACCGTCGCCGCCATCGACCTCGGTATCAAGGGCATGACCCCGCAGCGCATGGCCGAGCGCGGCATCGAGGTGCACGTCCTGCCGGCCACGGCGACCGTGGACGACGTCTACGCCGTCAACCCCGACGGCGTGTTCTTCTCCAACGGCCCCGGCGACCCCGCCACCGCCGACCACCCGGTCTCCGTCATGCGGGCGGTCCTGGAGCGCGGCACCCCGCTCTTCGGCATCTGCTTCGGCAACCAGATCCTCGGCCGCGCCCTCGGCTTCGGCACCTACAAGCTGAAGTACGGCCACCGCGGCATCAACCAGCCGGTGCAGGACCGCACGACCGGCAAGGTCGAGGTCACCGCGCACAACCACGGATTCGCCGTCGACGCCCCGCTCGACAAGGTCTCCGACACCCCCTACGGCCGCGCCGAGGTCTCCCACGTCTGCCTCAACGACAACGTGGTGGAGGGCCTCCAGCTGCTCGACAGGCCGGCCTTCAGCGTCCAGTACCACCCCGAAGCGGCAGCGGGCCCGCACGACGCCGCCTACCTGTTCGACCGCTTCACCTCTTTGATGAGCACCGTCCCGATGGAGGGCCAGCGTGCCTAAGCGCACCGATATCCAGTCCGTCCTGGTCATCGGCTCGGGCCCGATCGTCATCGGCCAGGCCGCAGAGTTCGACTACTCCGGCACCCAGGCGTGCCGCGTCCTCAAGGCCGAGGGCCTGCGCGTCGTCCTGGTGAACTCCAACCCGGCGACGATCATGACCGACCCGGAGATCGCCGACGCCACCTACGTCGAGCCGATCACCCCCGAGTTCGTCGAGAAGATCATCGCCAAGGAGCGGCCGGACGCCCTGCTGCCCACCCTGGGCGGCCAGACGGCCCTGAACACCGCCATCTCCCTGCACGAGAACGGCGTCCTCGACAAGTACGGCGTCGAGCTGATCGGCGCCAACGTCGAGGCGATCCACAAGGGCGAGGACCGCGACCGGTTCAAGGAGGTCGTCGAGGCCGTCCGCGGCAAGATCGGGCACGGCGAGTCCGCCCGCTCGGTCATCTGCCACACCATGGACGAGGTGCTCGCCGGCGTCGACGAGCTCGGCGGCTACCCGGTCGTCGTCCGCCCCTCCTTCACCATGGGCGGTGCCGGCTCCGGCTTCGCCCACGACGAGGAGGAGCTGCGCCGCATCGCCGGTCAGGGCCTCACCCTCTCGCCGACCACCGAGGTGCTCCTGGAGGAGTCCATCCTCGGCTGGAAGGAGTACGAGCTGGAGCTGATGCGCGACAAGCACGACAACGTCGTGGTCGTCTGCTCCATCGAGAACTTCGACCCCATGGGCGTGCACACCGGTGACTCCATCACCGTCGCCCCGGCGATGACGCTCACCGACCGCGAGTACCAGACCCTGCGGGACATCGGCATCGCCGTCATCCGCGAGGTCGGCGTCGACACCGGCGGCTGCAACATCCAGTTCGCGGTGAACCCCGAGGACGGCCGGGTCATCGTCATCGAGATGAACCCGCGTGTCTCGCGCTCCTCGGCGCTCGCCTCCAAGGCGACCGGCTTCCCGATCGCCAAGATCGCCGCCAAGCTGGCCGTCGGCTACACCCTCGACGAGATCCCGAACGACATCACCCGCGAGACCCCGGCCTCCTTCGAGCCGACGCTCGACTACGTCGTCGTGAAGGCACCCCGGTTCGCCTTCGAGAAGTTCCCCTCCGCCGACTCCACCCTCACCACCACCATGAAGTCGGTCGGCGAGGCCATGGCCATCGGCCGCAACTTCACCGAGGCGTTCCAGAAGGCGCTGCGCTCGCTGGAGAAGAAGGGCAGCCAGTTCACCTTCGTCGGCGAGCCCGGCGACAAGGCGGAGCTGCTGCACGAGGCGGTCCGCCCGACCGACGGCCGCATCAACGCCGTCATGGGCGCGATCCGCGCGGGCGCCACCCCCGAGGAGGTCTTCGACGCCACGAAGATCGACCCCTGGTTCGTCGACCAGCTCTTCCTCCTCAAGGAGACCGCCGACGAGCTGGCCGCAGCGCCCGAGCTGACCCGCGACCTGCTCGCCGAGGCCAAGCGGCACGGCTTCTCCGACCAGCAGATCGGCGAGATCCGCGGCCTGCGCGAGGACGTCGTCCGCGAGGTCCGGCACGCGCTGGGCATCCGGCCGGTCTACAAGACCGTCGACACCTGCGCCGCCGAGTTCGCCGCGAGGACGCCGTACTTCTACTCCTCCTACGACGAGGAGAGCGAGGTCGCCCCGCGCGAGAAGCCCGCGGTGATCATCCTGGGCTCCGGCCCGAACCGCATCGGCCAGGGCATCGAGTTCGACTACTCCTGCGTCCACGCCTCCTTCGCGCTCAGCGACGCGGGCTACGAGACCGTGATGGTCAACTGCAACCCCGAGACCGTCTCCACCGACTACGACACCTCCGACCGGCTCTACTTCGAGCCGCTCACCCTGGAGGACGTCCTGGAGATCGTCCACGCCGAGCGGCAGGCCGGACCGGTCGCGGGCGTCGTCGTCCAACTCGGCGGCCAGACCCCGCTCGGCCTGGCGCAGGCGCTCAAGGACAACGGCGTGCCGATCGTCGGCACCTCCCCGGAGGCCATCCACGCCGCCGAGGACCGCGGCGCCTTCGGCCAGGTCCTCAAGGAAGCCGGCCTGCCCGCCCCCAAGCACGGCACCGCCACCACCTTCGCCGAGGCCAAGGCCATCGCCGACGAGATCGGCTACCCGGTCCTCGTCCGCCCGTCCTACGTGCTCGGCGGCCGCGGCATGGAGATCGTCTACGACGAGGCCCGGCTGGAGTCGTACATCACCGAGTCGACCGAGATCAGCCCCTCCCGGCCGGTGCTCGTCGACCGCTTCCTCGACGACGCCATAGAGATCGACGTCGACGCCCTCTACGACGGCGAGGAGCTCTACCTCGGCGGTGTCATGGAGCACATCGAGGAGGCCGGCATCCACTCCGGCGACTCGGCGTGCGCCCTGCCGCCGATCACGCTCGGCGGCTACGACATCAAGCGGCTGCGCGCCTCCACCGAGGGCATCGCCCGCGGAGTAGGGGTGCGCGGCCTGATCAACATCCAGTTCGCGCTGTCCGGCGACATCCTCTACGTCCTGGAGGCCAACCCGCGCGCCTCGCGCACCGTGCCCTTCACCTCCAAGGCGACCGCGGTGCCGCTGGCGAAGGCCGCCGCACGGATCTCGCTGGGCGCCACCATCGCCGAACTGCGCGCCGAGGGCCTGCTCCCGGCGACCGGGGACGGCGGCACCCTCCCGCTGGACGCGCCGATCTCCGTCAAGGAGGCCGTGCTGCCCTGGTCCCGCTTCCGGGACATCCACGGACGCGGCGTCGACACCGTGCTCGGCCCGGAGATGCGCTCCACCGGCGAGGTCATGGGCATCGACTCCCTCTTCGGCACGGCCTACGCCAAGTCGCAGTCCGGCGCCTACGGGCCCCTGCCCACCAAGGGGCGCGCCTTCATCTCGGTCGCCAACCGCGACAAGCGCTCGATGATCTTCCCCGCGCGGGAGCTGGTGGCGCACGGCTTCGAACTGCTCGCCACCTCCGGCACCGCCGAGGTCCTCCAGCGCAACGGCATCAACGCCACCGTGGTGCGCAAGCACTCCGAGGGCACCGGCCCGGACGGTGAGCGGACCATCGTCCAGCTCATCCACGACGGCGAGGTCGACCTCATCGTCAACACCCCGTACGGCACCGGCGGCCGCCTCGACGGCTACGACATCCGCACGGCCGCCGTGGCCCGCTCCGTCCCGTGCCTGACCACGGTCCAGGCGCTCGCCGCCGCCGTCCAGGGCATCGACGCGCTCAACCGCGGGGACGTGGGCGTCCGCTCGCTCCAGGAACACGCGGAACATCTGACCGCGGCCCGCGACTAGCAGCCCTCAGGGGGACACCGGAAACGGTGTCCCCCTCTTCATGGAGACACCATGTACCACATCCTCTTCACCGTGCTCTTCCGGCGGATGGACCCGGAAAAGGCCCATCACCTGGCCTTCCGCTGGATCCGTCTCGTCGCGCGGATCCCCGTCCTGCGCACCTTCGCCGCCGCCGTGCTCGCCCCGCGCCACGAGGAGCTGCGCACCGAGGCCCTCGGGCTGCGCCTGCACAGTCCCTTCGGCCTCGCCGCCGGCTTCGACAAGAACGCGGTGGGCATCGACGGCCTGGCGATGCTCGGCTTCGACCACGTCGAGATCGGCACCGTGACGGGGGAACCGCAGCCCGGCAACCCCAGGAAGCGGCTGTTCCGCCTGGTCGCCGACCGGGCCCTGATCAACCGCATGGGCTTCAACAACGACGGCTCACTCGCCGTGGCGGCGCGCCTCGCCTCCCGCACGCCCGTCTTCCGGACGGTCGTCGGCGTCAACATCGGCAAGACCAAGGCCGTCCCCGAGGACGAGGCCGTCGCCGACTACGTGAAGTCCGCCGAGCGGCTCGCCCCGTACGCCGACTACCTCGTCGTCAACGTCTCCTCCCCGAACACGCCGGGGCTGCGCGACCTCCAGGCCGTGGACCACCTGCGCCCGCTGCTCACGGCCGTCCGCGAGGCCGCCGACCGCGGCGTCCCGGCCCGCCGGGTGCCGCTCCTGGTGAAGATCGCCCCCGATCTCGCCGACGAGGACATCGACGCGGTCGCCGACCTCGCAGTGGAGCTCGGCCTGGACGGCATCATCGCCACCAACACCACCATCGCCCGGGCGGGACTCGGCCTGACGTCCGACCCCGCGGCCGTGAACGAGACCGGCGGCCTGTCCGGCGCGCCCCTGAAGGCCCGCTCCCTGGAGGTGCTGCGCCGTCTCTACGCCCGCGTGGGCGACCGGATCACCCTGGTCGGCGTCGGCGGCATCGAGAACGCCGAGGACGCCTGGCAGCGCATCCTGGCCGGCGCCACGCTGGTCCAGGGCTACAGCGCGTTCGTCTACGAAGGCCCCCTCTGGGGCCGCGCCATGCACAAGGGGCTCGCCGCGCGGCTGCGCACCAGCCCCTACGCCACGCTCGCCGACGCGGTGGGCGCCGACGTGAGGACACCGGCATGACAGGTCTGGAACCCTTCGGCGCGCGTCTGCGCCGCGCGATGGACGAGCGGGGCCCGCTGTGCGTGGGCATCGACCCGCACGCCTCCCTGCTCGCCGAGTGGGGCCTGAACGACGATGTGCCGGGCCTGGAGTCGTTCAGCCGCACCGTCGTCGAGGCGGTCGCCGGACGGGTCGCCGTCCTCAAGCCGCAGATCGCCTTCTTCGAGCGCTTCGGCTCACGCGGCGTCGCCGTCCTGGAGAGGACGGTGCGGGAGGCGCGGGCGGCCGGGGCGCTGGTCGTCATGGACGCCAAGCGCGGTGACATCGGCTCCACCATGGCCGCCTACGCCGCGTCCTTCCTCCACAAGGACGCGCCCCTGTTCTCCGACGCGCTCACCGTCTCGCCGTACCTCGGCTACGGCTCCCTGAGCCCGGCCGTCGCCCTGGCCCGCGAGAGTGGCACCGGACTGTTCGTGCTGGCGCTGACGTCCAACCCGGAGGGCGGCGAGGTACAGCACGCGGTCCGCGCCGACGGGCGCACCATCGGCGCGACCATGCTCGGACACCTGGCCCTGGAGAACGCCGGCGAGGAGCCGCTGGGTTCCTTCGGCGCGGTGGTCGGCGCGACGCTCGGCGACCTGTCCTCCTACGACCTGGACATGAACGGTCCGATTCTCGCCCCCGGCATCGGCGCGCAGGGCGCCACGGCGGCCGACCTGCCGACGGTGTTCGGGAGCGCGGTGCGCAACGTGGTGCCGAACGTCAGCCGGGGAGTGTTGCGCCACGGTCCCGACGTGGTCGCTCTGCGTGACGCCGCCGAGCGGTTCGCGGACGAGATCCGGGCCGCGGTGACGACGGCCTGAGAGCGGCCGACGAGGGAATCCGAGGTCGTCGCGCTGTGAAAACACCCTCACAACAGCAACCATTTGTCTCGAATGTCCGGCCTGGCGGAGGCTGACCAGGACTTTTCCGCAGTTCTCGCTGACTCAGGCGGACTTGGCCGCTAGTCTCCGACGGAGAGTGAACGGGCGACGATGTCGTCCGTCACTCCCAGGTGTGGGGCGACCAGGTTCCTCACCGGTCCGTATCCGACAGTTCGACATCCGAGGTGACGTAGGCGTGGCTCTTCCGCCCCTTACCCCTGAACAGCGCGCAGCCGCGCTCGAAAAGGCCGCCGCGGCTCGCCGGGAGCGGGCCGAGGTCAAGAATCGACTCAAGCACTCCGGCGCCTCCCTGCACGAGGTCATCAAGCAGGGCCAGGAGAACGACGTCATCGGCAAGATGAAGGTCTCCGCCCTGCTCGAGTCCCTGCCGGGCGTGGGCAAGGTCCGCGCCAAGCAGATCATGGAGCGTCTGGGCATCTCCGAGAGCCGCCGCGTGCGGGGTCTCGGGTCCAACCAGATCGCCTCCCTGGAGCGCGAGTTCGGCAGCACCGGCTCCTGAGTACCGGACCGTCCGGGACCGGCGTCCCGGGCACTGCGGGATTGCTGGAATAATCGCCGCATGGCTGCAACACCCCGGGGGACGTCCCCCGTACCCCCGGACGTACGTCCGCGGCTGACCGTGCTCTCCGGCCCCTCAGGGGTCGGCAAGAGCACGGTCGTCGCTCATATGCGCAAGGAACACCCCGAGGTCTGGCTCTCCGTCTCGGCGACGACCCGCAAGCCCCGCCCCGGTGAGCAGCACGGCGTCCACTATTTCTTCGTCACCGACGACGAGATGGACAAGCTGATCGCCAACGGCGAGCTGCTCGAATGGGCCGAGTTCGCGGGCAACCGCTACGGCACGCCCCGCGCGGCCGTGCTGGAGCACCTCGAGGCGGGCGTGCCCGTGCTGCTGGAGATCGACCTCCAGGGTGCGCGGCAGGTCCGCGAGTCCATGGCCGAGGCGCAGCTGGTGTTCCTGGCCCCTCCCTCCTGGGAGGAGCTCGTGCGCAGGCTCACGGGCCGCGGCACGGAGTCGGCCGAGGTCATCGAGCGCCGGCTCACGGCCGCGAAGACCGAACTGGCCGCCGAGCCGGAGTTCGACACCACCCTGGTCAACACCTCCGTCCAGGACGTCGCCCGCGAGCTGCTAGCCTTGATGAACGTCGTGTGATCGTGAGCAATCGTTCACCGGTCAGGTCGACTGAATCTTTCCCATCCATCGGAAGGTAGAGCGTGTCCTCTTCCATCTCCGCGCCCGAGGGCATCATCAACCCGCCGATCGACGAGCTCCTCGAGGCCACGGACTCGAAGTACAGCCTCGTGATCTACGCGGCCAAGCGGGCCCGCCAGATCAACGCGTACTACTCGCAGCTCGGCGAGGGCCTGCTGGAGTACGTCGGTCCGCTCGTCGACACCCACGTCCACGAGAAGCCGCTCTCGATCGCCCTGCGCGAGATCAACGCGGGACTGCTGACCTCCGAGGCCGTCGAAGGCCCCGGCCAGTAATCGGTCGGTCAGTCGTATCAGCGGTTTCCAGCTGACTTTTCCACAGGCCCGGCAGCACGTCTGCCGGGCCTGTGGTGTCTGATGGTGCCGGTCGCACATGTACCGAGGTCCGGGGAGAGACGGTGGACAAGCCCAAGGTCGTTCTGGGGGTCAGCGGCGGCATCGCCGCGTACAAGGCCTGTGAGCTGCTCAGGCGGCTGACGGAGTCGGGACACGACGTACGGGTCGTGCCCACCGCCTCCGCGTTGCACTTCGTCGGCGCCGCCACTTGGTCCGCGCTCTCCGGCCACCCGGTCTCCACCGAGGTCTGGGACGACGTGCACGAGGTGCCGCACGTCCGCATCGGACAGCACGCCGACCTGGTGGTCGTCGCCCCGGCCACGGCCGACATGCTCGCCAAGGCCGCCCACGGCCTGGCCGACGACCTGCTCACCAACACCCTGCTCACCGCCCGCTGCCCGGTGGTCTTCGCACCCGCCATGCACACCGAGATGTGGGAGCACCCGGCCACCCAGGACAACGTGGCGACCCTGCGCGCCCGGGGCGCCGTCGTCATCGAACCGGCCGTCGGCCGTCTCACCGGCGCCGACACCGGCAAGGGACGGCTCCCCGACCCCGGGGAGATCTTCGAGGTGTGCCGCCGGGTCCTGGCCCGCGGCGTCACCGAGCCCGACCTCGCCGGCCGGCACGTCGTGATCAGCGCCGGAGGCACCCGCGAACCCCTCGACCCCGTCCGTTTCCTCGGCAACCGCTCCTCCGGCAAGCAGGGCTACGCCCTCGCCCGCACCGCCGCCGCCCGGGGCGCCCGCGTCACGCTGATCGCGGCCAACACCGCCCTGCCCGACCCGGCCGGCGTCGACGTCGTCGCCGTCGGGACCGCCGTGGAGCTACGAGAGGCCGTCCTGCGCGCCGCCCCCGACGCGGACGCGGTCGTCATGGCGGCGGCCGTCGCCGACTTCCGTCCGGCGGCCTACGCCGGCGGAAAAATCAAGAAGAAGGACGGCCAGGATCCCGAGCCCGTCACCCTGGTGCGGAATCCGGACATCCTCGCGGAGATCTCCGGCGACCGGGTGAGGTCCGGACAGGTGATCGTCGGCTTCGCCGCCGAGACCGACGACGTGCTCGCCAACGGGCGCGCCAAGCTGAAGCGCAAGGGCTGCGATCTGCTGGTGGTGAACGAGGTGGGGGAGCGAAAGACCTTCGGCCTGGACGAGAGCGAAGCCGTGGTCCTGGGGGCCGACGGAACCGAGACGCCCGTCGCGCACGGCCCCAAGGAAAACCTGGCCGAAACCATCTGGGACCTGGTGGTCGAACGCCTCGGATGAGTGATTGATTTCGCCTCCGACCCACCGAAACCTCCCACAACGGGGCGTGGCCCCCTCTGGCGAACCTCGCCCCGCCCGGGGAGAATGCCCGTGCCGCAGGTCACAGCGCTCTCGCGAGACGAGACAGGGGGACCCGCGGCGAAGCGCGACCGATAAACTGTTCCACCGACGGCGTCGGGTGCAGCCCCCGCCGTTCGCCAACGATCAGCCAGCAGCCGCTGCAACCCCAGGGAGCGTTGTGTCCCGTCGTCTGTTCACCTCGGAGTCCGTGACCGAGGGTCACCCCGACAAGATCGCTGACCAGATCAGCGACACCATCCTCGACGCGCTCCTCCGCGAGGACCCGGCCTCCCGGGTCGCCGTCGAAACCCTGATCACCACCGGCCTGGTGCACGTGGCCGGCGAGGTCACCACCAAGACGTACGCGGACATCGCGACGCTGGTGCGCAACAAGATCCTGGAGATCGGCTACGACTCCTCGAAGAAGGGCTTCGACGGCGCCTCCTGCGGCGTCTCCGTGTCGATCGGCGCGCAGTCCCCGGACATCGCCCAGGGCGTCGACGCCGCCTACGAGGCCCGCGTCGAGGGCGACGACGACGAGCTGGACCGGCAGGGCGCCGGCGACCAGGGCCTGATGTTCGGCTACGCGACGGACGAGACGCCGACGCTGATGCCGCTGCCGGTCTTCCTCGCCCACCGCCTGTCCAAGCGCCTGTCCGACGTGCGCAAGAACGGGACCATCCCCTACCTGCGCCCCGACGGCAAGACCCAGGTCACCATCGAGTACGACGGCGACAAGGCGGTCCGCCTGGACACCGTGGTCGTCTCCTCCCAGCACGCCTCGGACATCGACCTGGAGTCGCTGCTCGCCCCCGACATCCGCGAGTTCGTCGTGGAGCCGGAGCTGAAGGCGCTCCTCGACGAGGGCATCAAGCTCGAGACCGAGAAGTACCGGCTGCTGGTGAACCCCACCGGCCGGTTCGAGATCGGCGGTCCGATGGGTGACGCCGGACTGACCGGCCGCAAGATCATCATCGACACCTACGGCGGCATGGCCCGCCACGGCGGCGGCGCCTTCTCGGGCAAGGACCCGTCCAAGGTGGACCGCTCGGCGGCGTACGCGATGCGCTGGGTCGCCAAGAACGTGGTGGCGGCCGGACTGGCCGCGCGCTGCGAGGTGCAGGTCGCGTACGCGATCGGCAAGGCGGAGCCGGTCGGCCTGTTCGTGGAGACCTTCGGAACCGCCAAGGTCGAGACGGAGAAGATCGAGCGGGCCATCGACGAGGTCTTCGACCTCCGCCCGGCCGCGATCATCCGCGACCTGGACCTGCTGCGCCCGATCTACGCCCAGACCGCCGCCTACGGCCACTTCGGCCGTGAGCTGCCCGACTTCACCTGGGAGCGTACCGACCGCGTGGACGCCCTGCGCACGGCGGCGGGGCTGTAGGTCCGGCCCGCATGTCTCTCCGAGGCCCGGCGCCCCTCTTCCGGGGGTGCCGGGCCTCGGCGTGTCCGGCACCGCTGCGAAAAGGCCGCGCGCGCCGCACCGGCTGCGCCCTACGCTCGCGGTGCTGCGCCGCGGCCCGGTGCGAAGGGCACGGATCCTTCCGGGGGACGACCCTCGCAGGTTCGAGTCCTGCCGCCGGCCCTCCGGGGCCGGTGTGGCCGAGTGGACCGAGGCAGAAGCGCCTCCGGGCGGTCCTCCGTACCCGCGGCCGATCTCGGGCCGGGCGCCGCTGTCCGACCCGTTTGGTAAGAATGCAGGCGTGAGCAGCGAGAACGGACGGCAGGACGGCGGCGCCCAGGGCGCGCCGCCCGAGCAGCTCGCGCTCATCCGGGAGAGCGTGCGCCGGACCAAGGTCCCCCGGGCCAAACCGCGCACCTGGCGAGGCGCCGCGCTGGCGAAGGAGCTGCCCGTCGCCCGTGTCCTCGTCGACAAGGGCGTGCTCCACCTCGACCGCTACTTCGACTACGCCGTGCCCGAGGAACTGGACGCCGACGCGCAGCCGGGCGTGAGGGTGCGGGTGCGGTTCGGCGCCGGGCGGCACCGGGTGCGCGAGGGCCGGCGCGAGGGCGGGGGACTGATCGACGGGTTCCTCGTCGAGCGGCTGGCCGAATCCGACTACTCGGGCCCCCTGGCCGCCCTGGCCCAGGTCGTCTCGCCCGAGCGGGTGCTCGACGAGGAGCTGCTGGGCCTCGCCCGCGCGGTCGCCGACCGGTACGCGGGCAGCCTCGCCGACGTCCTCCAGCTCGCCGTGCCGCCGCGCAACGCCCGCGCCGAGCGACGTCCGCCGGCCGCCCCGCCGCCCCCGCCCCAGGCGCCCTCACCCGGCTCCTGGGAGCGTTACGAGCAAGGGCCCGCCTTCCTGGAGTCGCTGGCCTCCGGAGGCGCCCCACGCGCCGTGTGGAACGCGCTGCCCGGCCCTGGGTGGAGCGAGGAGCTGGCCCGGGCCGTCGCGGCGACCCTGGCCTCCGGGCGGGGTGCGCTGGCCGTCCTCCCGGACGGCCGGGCCGTGGCCCGCGCCGACGCCGCGCTCACCGCACTGCTGGGGGAGGGGCATCACGCGGTCCTCACCGCCGACGCGGGTCCGGAGAAGCGCTACGCGCAATGGCTCGCGGTGCGGCGGGGATCCGTACGGGCCGTCATCGGGACGCGGGCCGCGATGTTCGCTCCGGTGCGGGACCTCGGACTGCTCGCGGTCTGGGACGACGGCGACGACAGCCACAGCGAGCAGCACGCCCCGCAGCCGCACACCCGCGAGGTGCTGCTGCTGCGGGCCGCACAGGACCGGTGCGGCTTCCTGCTGGGCGGCTGGAGCTGCACCGTGGAGGCCGCCCAGCTCGTGGACACAGGCTGGGCGCGTCCGCTGGTCGCCACGAGGGAGCGGGTACGGGCCGCCGCGCCGCTGGTGCGGACCGTCGGCGACCAGGATCTGGCGCGGGACGAGGCCGCCCGCGCGGCGCGGCTGCCGACGCTCGCCTGGCAGACCGTCAGGGAGGGACTGAGGCACGGGCCGGTGCTGGTCCAGGTCCCACGGCGCGGGTACGTGCCGCGGATGGCGTGCGCGAACTGCCGGGCGCCGGCGCGCTGCCGGCACTGCTCCGGGCCGCTGGAGGCCCGGGGGTCCGGCGATCTGCGGTGCGGTTGGTGCGGCCGCGGGGAGAGCGGCTGGCACTGCCCGGAGTGCGGCGGCTTCCGGCTGCGGGCGCAGGTGGTGGGGGCGCGGCGGACCGCGGAGGAGCTGGGCCGGGCCTTTCCCGCGGTGCCGGTGCGGACCTCGGGACGCGAGCACGTCCTGGACACGGTGCCGGGGGCGCCCGCGCTGGTGGTGAGCACGCCGGGCGCGGAACCGGTGGCGGAGGGCGGCTACGCGGCGGCGCTGCTGCTGGACGGGTGGGCGATGCTGGGCCGGCCCGACCTGCGCTCCGACGAGGACGCGTTGCGCCGCTGGATCGGCGCGGCGGCGCTGGTCCGCCCGCAGCCGGCGGGCGGCACGGTGGTGGTGGTCGCGGAGCCGACGCTGCGGCCGGTGCAGGCGCTGGTGCGGTGGGACCCGGTCGGGCACGCGGTGCGGGAACTGGCCGAACGCGGCGAGCTGGGCTTCCCGCCGGTGTCGCGGATGGCGGCGGTGTCGGGGCCGGGTGAGGCGCTGGCGGCGTTTCTCCGCGCGGTGGACCTGCCGGCGCGGGCGGAGATCCTGGGCCCGGTGCCACTGCCGGTCACCCCGGCCGGCCGGCCGCGGCGCCCCGGCGCACCGCCGCCGGGGGAGCAGTGGGACCGGGCGCTGGTCCGGGTGCCGCCCGGACACGGCGCCGAACTGGCGGCGGCGCTGAAGGCCGCGCAGGCGGCGCGCATGGCCCGGGGCGGGAACGAGCCGGTGTGGGTGCGCATCGACCCGCTCGACATCGGCTGAGCCGGGCGTGTCCGCCGAGCTCGTGGCGGACGTGGGGACGCCCTCCCGGAGGCGGTGGGTCCGGAAGGGCGGGGGCGGTTCAGCCGTTGCGCGGGGCGGGGAAGACGGTGGGCCGGGGGTCCTCGCGCAGGGAGGAGCTGCCGGCGGTGGGCTGGGTCGGCATGGCGCGGGCCGCGGGAACCGTCGGGACGGAGGAGACGCCGGCGCCCACATTGACCGTCCGGGTGCCCGGCGACTCCGGAGTCCGCTCGGCCTCGGCGGTGGCCGTGGCGGGGGCGGCGGGTGTCCGCTCGGCCGCCCGGCGGGCGCCGTAGCGGCGGTGCACCGCCTGCTTGGTGACGCCGAGCGCCGAGCCCACCGCGTCCCACGAGAAGCCGAGTGAGCGGTCGAAGTCCACGGCCGCCGTGACCAGGGTCTCGACACTGTCCCGAAGCTCCTGGGCGAGACGGACCGTCGGAGCGGGGGCACGTCCGTAGACGACGAAGCCCGTGGAGGGGCCGGAGCGGCGCGGGCGGTAGACGTTGCCCAGCTGGGCGGTGAGCGTGCGCAGTGCGTCCACCTGGCGCCGGACCCGCTCGATGTCCCGCACCAGCAAGTGCAGGCTGGCCCGAGCCTGGGCGTCGTGGGTTGCGTGGTCGGCCATGAACAAGCCTCTCGAACCGGCGTTGAAAGGAATGAGCCCGCTGCGGGGCCCGTGGTCAACTCTTCCTTGACCAACGCGTGGGCGCCCCGCTGGTCACGGGGCGGGGGCGCGGCGGCATATGCGTACGCCCCCGCGGGGGCGTGTCCCGGCCGAGGGGCAGCGGACACTCTCCCGCCCGCGCACCTGCCCGTCTCAGCGGACCGGGAGGGGGAGTTCCTCCCGGGCGTCCGCCTTCGGCGGCTGTCCCCGGACGGCGTCGCCGGTGCCGGGTCATAGACTGGTGCGCTGCCCCAGTCACCCCCGCCCGAGAGGCTCCCAGCACCCCATGAAGCTCGTCTTCGCCGGTACCCCCGAGGTCGCCGTTCCCGCACTGGACGCTCTTCTCGCCTCCGGGCGGCACGAGGTGGCAGCCGTCGTCACCCGGCCCGACGCGCCCGCCGGGCGTGGACGCAGACTGGTCGCCTCGCCCGTCGCCGACCGCGCCGAGGAGGCCGGGATCGAGGTGCTGAAGCCGGCCAGGCCCCGGGACCCGGACTTCCTCGAACGGCTGAAGGAGATCGCGCCGGACTGCTGCCCCGTCGTCGCCTACGGCGCCCTCCTGCCCAGGGCCGCCCTCGACATCCCCGCCCGGGGCTGGGTCAACCTGCACTTCTCGCTGCTCCCCGCCTGGCGCGGCGCCGCACCCGTGCAGCACGCCATCATGGCCGGCGACGAGATCACCGGAGCCGCGACCTTCCTCATCGAGGAGGGCCTCGACTCCGGGCCCGTCTACGGCACCGTCACCGAGGAGATCCGCCCCACCGACACCAGCGGCGACCTGCTCACCCGGCTCGCCTTCGCCGGCGCCGGACTGCTCGCCGCGACCATGGACGGCATCGAGGACGGCGCCCTCCAGGCCGTACCGCAGCCCGCCGAGGGCATCAGCCTCGCCCCCAAGGTCACCGTGGAGGACGCCCGCCTCGACTGGAACACCCCGGCGCTGCGCGTCGACCGGGTGGTGCGCGGCTGCACCCCCGCACCCGGCGCCTGGACCACCTTCCGGGGCGAACGCCTCAAGATCGTCCAGGCGGCCCCCGTACCGGACGTGACCGGGCTCGCTCCCGGGCAGCTCTCCGCCGGGAAGAACAACGTGTACGTGGGGACCGCCTCGTACGCCGTGGAACTGCTGTGGGTGCAGGCCCAGGGCAAGAAGCCGATGCGGGCGGCGGACTGGGCGCGCGGGGTGCGGATCGGAGCCGGGGAGAGCGTCGGCGCCTGACGCCCGCGGAACCGCCAGGACGTAGGCTGGAGCGCGCACTTCACCCCACATCCGGAGCACCTTTTTCGTGAGCGATCAGCCCCGTCGGCCCCGCAAGCCCGCCAAGCCCTACCGCCGGCCCCAGAAGGACCCCGTCCGCGTTCTCGCCTTCGAGGCCCTGCGGGCCGTGGACGAGCGGGACGCCTACGCCAACCTCGTCCTGCCCCCGCTGCTGCGCAAGGCGCGCGAGGACGGCGACTTCGACGCGCGGGACGCGGCCCTCGCCACCGAGCTGGTGTACGGCACCCTGCGCCGCCAGGGCACGTACGACGCGGTCATCGCGGCCTGCGTCGACCGGCCGCTGCGCGAGGTGGACCCGCCGGTGCTGGACGTGCTGAGCCTCGGCGCGCACCAGCTGCTGGGGACGCGGATCCCCACGCACGCCGCCGTGTCCGCGTCCGTCGAACTGGCCCGGGTGGTGCTCGGCGACGGGCGCGCCAAGTTCGTCAACGCCGTCCTGCGCAAGATCGCGCAGGACGACCTCGACGGCTGGCTGGAGCGGGTCGCCCCGCCCTACGACCAGGACCCCGAGGACCACCTCGCCGTCGTGCACTCGCACCCCCGCTGGGTCGTCTCCGCGCTGTGGGACTCCCTCGGCGGCGGGCGGGACGGCATCGAGGACCTGCTGCGGGCCGACAACGAGCGTCCGGAGGTCACCCTGGTCGCCCGTCCCGGCCGGGCGACCACCGCCGAACTGCTCGACGAGGAGGCCGCCGTCCCCGGCCGCTGGTCGCCCCACGCGGTGCGGCTGGCCGAGGGCGGGGAGCCGGGCGCCATCGCGGCGGTCGCCGAGGGCCGGGCCGGTGTGCAGGACGAGGGAAGCCAGCTCGTGGCGCTCGCCCTGGCCAACGCTCCCGTCGAGGGCCGTGACCGGATGTGGCTCGACGGATGCGCCGGTCCGGGCGGCAAGGCGGCGCTGCTCGGGGCGCTCGCCGCCGAGCGCGGGGCCGTACTGCTCGCCTCGGAGAAGCAGCCGCACCGGGCGGGTCTGGTGGCCAGGGCCCTCGCCGGGAACCCGGGCCCGTACCAGGTGGTCGCCGCCGACGGGACGCGTCCCCCGTGGCGGCCCGGCAGCTTCGACCGGGTGCTGGTCGACGTGCCGTGCACCGGGCTGGGCGCCCTGCGCCGCCGCCCCGAGGCGCGCTGGCGGCGCCGCCCGGAGGACCTGGAGGGCTTCGCGCCGCTCCAGCGCGGGCTGCTGCGCACCGCCCTGGAGTCCGTGCGGGTCGGCGGTGTCGTCGGCTACGCCACCTGCTCGCCGCACCTCGCCGAGACCCGGGCGGTGGTCGCCGACCTCCTCAAGCAGTTCCCGGACGCCGACCTGATCGACGCCCGCCCGCTGCTGCCCGGGGTCCCGGACCTCGGCGACGGCCCCGACGTGCAGCTGTGGCCCCATGTGCACGGCACCGACGCGATGTACCTGGCCCTGATCCGCCGGACGGGCTGATCCATCGCGCCCTGAGCCCGGGGGCGCTCCCGGCCGGCGCACCGGCCACCCGTGGACGCGGGCCGAGGCCGCTGCCCGCCGTCCGGGTCGGGCCGGAGAGCGCGCCGTGCGCCGCGGCGCGTGACGGAGCACCCCGGGCTCGTCCCGGGTCCCGTGGGCGCGGTGCGGGTCAGGACGCCTCCCCGTCCTCGGCGAGCGCCGGTGTCCCGGCCGGACCGCGGGGCCCGGTGCGCGAATCCGCACCGCTGCACGCAACCCCCGGGGGGCATGGCAGTCTTGGGGCATGGCCCCGCAGATCAACCCCAGCATCCTGTCCGCCGACTTCGCCCGCCTCGCGGACGAGGCGAAGGCGGTCGAGGGAGCCGACTGGCTCCACGTCGACGTCATGGACAACCACTTCGTCCCCAACCTCACGCTCGGCGTGCCGGTCGTGGAGTCGCTGGCCCGGGCGACGGACACGCCGCTGGACTGCCATCTGATGATCGAGGCCCCCGACCGCTGGGCCCCGCAGTACGTGGAGGCCGGGGCCGGATCGGTCACCTTCCACGTCGAGGCCGCCGCCGCGCCCGTGCGGCTCGCGCGCGAGATCCGGGCCAAGGGAGCCCGCGCGTCCATGGCGCTCAAGCCCGCCACTCCCATCGAGCCGTACGAGGACCTGCTCCCCGAGCTCGACATGCTGCTGATCATGACGGTTGAGCCCGGCTTCGGCGGGCAGGCGTTCCTCGACATCATGCTGCCGAAGATCCGCCGCACCCGTGAGCTGATCAGCAGGCACGGCCTGGAGCTCTGGCTCCAGGTCGACGGCGGGGTCTCGGCCTCCACGATCGAGCGGTGCGCCGACGCCGGCGCCGACGTCTTCGTCGCGGGTTCCGCCGTGTACGGGGCGTCGGATCCGGCCGAGGCGGTACGTGCACTGCGCAACCAGGCGGAGACCGCGACGGCCAAGGCGGCGTGGGCATGCGACCACTGAGCGTCAGATACATGAACGGCGCCCAGCAGGGCTGATCGACCGCGCCGGATCTGCAAGGATGAACGGCGAATCCAGAGTGTGAACAGCAGTGAGGAGATCGCCGTGTCGGGTATGTCGGCGGGCCGGTCAGCCATGCGGATGGGACCCGCTGAGCTGGTGCAGGCGGCGGCCATGGCCCGCCGCTTCTACCTCGAGGGCAAATCCAAGATCCAGATCGCCGAGGAGTTCGGCGTCAGCCGCTTCAAGGTGGCCCGGGTCCTGGAGACCGCCCTCGAACGGGATCTCGTACGGATCGAGATCCGTGTGCCGGCCGAGCTGGACGCCGAGCGCTCCGACGCGCTCCGCGCCCGCTACGGCCTCAGGCACGCCGTCGTGGTCGAGTCCCCGGCCGAGGCCGCGGAGACACCCGACCCCGAGAACCTGGGAGAGGTGGCCGCCGACCTGCTCGGCGAGCTGGTCAACGAAGGGGATGTGCTGGGGCTGGCCTGGGGCCGGTCCACCATCCACATGGCGGCGGCCCTGGACCGGCTGCCGCCCTGCACGGTCGTGCAGCTCACGGGCGTGTACGACGCCGGGACCGCCGAGCGCGGCTCGGTGGAGGCCGTCCGCCGCGCCGCGCAGGTGTCGGGCGGCGACGCCCACCCCATCTACGCGCCGATGCTGCTGCCCGACGAGGCCACCGCGCAGGCGCTGCGCCACCAGACCGGCATCGCGCGGGCCTTCGAGTACTTCGACAAGGTCACCGTCGCCTGTGTCTCCATCGGCTCCTGGGAGCCGGGCATCTCGACGGTGCACGACATGCTCAGCGACGAGGAGCGGGCCCACTACGCCTCCCTCGGTGTCGCCGCGGAGATGTCCGCGCACCTCTTCGACGCCGACGGCCGCCGGGTCGGCCGGGACCTGGGGGAGCGCTGCATCACGGTCAAGACGGACCAGCTGCGCCGTGTTCCGGAGGTCGTCGCGATCGCGGGCGGGCAGCGCAAGGGCCCCGCGATCGACGCCGTACTGCGCTCCGGGCTGGTCACCAGCCTGGTGACGGACACGTCGGCCGCGGACTACCTGATGACCGCGGGACCGACCCCGCGGTCCGCCCTCAACCGCGCGGACCCGGATGGCCCCTGAGGGCGGGTGACGCGGAAGCGGGCCTGGCAGCATCGACCGCATGGTGCTGAGACGGGCCCTGCTCCCGCGTCTCCTGGCCTGCCTGCTCGTCCTGCTGGCCGGCTGCTCGTCCGCCGGTGACGACGGCGGGGCGCCCGCCTGGGCCGACGGCATGGCCACCGTGCGGGAGGCCGACCTGCCCGCCGAGGCGCAGCGCACCCTGGACCTCGTCGACGAGGGCGGGCCCTTCCCGTACGCACAGGACGGCTCCGTCTTCGGCAACTTCGAAGGGCTGCTGCCGCAGCAGAAGCGCGGCCACTACCGCGAGTACACCGTGAGGACCCCCGGATCCGACGATCGCGGGGCCCGCCGCATCGTCACCGGCCGGGACGGCGAGACGTACTACACCGACGACCACTACGCATCGTTCACGGCGGTCCTGAGATGACACCCGAACTCGGCGGCCGGCTCGTGGTCGCGCTCGGCCTCGACGGCGTCACCGACAAGGCGGGCCTGATGGACCGCTGCGCCCGCGCCCTGAACCTGCCCGACTGGTTCGGCCGCAACTGGGACGCCCTGGTGGACTGCCTCGCCGACCACACCGTGTGGCCCGAGGGCGCGGTGGAGCGGGGGCTGCTGATCGTCGTGCACGACTGGCGGACGTACGCGGCGGCACGCCCCGGCGAGTGGGCGACCGCCCAGGACGTGTTCGCCGAGGCGGCGGACCGCACCGCCTCCCTCACCGTGGCACTCGCCCTTGGAGGTTCCTCCGAGCAGCGCTCTGACCAGCATGGATGATCCGACCGGGGAGGGCGCCGGGATCGGCATGGGACAATGAAGTACGTGCTCTTCCCCCTGGCTGACCTGTCCGGGGGCCACCTCTGATCGACTGGGATGTGCAGCACGTGCGTTTCCTGAACGACATCCAGCCCGCGTACGACCTGACGTACGACGACGTCTTCATGGTGCCGAGCCGCTCCGCGGTCGGCTCGCGGCAGGACGTGGACCTCAGCTCCCCGGACGGCACGGGCACCACCATCCCGCTCGTCGTCGCCAACATGACCGCCATCGCCGGACGCCGCATGGCCGAGACCGTGGCCCGGCGCGGCGGACTCGTGGTCATACCGCAGGACATTCCGATCGAGGTCGTCGCCGAGGTCGTCTCCTGGGTGAAGGGCCGCCACCTGGTCCTCGACACCCCCATCGTGCTGGCCCCGCACCAGACCGTCGCCGACGCGCTCGCCCTGCTGCCCAAGCGCGCGCACAACGCGGGCGTCGTCGTCGACGATGGGCACCGGCCGGTCGGCGTGGTCACCGACACCGACCTGTCCGGCGTGGACCGCTTCACCCAGCTCGAAGAGGTCATGTCGAAGGACCTCCTCCTCATCGACGCGGACATGGACCCGCGCGAGGCCTTCAACACCCTCGACGGCGCCAACCGCCGCTACGCGCCCGCCGTGGACGAGGACGGCCGCCTGGCCGGCATCCTCACCCGCAAGGGCGCCCTGCGCGCCACCCTCTACACCCCGGCCACCGACGCCCGCGGCCGGCTCCGCATCGCCGCCGCCGTCGGCATCAACGGCGACGTGGCGGGCAAGGCCGAGCAGCTGCTCCGGGCGGGTGTGGACACGCTCGTCATCGACACGGCGCACGGCCACCAGGAGTCGATGATCAGCGCCGTCAAGCTGGTGCGCGACCTCGACCCGCGGGTGCCCGTCGTCGCGGGCAACATCGTCTCCGCCGAGGGCGTCCGCGACCTGATCGAGGCGGGCGCCGACATCGTCAAGGTCGGTGTGGGCCCCGGCGCCATGTGCACCACCCGCATGATGACCGGTGTCGGCCGGCCCCAGTTCTCCGCCGTCCTGGAGTGCGCCGCCGAGGCGAGGAAGTACGGCAAGCACGTGTGGGCCGACGGCGGTGTCCGTCACCCGCGGGACGTGGCCATGGCGCTCGCGGCCGGCGCGTCCAACGTGATGGTCGGCTCCTGGTTCGCCGGGACCTTCGAGTCCCCGGGCGACCTCCAGCACGACGCGGACGGCCGCCCCTACAAGGAGTCCTTCGGCATGGCCTCCGCGCGTGCCGTGCGCAACCGCACCTCCGAGGAGTCCGCCTACGACCGGGCCCGCAAGGCGCTGTTCGAGGAGGGCATCTCCACCTCCCGCATGTTCCTCGACCCGGCCTCCCCCGGAGTGGAGGACCTGATCGACTCGATCATCGCGGGCGTCCGCTCCTCCTGCACCTACGCGGGTGCCGGGTCGCTGGAGGAGTTCGCCGAGAAGGCCGTCGTCGGGATCCAGAGCGCCGCCGGCTACGCCGAGGGCAAGCCCCTGCACGCCAGCTGGAACTGACGGCGCGCCCCGGGACGGGGCGGGTGTGCGACGGCCCACAGGGCCCGTGCAACGAACACCCGCCTCACCCCGGGGAACGCAATGATCGTGCGGCGGTGCGCAAGGTTGCTGCATTTCAGGAGCAACGAAGAACCTCGTAGGGTTACGCGCTGTACGTGGTGCGGCGTGGACCCCGCCCGACGGGTTCCGGCTGTCGCGGGACACCGTCGGTCCCTGCCGCGGAACAACGGCAGCGACGAAGGAGTCAGCGCGTGCTCGACCAAGGCGCACCCCCGCACAACGGCAGTCCCGCCGCCCCGCAGTCCCTCGGGGCCGGTGCGCGCCTCATGCGCCGCAAGCCCGTGGAACGCCTGGTCGCCGAGGGTGGCCAGGGCGAGGGCGGCTCACTGCGCCGCTCCCTCGGGCTGTGGCAGCTGACCATGATCAGCATCGGTGCCACCCTCGGCACCGGCATCTTCGTCGTCCTCGGCGAGGCCGTTCCCAAGGCGGGACCCGCCGTCACGCTGTCCTTCGTCATCGCCGGCCTGACGGCCCTCTTCTCGGCCCTCTCCTACGCCGAACTGGCCGGCACCATCCCGGTCTCCGGGTCCTCCTACTCGTATGCGTACGCAACGATGGGCGAACTGATCGCCTGGGTCTGCGGCTGGTGCCTGATGCTGGAGTACGGCGTCTCGGTCGCCGCCGTCGCCGTCGGCTGGGGCGAGTACCTCAACGAACTCCTCGACGGCACCATCGGCGTCACGATCCCGGCCGCGCTGTCCGCCCCGCCCGGTGACGGCGGGATCTTCAACCTGCCCGCGCTGATCGTGGTCCTGCTCGCCATGGCGTTCCTGATGGGCGGCGCCCGCGAGTCCGCCCGCGCCAACACCGTCATGGTGATCGTGAAGGTCGGCGCCCTGGTGCTGTTCTGCGCCATCGGCGTCCAGGGCTTCCGCTCCGGCAACTACGAGGACTTCATGCCGCTCGGCATGGCGGGCGTCAGCGCCGCCGGGGCGACGCTGTTCTTCTCGTACATCGGCTTCGACGCCGCCTCCACCGCCGGTGAGGAGGCCAAGAACGCCCAGCGCGACCTGCCCCGCGCGATCCTGCTGTCCCTCGCCATCATCACCGCGCTGTACGTCCTGGTCGCCGCGGTCGCCGTGGGCGCCAAGCCCTGGCGGCAGTTCACCGACTCCGAGGCGTCGCTCGCCCAGATCATGAGCGACGTCACCGGACAGACCTTCTGGGGCACCCTGCTGGCGTTCTGCGCCGTCATCGCCATCGCCAGCGTCGTCCTGACCGTGCTCTACGGCCAGACCCGCATCCTGTTCGCCATGTCCCGGGACGGGCTGGTGCCCAAGGTGTTCGGCAGGGTCAGCCCGAAGACCGGCACACCCCGCGCCAACACCCTGATCGTCTCCCTCTTCTGCGGCGTGCTGGCCGCCGCGATCCCGCTCGGCCAGCTCGCCGACGCCACCAGCATCGGCACCCTGTTCGCCTTCGCGCTGGTCAACGTGGCCGTCGTGGTGCTGCGCCGGACCCGCCCGGACATGCCGCGCACCTTCCGGGTGCCGCTGTCGCCGGTGCTGCCCGCCGTCGGCTTCGCGTTCTGCCTGTGGATGATGGGCAGCCTGTCCACCGTCACCTGGGTGGTCTTCGGTGTCTGGATGGCCGTCGGGCTCGTGTTCTACTTCCTGTACGGCTACCGCCGTTCCCGGCTCGCCGCCGCACCGGCCCCCTCAGAAGCGAAGTGAACCACCCGCAGTGCTGAACGATCTCGACGAACGCATCGTGCACGCCCTCGCCGAGGACGCCCGCCGCTCCTACGCGGACATCGGCCAGATGATCGGCCTCTCCGCACCCGCCGTGAAACGCCGGGTGGACCGGCTGCGCGCCACCGGGGCCATCACCGGATTCACCGTACGGGTGGACCCCGCCGCCCTCGGCTGGGAGACGGAGGGGTTCGTCGAGATCTACTGCCGCAGCAACACCTCGCCGGAGACCATCCAGCGGGGCCTGGAGCGCTACCAGGAGGTCGTGTCCGCGTCCACCGTCACCGGCGACGCCGACGCGGTCGCCCAGGTCTTCGCCTCCGACATGCGGCACTTCGAGAGGGTCCTGGAGCGCATCGCGGGCGAGCCGTTCGTCGAGCGGACCAAGTCCGTGCTGGTGCTGTCCCCGCTGCTGCGGCGCTTCTCGTCGGGATCGCCCACGTAGGCGGACCCGTTCGGGCGTACGCTGGCTGCATGCGGAGTCAGGATGATTCCGGACAAACGGGGATCGGTTCGCCGGTCGATCCGAACCTCCCCGTGTTCGTCGACTCCACCGGCAGGCGCGCACGGGTCCTCCGGCGTACCGGATACGCCGTGGCCGCAACGGCCGCCGCGTACCTGGCCGTGCTGGGACTGAGTCTCCTCGGGGCCACCCCCTTCGCCCCGGACGCCCTGCTCCCGCCCCTGCCCGGGGAGTCCACGGCTCCGTCCGCGCCGGGACGGCAGGGGAAGGACGACGAACCCCGGACGCCCAGCGGCGTGCTCGACCCGGACCGCGGCGGAGCCGGCGACGCCGGAACGGCGGTCGGCCCGGGCTCCCTGCTGATCCCCCTGCTCACCACGTCCGACGGCCTGTTCCCCGCCCCCACGACGCCCCCGGTTCCCGGCGACCCGGTTCCCGGCGACCCGGTGCCCGCCGAGCCGGAACTCCCCGCGCCGGCTGATCCGCCGTCGCCGCAGGAGCCGGACGACCCCTCCGCCCCGGACGACCCCTCCGCTCCCGACGCCCCCGCCCCCGAGGACCCGTCCGCACCCGGAACCGGGGGCGACCCCGTCCCACCGCCGCCCCCGGACGACCCGTCCGCCCCCCAACCCCCGCCGGGAACGCCGCCCCAGCCCACCCCGACCGCCGAGCCACCGCAGGCGCCCTCCGGTCCACCGGACGCCCCGGACGCCCCGGACACCACGGGCGGCTCCCCGCCCGGTGACGCACCCGCGGCCGGGCTCCCGTGACGCGCCGCCGCCCCGCCCGTCCGGTCCGCCCCCCACCGCCGCCCCCCGGTCCGCGGCCGAACCGGGCGTCCCCCCGGCGCCGGAACCGCTTCCGCGTCGTCGTCCCCCTCGTCGTGCTGGCCTTCGTCGTCTCGGTGCTGCTGGCCGAGGGCTGCACGACCCGGACCTTCTCCGGGGACCAGGAGGGGCGCACCGGACAGCCGGCCACCGGAGTGCCCCGGGAGGTCACCGGCGGCGGTCCCCTCGTCGACACCACCCGCGACGGCCTGAGCACCCACCGGGCACCCGACCGGACGGTGGTCCTCACCTTCGACGACGGGCCGGACCCGGTGTGGACGCCCCGCATCCAGGCCGTCCTCGACCGCCACGGCACGCCCGGCACCTTCTTCGTCACCGGTCAGCAGACCGTGCGCCACCCCGGGATCCTGCGCGACGTCATCCGCTCCGGACACGAGATCGGCGTGCACACCTTCTCCCACCCCGACCTCTCCCGCCGGTCCGCGAGCGACATCGACCGGGAGCTGGCGCTGACCCAGCTCGCCCTCGCCGGAGCCGCGGGCGTCAACAGTTCGCTCCTGCGGATGCCCTACTCCTCGACGACCGCCGCCCTGGACCGGGCGGACTGGTCCGTCGCCCGGCGCCTGGGCGACAAGGGCTACGTCCTGGCCTTCATCGACCAGGACACCAGGGACTGGCAGCGCCCGGGCGCCCGCGCCATCGCCGACGCGGCCACACCGAGCACGCCGGGCCGCGGAACGGTCGTCCTCCTGCACGACGCCGGAGGGGACCGGTCCCAGACCGTCGCGGCCCTCGACATCCTGATCCCCCGGCTCCAGGCCCAGGGCTACCGCTTCACCACCCTCGCCGACGTCCTCGGCACCGACAGCCTCACCAGCCCCGTCGACACCGCGGAGCGGTGGCAGGGGCGGGTGTTCGTGGCCGCCGTGACCGTGTCGGGGACGACGATGTCCGTCATCGGCGTGCTGCTGCTGGTCGTCGGCTCCCTCGTCCTCGGCCGCTGCGCGCTGCTGCTGGTCCTCGCCCGCAGGCACGCCCGCCGGAGCCCGCGTCCCCACCCGGGCCCGCCCGTCACCCGGCCCGTCAGCGTCGTCGTGCCCGCGCACAACGAGAGTCTGTGCGTCGCCAAGACGCTCCGCTCCCTCGCGGCCGGCGACCACCCCGTCGAGATCATCGTCGTGGACGACGGCTCCGACGACGACACCGCCGACATCGCGGAGTCGCTCGGCCTCCCGGCGGTCACCGTCGTGCGGCAGCCGAACGGTGGCAAGGCCTCCGCCCTCGACACCGGCGTCCGGCGGGCCTCCCACGACCTCGTCGTGATGCTCGACGCGGACACGGTCTTCGCCCCCTCGACCGTCCACCGCCTCGTCCAGCCGTTCGCCGACCCCGCCGTCGGCGCCACCGCCGGCAACGCCAAGGTGGGCAACCGCCACGGCCTGCTGGGCCGTTGGCAGCACATCGAGTACGTGATGGGTTTCAACCTGGACCGCCGCATGTACGACCTGCTGCGCTGTATGCCGACCATCCCCGGCGCCGTCGGGGCCTTCCGCGTCACGGCCCTGCGGGAGGCCGGGATGATGAGCGGCGACACCCTCGCCGAGGACACCGACATCACCATGGCCCTGCACCGGGCCGGGTGGGAGATCCGTTACGTGGAGGACGCGCTCGCCTGGACCGAGGTGCCGGCCTCGCTCAGGCAGCTGTGGCGCCAGCGCTACCGCTGGAGCTACGGCACCCTGCAGGCCGCGTGGAAGCACCGGCACGCGCTGGTCGAACGCGGCCACGCGGGACACTTCGGCCGCCTGGGGCTGCCCCTGCTGGCCGTCTTCCAGATCCTCACCCCGCTCCTCGCCCCGCTGATCGACCTGCTGACCGTCTACGGTCTCGTCTTCGGGAACCCGCTCCTCACGATGCTGGCGTGGACCGGCGTCCTCGCCGTGCAGACCCTCTGCGCGGCCTACGCCTTCCACCTCGACGGCGAGAGCCCGCGCCCGCTGTGGGCGCTCCCGCTGCAGCAGATCGTCTACCGCCAGCTCATGTACCTGGTGCTCGTGCAGGCCTGCCTCACCGCGGCCAACGGGTACCGGCTGCCCTGGCAACGCCTCAAGCGCAGCGGCGACGTCATGCTGCCGCCCCGGCTCCCCGCCCGGGAGCGGTGAGCGGCGGCGAGCCCGGGAAACGCCGTGCGGGGCGCGTCACGGCCGCACTAGCATGGGCGTCATGACCTGGCGACATTGATCCACCAGCCGTGCCTCCCGAGGGCCGCCTCGGACGCCGTACGTCCTCCACGTCCGGTGTCCGAACCACCCCTTCGGGAAGGCCTCATGACTCCCACGCCCACGCGTGCCCCCGACGTCCGCGTGCGACGGCTGACGACCACGCTGTACGGCTACTCGTTCCTCGAAGAGTTCATCCTGCTCTACCCGGTGTACGCGCTGCTGTTCAGCGACACCGGCCTGTCGGTCTGGCAGCTCTCCTCCCTGTTCGCCCTCTGGTCCGTCACCGCCGTGGCGCTGGAGGTCCCCTCCGGCGTCTGGGCCGACGCCGTCTCCCGCCGGCTGCTGCTGTGGCTCGGCCCGCTGCTGACCGCCGCCGGCTTCGCCCTGTGGGTGCTGCTGCCGTCCTACGGTGCCTTCGCGGCCGGCTTCGTGTTGTGGGGCATCGGCGGGGCGCTCGGCTCCGGCGCGCTGGAAGCACTCGTCTACGACGAACTGGAGCGGCTCGACGCGGCCGACCGCTACGCCCGGATCATGGGCCGGGCCCGCGCGGCCGGGCTGGTCGCCGTGATGGCGGCGATGGGACTCGCCGGCCCGGTGTTCACCTGGGGCGGCCACACCGCCGTCGGCGCCGCCAGCGTGCTGGTCTGCCTGCTGACGGCGGCCGTGGCCCTGCGGTTCCCCGAACACCGCACCCGGGTGGCCGGGCACGACACGTGGACGGGGACCCTGCGGGCCGGTCTCGCCGAGATCCGCGCCGACCGCTCCGTGCGCGGCGCGCTGCTGCTGGTCCCGGCCGTCAGCGCCGTGTGGGGCGCGCTGGACGAGTACACACCGCTGCTGGTGCGGGAGACCGGCGTCGCCGACGGCACGGTGCCCTGCCTGCTCCTACTGATCTGGGCCGGCGCCACCGCCGGGAGCCTGCTGGCGGGGGAGGGCGAACGCCTGGGGACACGAGGACTCGCCGTCCTGCTGGCCGGCGCCGGAGTCGCCCTGGCCGCCGGTGCGGTCGACGGCAGTCCCCGGGGGCTGATCCTCGTCGCCCTGGCGGTCGGCGGATTGCAGGCGGCGAACGTGCTGGCCGACGCCCGACTCCAGCGGCGCATCCAGGACTCCGGCCGGGCCACCCTGACCTCCGTAGCGGGGCTGGGCACGGAACTGGCGACGATCGCGGCCTTCGGCGGCTACGCCCTGATCGCCTCCGGCCACGCCCACGGCACCGCCTTCGCGGTGTTCGCGGTGCCGTACCTCGTGACGGCGGCGGTCCTGCTCGCCAGGAGGGGAGCGGTGGCGGCCGAGCCACGGTCGTGACGCCTGGGGCAGGGGGCCCGCCCGCTGACCGCGCGATGAGGTCACCCGGGCGGGCGGGGGCGAGGACGAGCCGACCGGCGGGTCCGTGCCCCTGCCCCGTAGCGCGGTAGGCGCACCCCCGCCCACCGCCGGCCCGGCCTACGCGCCACAAGCCCCCGCCGTTCCCGCGTCCCGCCGTTCCCGCGGGCAATCGTGCCCGCGGGCAGTCGTGCCGCTGGGGCGGCACGGGTGGGCGCGACGGCACCCCGTGGGCGCCGGGCTGCGCACACCCCCCCGTCCGCACCCACGCGGCGACACCCCGCCGACGCCGGGTCGCGCCGTCCACGGCGACCACTCACGCCCGCGCACCCCGCCGACGCAGGTCCCGGGTGAGCCCTCCGGCTCAAGCGCCGTGCAACGAATCGCCGCCACCCCCGCCCCCGACGCAACGAACCGCTCACCGGCGCGCAACGGCTCCTCCTTGTCCGCCCGAGCCGCCCGACCGTACCTTCTATCTGGCCCCCTGAAACCCCCGCGTACCGGTGAGGAACACGCATGCGCACCGCCCTGCTCCAGAGCTCCGGCCGGCCCGGATCCGTCGCCGAGAACCTGAAGGTCCTCGACGAGGCGGCCGGCCGTGCCGCCGCCGCGGGCGCCGCGCTCCTCGTCACCTCGGAGCTGTTCCTGACCGGGTACGCGATCGGCGACGACATCGGCCGGCTCGCCGAGCCCGCCGACGGTGACGCGGCCGACGCGATCGCGGACACCGCCGGCCGGCACGGCCTCGCCGTCGCCTACGGCTACCCCGAACGCGACGGCGACACCGTGTACAACTCCGTCCAGCTGGTCGCCGCCGACGGCACCCGTCTCGCGAACTACCGCAAGACCCACCTCTTCGGCTGCTTCGAGCGGGACCACTTCACCCCGGCGGAACAGACCGTCGTCCAGGCCGAGCTCGGCGGTCTCACCGTCGGCCTGATGATCTGCTACGACGTGGAGTTCCCGGAGAACGTGCGCGCCCACGCGCTGGCCGGCACCGACCTCCTCCTGGTGCCCACCGCGCAGATGCACCCGTTCCAGTTCGTCGCGGAGTCCCTCGTGCCGGTGCGGGCGTTCGAGAACCAGATGTACATCGCGTACGTCAACCGGGTCGGCCTGGAAGGTGACCTGGAGTTCGTGGGCCTGTCCACGCTCGCCGCCCCCGACGGAGTCGTCCGGGCCCGGGCCGGCCGCGCCGAGGAGCTCGTCCTCGGCGACGCCGACCCCGTCCTCCTCGCCGCGTCCCGCGAGAACAACCCGTATCTGCGGGACCGCCGCCCGGGCCTCTACGGGTCCCTCGTCTGAACTTCCCCCCGCCGCGCCCCCGTTCCACCCCCGCTAGGAGTCCGTACCCCATGACGTCCACGGTGCCCAACGCCGTCGAGCACGCCGACGAGCAGCAGCCGCCGATCACCATGTTCGGCCCGGACTTCCCCTACGCGTACGACGACTACCTCGCCCACCCGGCGGGGCTCGGGCAGATACCGGCGACCGAGCACGGCACCGAGGTCGCGGTCATCGGCGGCGGCCTGTCCGGCATCGTCGCCGCCTACGAGCTGATGAAGATGGGCCTCAAGCCCGTCGTGTACGAGGCCGACCGGATCGGCGGACGGCTGCGCACCGTGGGCTTCGACGGCTGCGATCCGTCCCTGACCGCCGAGATGGGCGCGATGCGCTTCCCGCCGTCCTCCACGGCGCTCCAGCACTACATCGACCTGGTGGGCCTGACGACCCGCCCCTTCCCCAACCCCCTCGCCGAGGCGACGCCTTCGACCGTCGTCGACCTCAAGGGCGAGTCGCACTACGCCGAGACCCTCGACGACCTGCCCCAGGTCTACCGCGATGTCGCCGACGCCTGGGGCAAGTGCCTCGAGGAGGGCGCCGACTTCTCCGACATGAACCGCGCCCTGCGCGAGCGGGACGTCCCGCGCATCCGTGAGATATGGGCGAGGCTCGTCGAGAAGCTCGACAACCAGACCTTCTACGGCTTCCTCTGCGACTCCGAGGCCTTCAAGTCCTTCCGGCACCGTGAGATCTTCGGCCAGGTCGGCTTCGGCACCGGCGGCTGGGACACCGACTTCCCCAACTCCATCCTGGAGATCCTGCGAGTCGTCTACACCGAGGCCGACGACCACCACCGCGGCATCGTCGGCGGCTCCCAGCAGCTGCCGCTGCGGCTGTGGGAGCGGGAGCCGGAGAAGATCGTCCACTGGCCGTACGGCACCTCGCTGCGGTCCCTGCACGTGGACGGCGAGCCGCGCCCGGCCGTCACCCGGCTCCACCGCACCGCCGGCAACCGCATCACGGTGACGGACGCCGACGGAGACATCCGCACCTACGAGGCGGCGGTCTTCACCGCCCAGTCGTGGATGCTGCTGTCGAAGATCGCCTGCGACGACTCGCTGTTCCCGATCGACCACTGGACCGCGATCGAGCGCACCCACTACATGGAGAGCTCCAAGCTCTTCGTGCCTGTGGACCGGCCGTTCTGGCTGGACAAGGCCGTCGACGACAGGGGGAACCCGACGGGCCGGGACGTCATGTCGATGACGCTCACCGACCGCATGACCCGCGGCACCTACCTCCTGGACGACGGGCCCGACCGGCCCGCGGTCATCTGCCTGTCCTACACCTGGTGCGACGACAGCCTGAAGTGGCTGCCGCTGTCCGCGAACGAGCGGATGGAGGTCATGCTGAAGTCGCTCGGCGAGATCTACCCCACGGTCGACATCCGGAAGCACATCATCGGCAACCCGGTGACCGTCTCCTGGGAGAACGAGCCCTACTTCATGGGCGCGTTCAAGGCCAACCTGCCCGGCCACTACCGCTACCAGCGGCGTCTGTTCACGCACTTCATGCAGGAGGAGCTGCCGGCGGACAAGCGGGGCATCTTCCTCGCCGGTGACGACATCTCCTGGACGGCGGGCTGGGCCGAGGGCGCGGTCCAGACCGCGCTGAACGCGGTCTGGGGCGTCATGCACCACTTCGGCGGCGAGACCGACCCCACCAACCCGGGCCCCGGAGACGTCTACGACGAGATCGCACCCGTCGAACTCCCCGAGGACTGATCCCACGCCGCCCCCGCCGGAACGCAGTCGGGCAGCGGGGTGAGGAGCATGCGTCCGGCGAAGCCCACCGCCGTGTCCAGCCGCTCGGTGAACTCCCCGGCGAGATCCGGCAGCCGGCGCAGCGCCCACAGGGTGCGGGCCGCCGTCCAGGCGGCGTCCCGGGCCCGTTCCAGGTTCCACGCGCCGAGCAGGTGCGTCAGCGGATCGGCGATCCGCAGCAGGTCGGGGCCCGGCGTCAGCTCCTCGCGGACGCGTTCCTCCAGCGAGACGAGCAACTCGCCCACCCGGTCGAACTCGTCCTCGATGTCGACGGGTTCGCAGTCGAGCGTACGGCAGGTGTCCACCACGGCCAGCGCGAGATCGTGACCGACGTGCGCGTTGAGGCCCGCGAGGGCGAACTGCGGCGGACGTACTCCCGGGTGGTGGCGGGACGCGAACAGCGGGCGCCAGCAGGCCGGTGGTCGGCGCTCCCCGGACACCGCGTCGACCGCGGCCAGATAGCGCTCCGCGAACGGAACGTCCAGCGCGGACGTGGCACGGGTGTCCGGGAGCGGACCGGCGCCGGTGCGCCGGTCCGCGGCCTCGGTCACGGCCAGGTAGACACGGTGGAACACCGCGACCCCGTCCCGTGCGTGCAGGGCCGCGTCGAGGGCGCGCATACGGGAGACGACCCCGTCCACGGGGGTGAGGACTTGTTCGCATTGCGCCATGAGCGCAGAGTGGCACCTTTAGTGTGGTGCCAGTGGCGGCGGGCCCGACGCTTCCCCGGAACGGGGGAACGCACCCGCCGCGGGGGAGGGGAGCAGCACTGTGTCAGGCTCGCGTGCCCAGCGCCTGTCCGCGCGCAGAACCGAGCGCCGGCGTGCCGCCCGGCGCGGCACGATGGCCGCGGCGGCCTCCGTCGTGGTGGCGGTCGGCACCGCCACCGGGATGATCTCGGCGGTCGGTGACGGACATGGCGCGGACGAGGCCCGGCCCGAGGTGTCCTCCTCCCCGCCCCCGGAACCGCCGCCCGCGGTGCCGCCGTCGCTCTCCCCGTCGCTGTCGGCGTCCCCGTCGCCCACCGCCGGTCCCACGAAGAAGGCCGGCCCGAAGCCGTCCGCGTCCCCGACCCCGCAGAAGCGGCGGACGGCCCCCGTGTCCACCCGTCTCTACCGGCACCCCGAGAGCCGGGTCCTGGACTGGGTGCGGGCCAACCCCGACGACCCGCGCCGCACGGTCATCGAGTCCCGGATAGCCGACCAGCCCGCGGCCGTGTGGTTCGCCGACTACTCCCCGGACTCGATCACCTCCCGGGTCCGCGCGGTGGCGTCCGGCGGGGCCGCGCAGGGCCGGACGCCGGTCCTGGTGCCGTACACGATCCCCGACCGCGACTGCGGCGGGCACTCCCAGGGCGGCGCCCCCGACCTGGGTGCCTACGACGCCTGGATCGACCGCTTCGCCGCCGGGCTCGGCAGCGGCGAGGTCATCGTGATACTCGAACCCGACTCGGTCGCCCAGGCCGAGTGCCTCCCGGCCGGGCAGCGCGCCGACCGCTTCGCCTCGCTGGCCCGCGCCGGACGGGTGCTCAAGGAGGCCAACCCCCGGGCCCGCGTCTACTTCGACGCCGGGCACTCCGGCTGGAACGCGCCCGCCCGGCAGGCCGGCTGGCTGCGGCAGGCGGGGGCCGCCTCGGCCGCCTCCTCGGACGGCATCTTCAGCAACGTCTCCAACTTCCACAGCACGGCGGCCGAGATCTCCTACGACCGTGCCGTGCTCGACGCCCTCGGTGGCCCGTCGAGCCTCGGCGCCGTCATCGACACCAGCCGCAACGGCAACGGCGCCCCGGCGGACGGCGCATGGTGCGACCCGGCCGGCCGCACACTGGGCCGCGCCCCGACGCTCGCCACCGGGGAGGACCGGATCCACGGCTACCTGTGGGTGAAGCTCCCCGGCGAGTCCGACGGCTGCAAGGGGGCGCCGGGCACCTTCACCCCGTCGTACGCCTACGACTTGGCGCGCTGATCACCCTCGGTGCCCTCGGTGTCGTAGGAGGACGTGCCCTCGTCGAGCAGTGGCTCCTGCGTCTTGAGGTGGGCCGGCGCGAAGGCGCGCAGCGCGTGGTATCCGGTGATGACCACGAGCGTGCCGAGCGCGATACCGCTCAGCGAGAATGTGTCGGTGACCTCCATGGAGACGTTGCCGACGCCGATGATGATGCCCGCCGCGGCCGGTACGAGGTTCAGCGGATTGCGCAGGTCCACCTTGGCGTTGATCCAGATCTGGGCGCCGAGCAGGCCGATCATGCCGTACAGGATGACGGTGATCCCGCCGAGCACCCCGCCCGGGATGGCCGCCACCACGGCACCGAACTTCGGGCAGAGACCGAACAGCAGGGCGAAACCGGCGGCGGCCCAGTACGCGGCGGTGGAGTACACGCGGGTCGCGGCCATCACGCCGATGTTCTCGGAGTAGGTGGTGTTGGGCGGGCCGCCGACGGCCGTGGACAGCATGGAGCCGACACCGTCGGCGGAGATGGCCGTGCCGAGCTTGTCGTCGAGGTTGTCGCCGGTCATCTCGCCGACGGCCTTCACGTGCCCGGCGTTCTCCGCGATCAGGGCGATGACCACCGGCAGGGCGACCAGGATCGCCGACATCTCGAAGGACGGTCCGTGCAGGGTCGGCAGGCCGATCCAGTCCGCCCGGCCCACCCCGGACAGGTCCAGGCGCCAGTGGTCGGTGACCTGGCCGCCGGCGTCCGCCGCGTGGATCTTGCCGAAGATCCGGTCGAGGGCCCACGACAGGACGTATCCGAAGACCAGGCCGAGGAAGATCGCGATCCGGGACCAGAAACCGCGCAGGCAGACCACGGCCAGACCGGTGAACAGCATCACGAACAGGGCGGTCCACTGGTCCTGCGGCCAGTAGGTGGCGGCGGTCACCGGCGCCAGGTTGAAGCCGATCAGCATCACCACCGCGCCGGTCACGATCGGCGGCATCGCCGCGTGGATGATCCGCGCGCCGAAGCGGCGTACCGCGAGACCCACCAGGAACAGCGCGGCGCCGACCACGAACACCGCGCCCGTGACGGTGGCGCTGGAGCCGCCGTCGGCCCGGATGACCGCGGCGACCCCCACGAAGGAGAGCGAGCAGCCCAGGTAGCTGGGCACCCGGCCGCGCGTCGCCAGCAGGAAGACGATCGTCGCGACGCCCGACATCATGATGGCCAGGTTCGGGTCGAGACCCATGAGCACCGGGGCGACGAAGGAGGCACCGAACATCGCCACCACGTGCTGGGCGCCCAGGCCCGCGGTGCGGGGCCAGGAGAGCCGTTCGTCGGGGCGGACCACCGCGCCGGGCGCCGGGGTGCGTCCGTCGCCGTGCAGTGTCCAGCGGACGCCGAGTTTCATGGGGTGTCGCTTTCGTCGTCAGGCCAGCGTGTCCGGACCATTGTGCGGGCTGGTCAGGAGTGCTTCGTACAGGTGGCCGGGCCTCTCCGGCCTGCTGAGCGTCTGCTTAGGATGAGGGGGCGCCGTCGTTCGATGGAGAGCGGCGCTCATCCCGTACGCCCCCAGGAGTCCCACCCGTGACCGCCGAAGCAATACTGGCCCCCGCCCTCTCCCACGGCCGGCTGATCCCCGTCACCGTCCACTTCGACGACCTCGACGCGCTGGGGCTGCTGCACAACGCCCGCTATCCGCTGCTGGTCGAGCGGGCCTGGACCGAGCTGTGGCACGGCAACGGCGTCCGCTTCGAGGGCGACTGGACCGCGGCCGGCGACGCCTGCAACGCGGTCAGGGAACTGCGTGTCACCTACGACGCCCCCGTGACCCGGCCGGGCACCTACGGCGTCCACCTCTGGCTGGACCGGCTCGGCACCACCGGACTCACCTACGGCTTCCGCTTCTGCTCGGCCGACGGGGCGGTCACCTACGCCCGGGGCACCCGGGTGCTGGTGCGGCTGGACGCCACGACGCTGCGCCCGGCGCCCTGGAGCGAGGCGTTCAGGGACGCGGCTCGGGAACTGCTGCGTCCGGACGCGTGACCTTCCTGCGGTCTCCCGCGCGCAGCACGCCCGCGAACCCCGCGATGCCGCACGAGAGCACCGTCACCAGGACGAACGACACCAACAGGCTGGTCGCCTGGGCCAGCAGGCCGATGGCGCTGGGGGCGACGAGCCCCGAGGTGTAGGTGATGGTCGCGACGCCCGCGATGGCGAGGCTCGGGTTGGCCCCGTTGCGGCCGGCGGCGGCGAAGCACAGCGGGACCACGACCGCGATGCCGAGCCCCATCAGCGCGAAGCCGGCCATCGCCGCCGCGGGGTGCTCGGAGAGGACGATCAGCAGCCCGCCGAGCACGGCGACGACACCGCTCGTGCGGACCGTGCGCACGGCGCCGAACCGGTCGACCACACGGTCACCGGCGATCCGGGCGATCGCCATGGTGAGCGTGAAGCCGGTGGTGCAGGCCGCCGCGAGACCCGCCGACGTCTCCAACTGGTCGCGCAGATAGACCGCCGACCAGTCCAGGCTCGCGCCCTCCGCGAACACCGCGCAGAAACCGATCGCGCCGATCAGCAGCGCGGAACGGGGCGGCAGCGCGAACCGCGGCGGCGGTTCCTCGTCCTCGGTGGGCTGCAGATCGAGCACCCAGGCACAGACGGCGACACCCACCACCGTCAGCACGGCCGCCGCGAGGGCGTGGTGCAGCCGGGCGTCCGTGCCGAGGTGGGCGGCGAGCGTGCCGGCCGCCGAACCGATCAGGGCGCCGGCGCTCCACATGCCGTGCAGCCCGGACATGATCGACTTGTTGAGGCGGTTCTCCACCTCCACGCCCAGCGCGTTCATCGCCACGTCCGACATGCCCGCCGTGGCGCCGTAGACGAACAGGGCGAGACAGAGGGTGAGCAGGTTCGGGGCGACCGACGGCAGGACCAGTGCGAGCGTCCACAGGGCGATCAGTCCGCGCAGTGCGTTGCGGGCTCCGAAGCGGTGGCTGATGCTCCCCGCCAGGGGCATGGCGAGGGACGCGCCGAGTGCGGGGAAGGCGAGCGCCAGGCCCAGCTGCCCGGCGCTCACGCCGGCGTGGTCCTGGATCCAGGGCACGCGGGTGGCGAACGAGCCGGTGACCGCGCCGTGCACGGCGAACACGGCCCCTACGGCGTAGCGTGCCCGCCTCACCTCGTGTGGTGCGTACACCCCTGTACTCATCGCGCCTGTACTCATCGCGCCTGTACTCATCGCGCCGCCCCTCCCGGTGGTCCGTTGCCTCGAGCGCCGCCGTAAACTATCAGGAACCCTGCCTGAGGGATAAGGGGTTTTGAATCCGCTCCTCTCTCCGCTCAGCCCGCGCCACCGGTCCCCCACGCCGACCGGTCCCGCCATCTGGAAGGATCCCGGCATGGCCGCATCCCCGAGCACCGCCAGAGCCATCAACGACCGGCTCGCCCTGCGTCTGCTCCAGCAGCAGGGCCCGCTGACGGCGGGGCAGCTGAAGCAGCTGACCGGACTGTCCCGGCCCACCGTCGCCGACCTCGTCGAGCGTCTCGGCGCGGCCGGCCTCATCGCGGTGGCCGGTGAGGCGAAGGAGCAGCGCCGCGGCCCCAACGCCAAGCTGTACGGCATCGTCGCGGGCCTGGCGCACCTGGCCGCGCTGGACGTGCGCACCGAGAGCGTCGCCGTCGTCGTGTCCGACCTCGTCGGCGAGGCCCTGGCCGAGGCCGCACTGCCCATCACCGGCGACACGGGCACCGGGCCGGCGGTGGACCGGGCGGTCGAACTGGTCGAGCGGACGGTGAAGGACGCGGGCGCCGACCGGCTGCACACCGTCGGGATCGGGGCCCCCGGGCTGATCGACCCCGCCAGCGGCGAACTGCGCGACTCCACCGGCCTGCCCGCATGGCACCGCCGCCTGGTCGCCGCGCTCCAGGAGCGGCTGCCCGAGACGCGCGTCAGCGTGGAGAACGAGACCAACCTCGCCGCGCTCGCCGAGCAGCGTCACGGCGCGGCCCGCGACCGGGACACCTTCGTCCTGCTCTGGCTGGGCCACGGCACCGGCGCGGCCGTGATCCTCGACGGCACCTTGCGCAGGGGCGCCTCCGGCGGTACGGGCGAGATCGGCTTCCTTCCGGTTCCGGGCACCCGCGGCCTGCCCTCGGCCACCGACTGCGAGGGAGGCTTCCACTCCCTGGTCGGGTCGGCTGCGGTCGCGGCGCTCGCGGAGGAGTACGGCATCGAGGCGGAGCGGAAAGCCGCCCCCGGAGCGGCGGCGGCTGCGGTACGGACCGCCGCCACCGTCCCCGCCGGAGCACCCTTCCTCGACGCTCTGGCCGACCGGATCGCGGTGGGAGTCGCGTCGGTGGTCGCGCTGCTGGACCCGGGGTGTGTGGTCCTGGGCGGGGAGGTCGGGCAGGCGGGTGGCGAGCCGCTGGCGTCACGGGTACAGGAGCGGCTGGCCGCGATGTCCCCGCTCTTCGCCGAGGTGCGCCCCAGCACCCTCGGCGGCGGAGCGGTACTGCGCGGGGCCCTGCTGACCGCCCGCGACCGGGCCCAGGACGACCTCTTCGGCGCCCCCGGCCACTGACCGTCCACACGGGGCCTCATGGCGCGGCCGTGCCGCCCGCGCTACGCGCGCTCCAGGCGCCGGCGCCTTCGGAGCCCGTGTCCCGGACGACGCTGCCGGTCCCCGCCCGGCGCGCACTCCTCCCGACGGAGAGCGGGCCGGGCGGCGGGGTATGCCCGCGCACCGGTGTTCGTGCAGGGGGACGTCCCTCACCGGTGTGAAGGGCCGGCGCCGAACCGGTGGGTGAGGAACTCGTCGAAGGTCCTCTTGCCGACCGCGTGGTCCGGAGCGAGGTGGCCGCCGTCGCGGAAGGCCCGGTAGGCCGCACCGCGCAGCGGGACCTTCACCACCGCGCGACGGCGGCCCGACGCCCGCAGATAAGCGCGGGCGAGGGAGTCGAACGTCCGGACCTCGGGTCCACCCATGTCCTCCACACGCCCCGCCGGTGCGCCCTGGGCCAGACCGGCCAGACGCTCCGCGACCTCCGTGACGTCGACCGGCTGGTCCTTCACCCGGGCCGGCAGCAGCACGAGAGGAACCTTCGCCAGGCCCTGGAGCACGGTGAGGACCAGGTCGTGGAACTGGGTGGCGCGCAGCACGGTCCAGCCGGTCCCCGAGTCCTCGACCAGTCGCTCCACCGCCAGCTTGGACCGGTAGTAGCCGTACGGCACGCGGTCGACACCGACGATCGAGATGTAGACGAGGTGCCCGACGCCCGCCCGCCCTGCCGCGGAGATCAGGTTCCGTGCGGCCTTCTCGTCGCCACCGCGCGGTGACGTCGCGCAGTGCACGACCGTGTCCACGCCCGTGACGGCCTCATCCAGCACCCTTCCGCCCTCACGCAGGTCGACCGCGTACGGTCGTGCCTTCCGGCTGAGCACGCGCACCTCGTGCCCGGCCGCCCGCAGCCGCTCGCAGACAGGCCGGCCGAGGGTTCCGGTACCGCCCGTCACCAGGATCGTGGTCATGCTGTTCAGCCCCTTCGGACACCGGCGCTCCCCGACGGAGCACCCTTCGCAGCCGGGACGGATCGGCCACCGCCGGATGTGACATCGCCCGTGCCGCCCGACGCCGTCCAGCTTCGCCGGGTCCCACGCCGCACGCATCCGCGCGTGGTGAGGCCCGGCGGTGGGCAAGGGCCGTCGTCACCACCGCCGGGCCGGTCCTGTACGGAGGTCAGCAGGGTCCCTGATCCCGCCACACTCCCCATTCGCTGGTGGTTCCGGGCTCCTCGCCCTTCGTCCACCACTGCGCCTTCCACAGGCGCGCCTCGTGGGAGACCACGCTGCTCCCGCCGTACGCGGTCGCCGGGTCCCAGGCCGGCTGCGTGCAGTCGCCGCCCTCACCGGGCGGTGTCGTCGGCGGGTCGGTCGGGGTGGTCCCGCCGCCCGGCTGCACGACCGTGGTCCCGCGCGCCAGGTCCCCGGCCAGGGCGTATGTCTTTCCGCCGAACGTCACCGTCCAGTTCGACGGCGTCGACACCGGCAGGTAGTAGACCAGGTCCAGCTCCACCGACGCGCCCGGCGCCAGCGACTGCCAGGCCGGCAGTTTCAGCGACACCCGGTGGTGGTCGCCGTCGAGTCCGCCCACGTTGTCGCCCGTGTGGCCGGGGCTGATCACCGTGGTGCCCCAGCCGGACTGGTCCTTGGCGTTGGCGGGTGCCGAGGTGCCGTAGTCGAAGCGGAACTCGGTGCCGCCGGGCAGGGCCGAGGAGGTGTGGTTGGTGATCCTCAGCTTGGGGCTGATCGGGTAGTTGGAGTCCCCTAGCGGGAACTGCCCGAAGTCGACGCCGATGTCCAGCGCCTCGGACGGCAGCTGCGTCGTCGCCCGCGTCGCGCCGTACGGAGCGGCGGCCTTGAACTTCTCGTACATCGCCGTGGTCAGCGTGGAGCCGGGCTCGTACTGCCCCGAGGCCGCGTTCCAGTCGTAGTCGCCGGCCAGCTCCCACACCATCGTGCCGCCGATGCCGCGGTCCACGACGTAGTCCGCCTTGGCCTTCACGGACTGCTCGTCCTCGGTGGACAGGAACACCTTCTTCTCGGCGTTCCACAGCCAGGGCGCCACCAGCGTGGAGTCGTACTTGCGGGCGTAGGTACCGGTCAGCCGCGTGCCGGCCGGGAAACCGTAGTCGGTGACGTAGTCCCCGACGACGCCCTTCTCCAGGTTCTTGGCGTGCCACATCGGGTTGGAACCGGCAGGTGACTCCTTGCCGCCGGTGTCCAGGTCGTGCCACAGGTTGTCGATGCCGGTCGCGCCGTCACCGCACTTGGTCAGCCCGGAGCCCGCCGGGCAGTCCGTCGAGGGCGCCTTGCCCCACAGCCCGTCCGTGCCGCCGGTGACGTTCTTGAACCCGCGTGTGTAGTACGGCAGTCCGATGTTGATCCGGCCGGCCGGCATCGAGCCGCGGAAGTAGTGGTAGGCCCAGTCGGTGTTGAGGTACCCGATGCCCCCGTACTGGGAGGTCGTGTAGACGCCGGCGGCGGCCAGTTCGGCGTCCTTGCCGTCGTCGAAGAGCGAGGCGTTCGGGCCGACGTACTCGTTCCAGGCGCCGTGCAGGTCGTACGACATGATGTTGACGTAGTCCAGGTACTTCTGGACCTGGAAGGTCTCCATGCCGCGCAGCAGGTAGCCGGACGAGGGGGCCGCCACCGTCAGCAGGTAGTGCTTTCCGTCGGCCGCGCCCGCGCGGTCGAGCTTCTCGCGCAGCGTCTTCATCAGCGCCGCGTACCCCTTGACCAGACCGGCGCGGCGGCCGTTGGCGAATGACCAGTCGAGCGGGTTGCCCGCGTCCTTCATCGTCGTCGGGTACTCGTAGTCGATGTCGACACCGTTGAAGCCGTAGGTCCGGATGAAGTCGACCGCCGAGTCGGCGAACGTGTCGATGCCGGCCTGGTTGACCGAGCCGTCGGCGTGGGTGGCCATGGAGTAGAAGCCGCCGGAGTCCACGCGCTTCCCGCTGTCGTCGAAGTAGCCGCCCGTCTCGGCCCAACCGCCCACGGAGATCAGCGTCTTGACGTCCGGGTGCTGCTTCTTGAACTTGGTCAGCTGGTTGAAGTGCCCCTTGTAGGGCAGAGCCGGGTCCATCTCCGCACCGGGGACGCCCGGCCAGGTCATCCCGGTCGCCGGGTTGGCGGCGCCGTCCGCGCCGACGGAGAGCTTGTTGCCCTTGTCGACGTGCGCGAACGCGTAGTTGATGTGGGTGATCCGGTCCCAGGGGATGTCGGACGCCAGGTAGGCGGGCTTGCCGTCCTTGCCGTGGCGCCAGCCGGTGAAGTAGCCGATCACCCGGCGCTGGTGGTCGGAGCCCATCCTCTCCCGCCCGGCCGAGTCGTACACCGAGCAGTAGGGGACGTCGACGCCCGGCGTCGAGTAGAGGCCGTCAGGACGGCACGACTCCTGGCCGGCGGCGTGCGAGACGGTGGCGGGCAGGGAGGTGAGCAGCAGACCCGTGACGGCGGCGGCGGAAGCGAGCAGCGCGCCTCTCGCTCCGGGGCGTGAGGGGGACGGCACAGTGGGTTCCTCTCCACGGAAGTTGGCTCGGACCCTAAGAGGACTAGACCACAGCGTCAATAGGTATGGACCAATCTCGCGCGCTTCCAAGGTGGCGCGGCCGGCCGGGAGTTGCCCGCCGCGCGACGCTCGGCAGCCTTGACGTCACCGCCTGTGACCCACCCCACATTCCTCGCCCGCATGGACGGCGCCCGGTCGTGGCACACTGGCCCTGTACCAGTAGCAGCGCACTCCGGGGTCGGTGAAAGTCCGAACCGGCGGTTACAGTCCGCGACCCGGTCGCTTCCAGCGGCCGGTTGACCAGGTGAAATTCCTGGACCGACGGTTAAAGTCCGGATGGGAGGCAGTGCGCGGCGGGCGGGCACATGCGCGCCGCCGTACCGGTTCGCCGTCGAGGCGAGCTCTGTCCGGCGTCGCTCCCGGTATCTTCGCCCGTGCTCTGTCGTCATCGACAGCCCCGGAGTCCGTGCCCGAAGAGGCAGGAGGACCCGGGAAGTGTTCACCGGAATCGTCGAAGAGCTGGGCGAGGTCACCGCCGTCGAGACGCTCGACGACGCCTGTCGCTTCCGCCTGCGTGGCCCCGTCGTCACCGAAGGCGCCCAGCACGGCGACTCCATCGCCGTCAACGGCGTCTGTCTCACGGTGGTCGAGCACCGGGGCGACGAGTTCACCGCGGACGTGATGGCCGAGACCCTGAAGCGCTCCAGCCTCGGCGCCCTCGCCGTCGGCTCCCGCGTCAACCTCGAACGGCCCACGGCCGTGGGCTCCCGCCTGGGCGGCCACATCGTGCAGGGGCACGTCGACGGCACCGGGGAGATCCTCGGGCGCGAGCCGTCGGAGCACTGGGAACTCGTGAAGATCTCGCTCCCGGCGGGCCTCTCCCGCTACGTCGTGGAGAAGGGCTCCATCACCGTCGACGGCATCAGCCTCACCGTCGTCGACGCCGCCGACGACCACTTCACCGTCAGCCTCATCCCCACCACGCTCGCCCTGACCACGCTCGGCACCAAGCAGCCCGGCGACCCGGTCAACCTCGAGGTGGACATCATCGCCAAGTACGTCGAGCGGATGCTCGGCGACCGCGCCACCAGTGAGGGGGCGACCCGGTGAACTGGCTCAACTCCGAGGCTTTCACCCTCTTCGACCAGCACATCAAGTGGTCGGACATGATCGGCAACGTGATCGGTCTGATCGCCCTCGCCCTCGGCTGGCGCCGCTCCATATGGACCTGGCCCGCCCAGTTCGTCTCCGGGCTCATCCTCTTCGCCGCCTTCGCCACCGCCCACCTCTCCGGCAGCGCGGGCAAGCAGATCGTCGTCATGCTGGTCGCCTCCTGGGGCTTTTGGCAGTGGAACCGCGGCCGGCAGCAGGCGCAGGACGGGTCCATCGCCGTCCGCTTCGCGACCTGGCGCGAACGCGGCGCACTGCTGGCCGGGGCGGTGCTCGGCACCCTCGCCGTCGGCGGGCTGTTCACCCTCTACCCGTCCCTGTCCTGGGACCCCTGGCCGGACGCCTACATCTTCGTCGGCACGATCGTCGCCATGTACGCCCAGGCCCGCGGCATGGTCGAGTTCTGGTTCGCCTGGCTGCTGGTCGACCTGGTCGGCGTCCCCCTGAACTTCGCCAACGGCTTCGCCTTCTCCGGCTTCGTCTACGTCATCTACGGCGCACTGGTCCTGTGGGGCCTGCGTGACTGGTGGCTGCGCTCCCGCGACGCGCGGCCCGCCCTGGAAGGAGCGCCGGCATGAGCGCCCACCCGTCTCCCACCGCCACCCCGAACGAGGCTCCCCCGGAGCGGAGGACCTGGGGGGACCCGCACCGCGCCTCCCCTCCGATCACACCGGGCCTTCTCGACACCGACGACCTCGACCTCCGGCTCGACCCCGTCGCCCAGGCCGTCGCCGACATCGCGGCGGGCCGGCCCGTCGTGGTCGTCGACGACGAGGACCGCGAGAACGAGGGCGACCTCGTGATCGCCGCCGAGATGGCGACCGAGGAGATCGTCGCCTTCATGATGAGCGAGTGCCGCGGCCTGATCTGCGTCCCCATGGAGGGCGACGAACTGGACCGGCTGCGCCTCCCCCAGATGGTCGACGACAACACCGAGTCGATGAAGACCGCGTTCACCGTCTCCGTCGACGCCTCCGCCGCCCACGGCGTGACCACCGGAATCTCCGCCGCCGACCGCGCCACCACGCTCCGGCTGCTGGCGGGCGGCACCGCCGAACCCGCCGACCTCGTCCGCCCCGGCCACGTCTTCCCGCTGCGCGCCCGCCCCGGCGGTGTGCTCGTGCGCAACGGCCACACCGAGGCCGCCGTCGACCTCGCACGCCTCGCCGGACTGCGCCCCGCCGGAGCCATCGTCGAGATCGCCGGCGAGGACGGCCGCATGCTGCGGCTGCCCGAACTCGTCCCGTTCGCCCGCAAGCACGGCCTGACGATCATCTCCATCGAGGACCTGATCGCCTACCGCCGCTCCGCCGAACCCACCGTCCGCCGCGAGGCCGAGGTCCTGCTGCCCACCTCCCACGGCGCCTTCACCGCGTACGGCTACCGCTCCACCGTCGACGGCGTCGAACACGTCGCCCTCGTCCACGGCGAGATCGGCGACGGCCGGGACGTCCTGGTCCGCGTCCACTCCGAGTGCCTCACCGGCGACGTCTTCGGCTCCCGCCGCTGCGACTGCGGCCCCCAGCTCGACGCCTCCCTCGACCGCATCCAGGCCGAGGGCCGCGGCGTCGTCGTCTACCTGCGCGGACACGAGGGCCGCGGCATCGGCCTGATGTCCAAGCTGCGCGCCTACGAACTCCAGGAACGCGGCCGGGACACCCTCGACGCCAACCTCGAGCTCGGCCTGCCCGCCGACGCCCGCGACTACGGCGCCGGCGCGCAGATCCTCGCCGACCTCGGGGTGCGCGACGTCCGCCTGATGACCAACAACCCCGACAAGTCAGACGCGCTCGCCCGCCACGGCATCGAGGTCCTCCGGCGCGAGCCGATGCCCGTCACCGCGAGCGAGCACAACCTCCGCTACCTGCGCACCAAGCGGGACCGGATGGGCCACGACCTGCCCTGGCTGGACACACCGACCGTGCCCGCCTGCGGCAACCAGTAAGAGAACCGAGGAGAGACGTGAGCGGCAAGGGTGCACCGGAGCTGTCCGTACGCGATGTGGGAGACCTGCGGGTCGCCGTCATCGCGGCACAGTGGCACGAGAAGGTGATGGACGGACTGGTCGACGGCGCCCTGCGCGCCCTGCACGACCTCGGCATCGACGAGCCGACCCTGCTCCGGGTCCCCGGCAGCTGGGAACTCCCCGTCGTCGCCAAGGTCCTGGCCGGCCGCGGCTACGACGCCGTGGTCGCCCTCGGCGTCGTGATCCGGGGCGGCACGCCCCACTTCGACTACGTGTGCCAGGGCGTCACCCAGGGCCTCACCCAGGTCTCGGTCGACACCGGCGTGCCCGTCGGCTTCGGCGTGCTCACCTGCGACACCGAGGAGCAGGCCCTGGAGCGCGCCGGACTGGACGGCTCCAGCGAGGACAAGGGCCACGAGGCGGTCACCGCGGCCGTGGCGACCGCGGCCTGCCTGCGCTCGGTATCCGAACCCTGGCGGTGAGCAGTCCCCCTCAGCGCGTAGGGTAAGGACCACCATGTCCAAGAAGACGTTCGAGGAGCTCTTCACCGAGCTCCAGCACAAGGCAGCCCACGGCGACCCCGCCACCTCCCGCACCGCCGAGCTGGTCGACAAGGGCGTCCATGCCATCGGCAAGAAGGTCGTCGAGGAGGCCGCCGAGGTATGGATGGCCGCCGAGTACGAGGGCAAGGAAGCGGCAGCCGAGGAGATCTCCCAGCTGCTCTACCACGTCCAGGTGATGATGGTCGCCCGCGGCATCTCCCTCGACGACGTCTACGCCCACCTGTAAACCCCGCGCCCCGCGACCCACCCCTCCACACGAAGGAAGCCGACCTCATGCTGCGCATCGCCGTCCCCAACAAGGGTTCCCTGTCAGGCCCCGCGGGGGAGATGCTGCATGAGGCCGGCTACCAGCAGCGCCGCGAGTCCAAGGAACTGCGGATCGTCGACCCGACGAACGAGGTCGAGTTCTTCTACCTCCGCCCGCGCGACATCGCGATCTACGTCTCCTCCGGCAAGCTCGACATCGGCATCACCGGCCGTGACCTGCTCGTCGACTCCGGCGCCGACGCCGAGGAGATCCTCCCGCTCGGCTTCGCCCGCTCCACCTTCCGCTTCGCCGCCAAGCCCGGCACCGCGACCGGCATGGCCGACCTCACCGGCCGCACGGTCGCCACCTCCTACGAGGGGATCGTCGCGGGGCACCTCGCCGACCACGGCGTCGACGCCTCCGTCGTCCACCTCGACGGAGCCGTCGAGACCGCCATCGAACTGGGCGTCGCCGAGGTCATCGCCGACGTCGTCGAGACCGGCACCTCACTGCGCAACGCGGGCCTGGAGGTCTTCGGCGAGCCGATCATGAGGTCCGAGGCCGTCGTCATCCGCCGCACCGGCGCCTCCGCCGACGCCGACGAGTCCGTCGAGACCAAGGTGCAGCAGTTCCTGCGCCGCCTCCAGGGCGTCCTCGTCGCCCGGACGTACGTGATGATGGACTACGACTGCCGCGTCGAGCAGCTGGAGAAGGCCGTCGCGCTCACCCCGGGCCTGGAGTCGCCCACCGTCTCCCCGCTGCACAACGAGGGCTGGGTCGCCGTCCGCGCGATGGTCCCCGCCAAGGAGGCGCAGCGGATCATGGACGACCTCTACGACATCGGCGCCCGCGCCATCCTCACCACGGCCATCCACGCCTGCCGCCTCTGACCGGCCCCGGAGCACCCCCATGTCGGAATCCACACCGGGCCCCCTGCCCGTCACCTTCCGCCCCGCCCGCACCCGGGCGGTGCTGCTCACGGCCGGTACCGCGCTGTTCGTGGTCGTCTCCCTCGTCGGACTGCTGCTGAAGCAACTCGGCCCGGGGGAGCGGATCAGCTTCGTCTTCACGGCCGCGCTGCTGGCCGGCGTGCTGTTCCTGCTGGCCCGGCCGAAGGTGGTCGCGGACGAGGACGGTGTCACCGTCGTCAACATCGTGAGCCGGCGTCGCCTGGAGTGGGCGCAGATCCTTCGGGTGAACCTCCGCCCGGGTGATCCCTGGGTCTTCCTCGACCTCAGCGACGGCACCAGCATGCCCGTACTCGGCATCCAGCCGGGCATCGCCAAGGCGCGCGCCGTCGCCGACGCACGCGCGCTGCGGGCCCTCGCCGAGGCCCGCTCCACTGCCCGGCCCAAAACGGTACGCGACTGACCCCGGCCGCCACCGCGCACCGCTCGCCGCGCCCCGTAAGGGTGACGGATCGGGGAAGCGGCGGGGACGTCCGCCTGCCGCGGTCGCCCATGTCTTGATTAATCTGGTGGGCGAAGGCGCGACGACCGCGCCTTCGCCCCTGCCGCCCCGCCCGGTGGCCCAGGGGCTCCTGCTGACCCGAGGAGTGACCCTCTCCGGCGATGGACGGATCGTCCTGTAGTACCTGCGCCGCCCCCTGCCGACAGAGCGCGGACCCGTGTCACCGGGTTCGCGCGCATGCGGAGGCGGCGGCATCATGACCACCCCCCTGCTGCTCCTGGCAGCGGCCTTCCTGCTGATCCTGGCCAACGGATTCTTCGTCGCCGCCGAGTTCGGTCTCGTCACCGTCGAGCGGCCGGACGCCGAACGGGCCGCCGCGGCCGGTGACCGGCGCGCCCGCCGGGTCGTCGAGTCGCTGAGGGAGCTGTCCTTCCAGCTCTCCGGCACCCAGCTCGGCATCACCCTCACCTCCCTCGTCGTCGGCATGCTGGCCCAGCCGGCGCTCGCCGCGCTGCTGCACGGACCCTTCACCGGCATCGGCATACCCGGGGGCGCGGTCCCCGGAGTCGCCGTCGTCGTCGGCATGCTGCTGGCCTCGGCCGTGCAGATGGTGATCGGTGAACTCGTGCCCAAGAACTGGGCGGTGTCCCGCCCGCTGCAGGTCGCCCGCTTCGTGGCCGGCCCCCAGCACGCGTTCGCCCGCCTGTTCCGCCCCGTCATCGCCGGGCTGAACGCCGTCGCCAACCATCTGGTGCGCGCCCTGGGCTTCGAGCCCGCCGAGGAGCTGGCCTCCGCCCGCACCCCCGGCGAACTCGTCTCCCTGGCCCGCCACTCCGCGCGGGCCGGCGCCCTGGAACAGGACACCGCTGACCTCTTCGTCCGCACCCTGTCCCTGGGCGAGCTGACCGCACAGCACGTCATGACCCCGCGCGTGAGGGTCAGCGCCCTGCACGCGTCGGCGACCGCCGAGGACGTGGTCAACCTGACCCGGGCCACCGGCCTGTCCCGCTTCCCCGTGTACCGGGACCGCATCGACGAGATCGTCGGCATGGTCCACCTCAAGGACGCCCTCGCGGTGCCCGCGCCGGAGCGGCTGCGCACCCCGGTCGGCCGCATCGCCCGCCCGGCCCTGCTGATCCCCGAGACCCTTCCCGTACGGCCGCTGCTCACCCGGCTGCGCAGCGAACAGCCGATCGCGGTCGTCGTCGACGAGTACGGCGGCACGGCCGGGGTCGTCACGCTGGAGGACATCGTCGAGGAGATCGTCGGCGAGGTGCGCGACGAGCACGACGGACAGGACCTCCCCGAAATCGCCGCCGTCCCGCCGGAGGACGGGAACCCGGCCTGGGACGTCGACGGCGCCGTCCGCGTCGACATGCTGCGGCGCATCGGCCTGGACGTGCCCGAGGGCCCCTACGAGACGGTGGCAGGGCTCGTCGCCGGCCTGCTCGGCCGCATCCCGGCCGTCGGCGACCGCGCCGACCTGCCCGGCTGGCGGCTGTCGGTGCGCACGGTGGGCCACTACCGCGCCGAACGCGTACGCCTGGTCAGAACGGCTCCGCTGCCCCTGGTGGAGGTGGCCGGATGAGCGTGCTGCACCTTCTCCTCGCCGCGCTGCTCGTGGTCGCCAACGGCTTCTTCGTCGGCGCCGAGTTCGCCCTGGTCTCGGTCCGCCGCAGCCAGATCGAACCGCTCGGCACCGCCCGCGCCCGCCAGGTCCTCCACGGCCTGGAGCACCTGCCGCAGATGATGGCGGCGGCCCAGTTCGGCATCACCGTCTGCTCGCTGACCCTGGGAGCGGTCGCCGAACCGACGGTCGCCCACCTGCTGGAGCCCGCCTTCGCCTGGATGCACGTGCCCCACGGCCTGATCCACCCGCTCGGCTACGCCATCGCACTCGCCGTCGTGGTCTTCTTCCACCTCGTCATCGGCGAGATGGTCCCGAAGAACCTGGCGATGGCGGCCCCGGAGACGGCCGCGCTGTGGCTGAGCCCCGGGCTGGTCTGGTTCGCCCGGCTGTGCCGCCCCGTCACCGTCGCGCTCGGAGCCTGCGCCCGGGCCGTGCTGCGGCTGTTCCGCGTCGAGCCGAAGGACGAGGTCGAGGCCGTCTTCACCAGCGAGCAGCTCAACCGGCTGGTGGAGGACGCCGGGCAGGCGGGCCTCCTCGACCCCGAGGAGGCCGAGCACCTGGAGGACGCCCTGGAACTGGGCTCCCGCCCCGTGACGGACGTCCTGATCGAGGGCGGGTCACTGGTCACGGTCACCCCCGCGGTCACCCCGGCGCAGATCGTGGAGCTCACCGCCCGCACCGGGTACTCCCGCTTCCCGGTGTCCGGGGACGCCGGCGCCTTCCTGGGCTACCTCCACGTCAAGGACGTGCTCGACCTGGAGGACTCCGACCGTCCCGTCCCGCGGCAGCTCTGGCGCCGGATGACGACCCTGCGCCCCGAACTCCCCCTGGACGACGCCCTGACGGTGATGCGCCGTGCCGCGACCCACCTCGCCCAGGTCTCCGACCCCACCGGCCGGGTCCTGGGTCTGGTGGCCTTGGAGGACGTCCTGGAACTCCTGGTCGGCGAGGTGAGGGACCCGGCCCACCGCGAAGTGGCGCTCACGCCCCAGAGGGCCGGCGGCACCCCGGAGGAGGCACTGGCGACATAGCCGCCGGGCGGCCTCCCCACCGCGCCGCGGGGCGAGCACGCCCCGCGCTGTCGGCACCACCGGGACGCCACGGCCCCGGTGGGGTCTCATGGCCCAAGGAGGGCCTCACAGTCCCGGTGGGGCCGACGGCCCCCGCCCGGACAGCACCTCCCCGTAGGCCTGCATGAGATCGGGCAGCCGCAAGGTCGCCAGGTCCTCGCGGGTCAACGCCCCCGGATACACCGACAGCCGCAGATCCCGGTACGCACAGCTCTTCTCGTACAGCGTCCGCAGGAAGCGCCCGTTCCCCAGCTCGTCGATCCACCCCTGGTCCACCACGTGCCCGGCGATCGACCGCAGCTCCTCCAGGGCCTCCTCGTCCCAGCCGTCCCCGTTCTCCCCGGCCAGCACCTCCCCGATGGCGGTGAGTTCCAGCGGCCGGTACGAGGGGAAGTCCACCCGTGTGGTGAACCGCGACGACAACCCGGGATTCGCCGCCAGCAGCCGGTCCATGCCCTCCGGATACCCGGCGAGGATCACCACCAGGTGGTCCCGGTTGTCCTCCGCCCGCTTCAGCAGCACCTGCAGAGCCTCGTCCCCGTACGCATCGCCCTTGCCGTAACCGGAGTTGGACAGTGAGTACGCCTCGTCCACGAACAGCACACCGCCGAGCGCGGAGTCGATCAGGTCGTTGGCCTTCACGGCCGTCTGGCCCAGGTACTCGCCCACCAGGTCCGCCCGCTGGGCCTCCACGAGGTGGTCACCGCCGAGCAGTCCGAGTGCGTAGAACACCCGGCCCAGGATCCGGGCCACCGTCGTCTTCCCCGTGCCGGACGGCCCGGAGAAGACGAAGTGCCGTTTCGGCGGCTGCACCGGCAACCCCTGCCCGGACCGCAGCCGCGCCATGTTCAGCTGCGCCGACAAGGCTTTGACCTGCCGCTTCACCGGCTCCAGCCCCACCATGCGCTCCAGCTCGGCGAGTGCCTCCTCCAGCAGCGCCGGATCGGTGGGGCCCGTCGGCAGCGGCGAGCCGGATCCGCCCGCCCGCACCCGCACCCCCGTGCCGGAGACCGACGGCAGCGGGGCCGGCGGCGGTTCGGGCTCGGAGAGCCGGAGATCACGCCCCTCGCTGCCGAAGAGCGGGTCGAGCGTGTCGGGGCCGTCGATCATGTCCCCGGCGCCCGCGAGGGTGATCGCGGCGAGACCGGCGGTGTCGTCGTACCCGTCGCCCTCGGCGATCGCGGCGAGCCGGGCGGAGGTGTCCATGAAGGCAGGATCGACCCGGTGCACCGCCCGGTACAGGGGGAGCGCGGCGGCGCTGCGGCCCGTTCCCTCGTGTGCGCGGGCCAGCCAGTAGCGCAGCTCCTTGCGCTGGGGCTGTTCGCTGCGGCACCGCATCAGCGCCGCCGACAGCAGCGGTTCGGCCTGCCCGTACATCTCCAGCCGCACCCGGGCCATGCCGCCGAACAGCCCGGCCTCGATGCCCAGCACCGGGTCCTCGACGAGGGAGTCCGTGTGCCGCACCAACTGCTCCCAGTCCTTGACCAGGTAGGAGCGGCAGGCGTGCAGGAAGCGGACGTGCGGATCGGTGTCCACCGGAGGCAGTCCGGCCAGTGCCCGGTCCAGTTCGGGGACATGGCGGCCGTCCAGCCAGTGGGAGGCGTGCGCCAGCAGCAGGTCGCGGGGGCTCTCCAGTACCGGTTGCACCCACCAGCCCAGCCAGTACCAGGAGTTGAGGGTGCGCCGGTGCCGGGCGCGCTGTTCGCCGAAGCGCTCGCGGTGCCGGTGCATCCGGAGCAGCGCGGCCGTCGTGTCGATGCGCAGCGCGTGCAGTCCGAGCCAGCCGTCGGCCATCCCGGGGTCGATCCGCACCGCGGTGCGGAACTCCTCCTCCGCCTGCGGATACGCGCCCATGGTGTAGGCGTCCACGCCTCGCAGCCAGGCGAGGTCGGCCGGGGCCTGCGGGCCCTGCGTGCCGAAGTCCATCACGTCCCCCACAAACCGTGCCCCCGTCGGTGTGCCGGCCGGTCGTCGTCCGTCGGCTCCCTGTGGTCGAACCGCAGTGCCACGGATTGGAGTTGCAAGGTGCGCCAAGCGTCGTCCACAGGTCGCACCGAGGGCATGGTACCTGCGGCGGCGTCACGTCCGTAGGGTGCCGTGCGCGTGGTGGAGCGGCGCGGAGGGGGGAGAGCCCCCGGCTTCTGGTGACCCAGGGTGATCGGCATATGCCGCTGAGCGGTCGGAAACCGCGCGAAGGCAGAACGAAGCCCCCGATCACGGGGGAACAACCGGGGGCTTCGTGTCCGCGGGCGGCTCCGAAGGGCCGCACATTGAGAACGTAAGACCTGTACGGGCCCCCGGTCAAGCGGAGTTGGGCGACTCTGGCAACTTGTCCAGGGCCGCCCTTCACGGGATCACCACATCGCCTACGGATCGTCACCGTGGGTGATCGGAGGGGGTGTCGCAACCGTCCCGGCAGGCCCGGGAACGATCTCGTACCCCTCCTCGCACTGCCGCACCAGAAGGTCGGCGAAGGGGCGTGTGGGGTCACCCGCGAAGTGCTCGTGCTCCGCGCGCACCCAGCCGTCCCAGAATTCCCGCTGCTCCTTCCCGTCCCGTGCCCGGCCCCGCGCCCACGACTCCTCACGGGGCAGGTCCATCCACAACAGCAGCGCCAGATACGGGCGCAGTGCCCGCCGCCCCGCGCCCACGCCCTCCACGAGGATCACGGGGGCCGGCGGCAGCGGTCGGGGCGGTCCGAAGCGGCGGGTGCGCCAGTCGTAGGGGGAGCAGTGCGCGCTCTCACCGCGGCCGAGCGGCCGGATCACCTGACGCAGCAGCCGCCCGGTCCAGTCGAACGGCTCCTCGTGGCTGGCGACGTCGTCGAGCCTGAGCACCGGGGCGCCGTCCAGTGCCGCCGACAGCCGCCCGGCGAACGTGGACTTGCCCGAGCCCGCGTGCCCGTCGACACCGACGAGACGGACCGGGCCGCAGGAGGGGCCGAGCCGGCGGATGCGGGAGGCGAGATCGTGGATGGCTGGATTCCCGGGACTGGGCGAAGGGCTGACGGCAGCACTCTAGGCCCTGCCGCCGACGTCCCGTCATTGGTCGAGTCCCATGTTGGTCGGGCACGGTACGGCCGGGGTGCTGGCAGGATCCGTGCGGCTGCGTTCATAGTTGGCCCACACACGCTCCGTCCGGCGGACGTCGACCGTCCGGCCGGCCGCGCGCTGGTCCTGTCCCCGACTCCGACACCTGGGGGTCCTCCACCCATGAGCAGAGCCGAACTGCCCTCCCGCAGAGCCCTCCTCGCCGCGGCGGTCGTCGCCACCGTCGCCGGGAGCGCGGGCCCGGCGTCCGCCGGCACCCTGACCACCGGCGCCACCGGCACGGCGGACGCCCGGCGGGCCGCCGCCCGTACGGTCGACAACCGGGCCTGGACCTCGTACACCGACTGGCGCGGCGGTACCGCCGAGGGGACGCGCGCCGTCTCCGGTGCCCGGCCCGGCCTGGTGATCGCGAGGGCCGCCGGCACCACGGACTACACCGACCCGCACACCGGCCGCGCGTCCGCCTGGGAGTACGCGCGGTGGACCTCGCCCGTCCACCGGCTCGACGTGCCGGCCACCGAGGTCATCCCCTCCTGGAACGCGCACACCCCCGAGGGCACCTGGCTGCAGGTCGAGCTGAGGGGCAGCTACTCCGACGGCACGGACACCCCCTGGTACGTGATGGGCCGCTGGGCGGCCGGGGACCAGGACATCCGGCGCACCTCGGTGGACGACCAGGGCGACGGCAGGAGCAGCGTCTGGACGGACACCTTCGCCATCGACGACGCGGCCTCGGGCCTGCGCCTCGTCTCCTACCGGCTGCGCCTCACCCTCCACCGCCGCCCCGGCACCCGCCTCACCCCCACCGTGTGGCGGGCCGGCGCGATGGGCTCCGACGTCCCCGACCGGTTCACCGTCCCCGCCTCGACGCCCCGCTTCGCCGGTGAACTGGCCGTCCCGCGCTACTCGCAGGAGATCCACAAGGGCCAGTACCCCGAGTACGACAACGGCGGCGAGGCCTGGTGCAGCCCGACCTCCTCGCAGATGATCATCGAGTACTGGGGCGGCCGGCTCACCGAGGAGCAGCTGGCCTGGGTCGACCCCTCCTACGCCGACCCCCAGGTCTGCCACGCCGCCCGGTACACCTACGACCACCAGTACGAGGGCTGCGGCAACTGGCCGTTCAACGCCGCCTACGCGGCCACCTTCGACGGCCTGCAGGGCGTGGTCACCCGGCTGCGTTCCCTCACCGACCTGGAGCAGCTGATCGCCGCGGGCATCCCGGCCATCACCTCCCAGTCGTTCCTGGAGGAGGAACTGACCGGGGCGGGGTACGGCACCGCCGGGCACCTGATGACCGTGATCGGCTTCACCGCCGACGGTGATGTGATCGCCAACGACCCCGCCTCCGACGACAACGAGGCCGTGCGCCGCATCTACCGGCGGCGCGAGTGGGAGAACATCTGGCTGCGGACCAAGCGGTACAACGCCTCCGGCAAGGTGGCCTCCGGCACCGGAGGGGTCTGCTACCTGTACTTCCCGGCCCGTCCGACCCCGCGGCAGCGCAAGGCGCTCGCGGCGGTGGGAGTGCGCTGACCGTCCGGCGAGCGGCCCCCGGGGCGTCCCCGGGGGCCGCTCGCCATGTGACCGACCTCTCTGCCGTGACGGCCGTTCGCGGTGGCACAGTGGACGCAGCCCCAGGGGGAGTCCACGCACCACCGAGACCAGCGAGTAGCCATGACCGCGAACGCAGCCACCGTCACCCGCGCCCGCACCGGGGGCCCGCGGGAGGACGGACCGAAGATTTTCGAGCACGTCATGGGGTGGACCCTCGTCGTGGTCCTCGCGATGCTGGTGACCCAGCTGGGACTGCTGTAGCCCCGGGCCGCCCGGCCCGGCGGCCGACCTGCCATACTGCGGGATCGTCCCGCCACCCGCAGGAGACCTGGGTCGAATTGAACATCAGCAAGCAGCCCGCCGCGCGCCCCGCAGCGCGCGGTACCCAGCGCTCTTCGACCCGCCGGGCCGAACTCATCGCCATCGGGCGAAGCCTGTTCGCCGACACCTCCTACGACGCCCTCTCGATGGACGACATCGCACGCCAGGCGCAGGTCGCCAAGGGACTGATCTACTACTACTTCCACTCCAAGCGGGGCTACTACCTGGCGATCATCGAGGACTCGGTGGCAGGCCTGGTCACCTACGCGGCGAGCGGAGCCGAACTGCCGCCCGTGGAGCGGGTGCAGCGCACCATCGACAGCTATCTGCGGTACGCCGAGCACAACCAGGCCGCGTACCGCGCGATCGTCAGCGGCGGTGTCGGCTTCGACGCCGAGGTGCACGCCGTCCGCGACGGGGTGCGGGAGGCGATCGTCGCGACCATCGCCGAGGGCGCCTACGGCCGTACCGACGTCGCCCCGGTGGCGCGGATGGGGCTGCTGGCCTGGGTGTGCAGCGTCGAGGGTGCGGCGCTCGCCTGGATCGACCGCGGTGAGCTGCCCCGCGAGACGATGTGCGAGCTGCTGGTGAAGACGCTGGGCGGAGCCATGCGCGCCATCGAGGAGCTGGATCCGGCCTACCCCGCGCCCGCGCCCGCCCGCCGCGACGCCTGAGCCGGGCCCGGCCCGTCGGCGGGGGCGGAGGTCCCCGGCCGTCCCCGCCGCGCCGGAGCCGTGACACCGGGTCGCCTTGATCAGCTCCCGTCCGGCTCGTCCCCGTCCGCCTCCCGGCTCGTACGTGCCGGGCGCGGGGCCGGTCGCCGTGCCACCGGGCACCCGCGGCGGCACGACCGAGGAGCACCGGACCGGACGGCCAATGGTGCGGACCAGGAACGGGCCGAAGAGGTGTGGCGCGGTTATCCTGAAGTAAGCGGTCGTTAACTGGTGACTCGCTTCCGCCGATCGGGCATACTCACAGCGCACAGCCGCTGGTCAGCAGCTTCCGAGACCCGGGAGCGCGAGCATCGGCCAGGCCGAACGACCCCCGGCGGAGCCGCCCCCACCCAAGGCGCACGCCGTTGTGCCCGAACAGGGAGGAGAGCGTCGCCATGCCCGACCACGCCCCGCAGCCGGTGGACCGGCACTTGCCCACGGACGAGGCCAGGGATCTCATCTCGCTCGTCCGCGACATCGCCCAGCGCGAGATCGCCCCCCGGGCGGCCGAGGAGGAGGACGCCGGCCGCTTCCCGCGCGAGCTCTTCACCCTCCTCTCCGAGTCCGGCCTGCTCGGCCTGCCCTACGACTCCGAGTACGGCGGCGGCGAGCAGCCCTACGAGGTCTACCTCCAGGTTCTCGAAGAGCTCGCCATGGCCCGCCTCACCGTCGGCCTCGGCGTCAGCGTGCACACCCTGGCCTCCTACGCGCTCGCCGCGTTCGGATCCAAGGAGCAGAGGACCGAACACCTGCCCGCGATGCTCGGCGGCGGTCTGCTCGGTGCCTACTGCCTCTCCGAGCCCTCGTCCGGCTCGGACGCGGCCTCGCTGCGCACCAGGGCGGTACGCGACGGGGACGACTGGGTGATCACCGGCACCAAGGCGTGGATCACGCACGGCGGTGTCGCCGACTTCTGCACGGTCATGGCCCGCACCGGCGAGGAGGGCCCGCGCGGGATCACCGCGTTCCTCGTGCCCGGTGACGCCGAGGGTCTGAGCGCCGCCGTGCCGGAGAAGAAGATGGGCATGAAGGGCTCGCCCACCGCCCAGCTCCACTTCGACGGCGTCCGGGTCCCCGACACGCGGCGCGTCGGGGAGGAGGGACAGGGCTTCGCCATAGCCCTGTCGGCGCTGGACGGCGGCCGGCTCGGCATCGCCGCCTGCGCCATCGGCCTCGCCCAGGCGGCGCTCGACGAGGCACTCGGCTACGCGGCCGGACGGCGGCAGTTCGGCAGGCCGATCGCCGACTTCCAGGGACTGCGCTTCATGATCGCCGACATGGCCACACAGATCGAGGCCGGACGCGCGCTGTACCTGGCGGCGGCCCGGCTGCGCGACGCCGGGCGGCCGTACGCCAAGCAGGCGGCCATGGCGAAGCTGCACTGCACCGACACCGCGATGCGGGTCACCACCGACGCCGTGCAGATCCTCGGTGGTTACGGCTACACCGCGGACTTCCCCGCCGAGCGGTACATGCGCGAGGCCAAGGTCCTGCAGATCGTCGAAGGCACCAACCAGATCCAGCGCATGGTCATCGCCCGCCACCTCGCGGGGCCGGAGACACGCTGAAGGAGCCTGGCCGAAGGCCGGTGAGAGCGGGGACGCGGCGGGGATCCGCCGGCCGGGAGGGCGGGGCGGACACGACCGCCACCCCGGGCGCCGACGCGCGAGCACGGCGCTGACGGCGGGGCGAGGAGGGCGGACGGGCCACCCTCGCCCCGGAGGGTGCTCAGGCGGCGTGGCGCCGCATCGAGGGGACCCTGATGGGCCGCGAGCCCGGGCCGCCGACGTGCGAGAAGGGCTGGGTGCGCCAGTCGAGCCCCTGAGGGAGCGTCAACAGCAGCGCGGTGTCCTGCTCCTGCGGCTCGACGGACTCGTCCGCGGGCCGGGCCTCGGAGGCCGGACGGCCGGTGCCGGCACACACCGTGAGCCCGAACGGGTTCCACGGCGAGGCGCACAGCGCGTGCTCCGGCAGGACGTCCTCGTCCGCCAGCAGTGCGATCGGCTGCGCGCAGTCCGGGCAGATCACCCGGTACATCTCGAAGGTGTCGTACGCGTCGGGTTCGTCGTCCAGGGTGTCGGACTCGAAGTGTTCCGGCTCGGGCATGGCGACCGGCTGCTGCCGCTTGGACGTGGTACGACCAAGGCGCTTAAGACTCTGCATGGGTTCTCCCCCTCGGGCTGGGCCGTGAAGGCGCTGCGGCCTCGACCACAGCAAGCACTTCCCGCCGCCCCTCGGGCGTAATCACGGGAACATCACGGAGACGGCCCAAAGGCTGTGGCGTTCGTCACATGCCGCTCGCAGGTGCCCCGTGCGGCACCTGCGCCGCCCCCGTTCAGCTATCCGGGACGATCAAGCGCACTGTAGGTTCTGCGCCATGGAGGAGCTGGACCGACAGATCGTGCAGCTGCTCGTCAAGGACGGGCGGATGAGCTACACAGACCTGGGCAAGGCCACGGGCCTGTCCACGTCGGCCGTGCACCAGCGGGTGCGCCGGCTGGAACAGCGCGGCGTCATCCGCGGCTATGCCGCGGTGGTCGACCCGGAGGCCGTGGGACTGCCCATCACGGCCTTCATCTCGGTCAAACCCTTCGACCCCAGCGCCCCCGACGACATCGCGGACCGCCTGGCGGACGTTCCCGAGATCGAGGCCTGCCACAGTGTCGCGGGCGACGAGAACTACATCCTCAAGGTGCGCGTGTCCACACCGCACGAACTGGAGGAACTCCTCGCCCGCGTACGCTCCCTGGCCGGCGTCTCGACCCGCACGACGGTCGTCCTGTCCACCCCGTACGAGGCCCGACCGCCCCGCGTCTGACACGAGCGGCGGCCGGTCGGGACCGGAACGGCCGGCTTCGTGTCGGACGTGGGCCGTGCGGCCCGCCGCCCGTGCGGCGGCCGGCGCGGAGCCGCGGCCCGGTGCGCCCCGGAGGACGGTCGCCGCGAACCGGACCTGCGTGCCGCTCACCCGGCCCGACACGCGAGACTGTGGGGCATGAGTGAACGTACCGTCCCGTCGCACACCGTCCTGCTCCGCCGCGGAGAGGTGCACAGCCCCGCCGACCCCTTCGCGACCGCGATGGTCGTCGAGCGCGGCCAGGTCGCCTGGGTCGGCTCCGAAGGCGCCGCCGACGCCTTCGCGGACGGGGTCGACGAGGTGGTGGACCTCGACGGCGCACTGGTCACCCCCGCGTTCACCGACGCCCACGTCCACACCACGGCCACCGGGCTCGCCCTCACCGGGCTCGACCTGTCCACCGCCCCCTCGCTCGAGGCCGCGCTGGCCCGTGTACGGGAGTTCGCCGCCGCCCGCCCGCACGACCGGGTCCTGCTCGGCCACGGCTGGGACGCCGCCCGCTGGCCCGGTGGCCGGGCCCCGGCCCGCGCCGAACTCGACGAGGCCACCGGCGGCCGGCCCCTCTACCTCAGCCGGATCGACGTCCACTCCGCGGTCGTCACCACCGCGCTGCTCGACCTCGTCCAGGGCGAGACCGCGCGCGAGGACCGCCCGCTCACCGGGGACGCCCACCACGCGGTGCGCGCCGCCGCCCTGGCCGCCGTCACGCCGGCCCAGCGCACCGGGGCCCAGCGGGCCGCCCTCGCCCACGCCGCCTCGCTCGGTATCGGCACGGTCCACGAGTGCGGCGGCCCGGAGATCTCCTCCGAGGACGACTTCACCGGTCTGCTGCGGCTCGCCGCCGGGGAGAGCGGCCCGCGCGTGGTCGGCTACTGGGCCGAACAGGACGTCACCAAGGTCCGGGAGCTGGGCGCGGCCGGCGCCGCGGGCGACCTGTTCGCCGACGGCGCCCTCGGCTCGCACACCGCCTGCCTGCACCAGCCGTACGCCGACGCGGGCCACACCGGCACCGCCCACCTGGACGCGGCCGCCGTGGCCGCCCACGTCGTCGCCTGCACCGAGGCCGGTCTCCAGGCGGGCTTCCATGCCATCGGCGACGCCGCGGTGAGCACCGTCGTCGACGGCGTGCGCGCCGCCGCCGAGAAGCTGGGCCTCGCCCGGATCCGCGCCGCCCGGCACCGCGTCGAGCACGCCGAGATGCTCACCCCCGACACCGTCGCCGCCTTCGCCGAACTCGGCCTGACCGCCTCCGTGCAGCCCGCCTTCGACGCCCTGTGGGGCGGCGAGGACGGCATGTACGCCCGGCGTCTGGGCCGGGAGCGGGCCCGCTCCCTGAACCCGTTCGCGGCGCTGCTGCGCGCCGGCGTGCCGCTGGCCTTCGGCTCCGACAGCCCGGTCACCCCCCTCGACCCCTGGGGCACCGTCCGGGCCGCGGCCTTCCACCGCACCCCGGAGCACCGCGTCTCCGTCCGCGCCGCCTTCACCGCCCACACGCGCGGCGGCTGGCGGGCCGTCGGACGCGACGACGCGGGCGTCCTGGTGCCCGGTGCGCCCGCCGACTACGCCGTCTGGCGTACCGGGGAACTCGTCGTCCAGGCGCCGGACGACCGCGTGGCGCGCTGGTCCACCGACCCCCGCTCCGGCACCCCCGGCCTGCCCGACCTCACTCCGGGCCGTGACCTGCCCGTCTGCCTGCGCACGGTGGTCGGCGGCCGCACCGTCTTCGTACGGCCGGGCGAGTGATCTACGACTCGGGCGCGGTGGTGATCATGCGCCGCGCCCCCGTCTCGCGACCTGCGCATCCTCGCCGCTGACCAGGCATTTGGTCCGCAATGCGCAGGTCAAACGCCTGTTGACAGGCGGCGGCAGGGGGCCGGTAGGTTCGGCCGGGTCCACCACCGGACGCCCGCCCGGAGAACGTCCGGCCACTCGTGTCAGCGCCGCTGGGTCAGGGACGGTGTGCCGCACCGGGGCACCGTCACTGGGAGCCAGGCTCAGCGTCGGCGCAGTACCGAGGGACAGTTCCAGCCGGTCGGGGAGGTGTGACCCCGGGTGGGGCCCGGGCGCTCAGTAGACAACGGCTTCAGGTCGATCCGCAGCCGGCGGATCCCAGGCCGGCCCGAAGGGCGCCGGGCCCCCATCCGCCGCCGTGCCCGCCCCACAGCACGGCCCAGAAACGGATCGCTACCCGATCTTCGGAGAACGACACCACCATATGAACGTCCTGTCACGTCGGCGCAGGACCCGACCACTATGGTGGGACCCTGCGCACAGGACATGAAGGGGCAGCAGTGAACGACGGCGACGGGACCCCCGAGGCGGGATCCCAGGGGCGGAACTTCGGCCCGCTCGGCACGGTTCTGGTGATCATTCCGACCTACAACGAGGCGGAGAACATCAAGGCCGTCGTCGGCCGGGTGCGCAAGTCGGTCCCCGAGGCGCACGTGCTCGTGGCCGACGACAACAGCCCCGACGGCACCGGCACGCTCGCCGACGAACTGGCCGCCGCGGACGACCACGTCCAGGTGCTGCACCGCAAGGGCAAGGAAGGCCTGGGCGCGGCCTATCTCGCGGGCTTCCGCTGGGGCATGGAGCACGGCTACGACGTCCTGGTCGAGATGGACGCCGACGGCTCCCACCAGCCCGAGGAACTGCCCCGCCTGCTGACCGCCCTCAAGGGCGCCGACCTCGTGCTCGGTTCGCGCTGGGTGCCGGGCGGCCGGGTGGTGAACTGGCCGAAGTCCCGTGAGTTCATCTCGCGCGGGGGCAGCCTCTACTCGCGCGTGGCGCTCGACCTGCCGCTGCGTGACATCACCGGCGGGTTCCGCGCCTTCCGCGCCGAGACCCTGAGGGGCCTGGGCCTCGAGGACGTGGCCTCCCAGGGGTACTGCTTCCAGGTCGACCTGGCGCGCCGCGCGGTCAAGACCGGCTACCACGTCGTCGAGGTGCCCATCACCTTCGTCGAGCGGGAACTAGGCGATTCCAAGATGAGCCGCGACATCCTCGTCGAGGCGCTGTGGCGGGTCACCGCGTGGGGCGTGGGGGAGCGCGTCGGAAAGGTCCTCGGACGCGGCGACGACAAACAGCCCGAACCGCGCGTCAAGCAGCCCGAAACGTAGGCCTGCGCGCCGCCGGCAGTGCCTCACCCCGCTTATGCCGCCCTGAGCCGGGCCCAGGCACACTGGGGGTATGACGACTGGCGCTCAGACCCCGCATCCCGTCCGGCCCCGGCGTTCCCGGGTGCGCGGCTTCCTGCCGCTGGCCGTCGCCGCGTGGCTCGTCCTGGAGATCTGGCTGCTGACCGTGGTGGCCGGGGCGTCGAACGGCCTGGTGGTCTTCCTGATCCTGGTGGGCGGTGTCGTCCTCGGCTCGGTCGTCATCAAGCGGGCCGGCCGGCGGGCCTTCAAGAACCTCACCGAGACGCTGCAGCAGCAGCAGAACGGCACGGCGACGCCCGGGCCCCGGCCCAACAGCGAGGGCAACGGCCTGATGATGCTGGGCGGCCTGCTGCTGATCATCCCCGGCCTCGTCTCGGACGCGCTGGGGCTGCTCCTGCTGGTGCCGCCGGTCCAGAAGGCGGTCAGCCGCTCCGCCGAGCGCACCTTCGAGCGCAAGCTCCGTGAGGCGGCGCACGGCTCGCTGGGCGGCACCTTCCAGCAAGCTCGCATCCACCGGCCCGACGGCAAGGTCGTCCAGGGCGAGGTCATCCGCGACGAGCCCCGGAGCACTTCCGGCGACACCCCGCAGAACCCGCCCCCGCCGCTGACGCGGTAGGGCGAACACGCCGCCCACCGGCGGCAGCGGACGCGGACAGGACCGTGGGCGCCGTACGAGTACGGCGCCCACGGTCCTGTCCGCTGTGTGTGTTGTCGCCCGGTACCGCCGGGATCAAGCCGACTTTCGGCTGTCCCGGGGGTGCACCGCGATGTTCATCGCACCGGAGCGCAGAACGGCGAGACGTTCCTCGAGGACCTCTTCGAGCTCCTCTCGGGTCCGCCGCTCCATCAACATGTCCCAATGCGTACGCGCGGGCTTGGCCTTCTTCTCCTCCGGGCCGTCGCCGTCCACCAGGAGTGCCTGGGCACCGCAGACCTTGCACTCCCACTCCGGCGGGATCTCCGCCTCGACCGAGAAGGGCATCTCGAAGCGGTGCCCCTTCTCGCATGCGTACTCCACGGCCTGGCGCGGAGCCAGGTCGATGCCGCGGTCCGTCTCGTAGCTGGTCACCACGAGGCGCGTGCCGCGAAGAGCTCGCTCACTCATGAATCGTGCCTCCCGGGCTTGTCGCCCACAGGACAGGTGTCGCTGTCGTCGTCATCCGGTCAACGTCCGGTCGGCGGTAAAGATTCCCGTTCCGGGTCACGTCCCGGGTCTGCGTCGCCGTCGTAGCCGCAGCCTTGTCAACCATTGCAGTACCCACCGACGCCCGGTTTGTCACATCTACTGGCAGATGTGACACAGCGTTTCGGCATCTTTGACGCGCAGTAACGGTACGCCTGGCAGGCCAAACGCGTACACTACCGCCCTTTCGCGCCGAGTGCTAAATCCGTTCGGGAACGGGATTGCCCGCGTCGGCTATCGCCCGCCGCACCGGCACCCGCGCGAGCAGGACGAAACCGAGGACGAAGAAGCCCACCAGGGAGATGATCGCGTCCCGGTAGCTGCCCGTCAGCTGGTAGGTGAGTCCGAACAACAGCGGCCCGAGCCAGCTCATCCCGCGGTCGCTGATCTCGTACGCCGAGAAGTACTCCGCCTCCTTGCCCGGCGGCACCAGGTGGGAGAAGAGCGAGCGGGACAGCGCCTGGCTGCCGCCGAGCACCAGCCCGATCCCGGCCGCCAGCACGAAGAACCAGGCCGGTGCCCCGGCAGGCAGGAAGTACCCGGCGGCCAGGGTCACGGTCCAGGCGACCAGCGAGCCGAGAATCGTGCGCTTCGCCCCGTACCGCCGCGCCAGCCGGCCGAGCGCCAGCGCGCCCGCCACCGCCAGCACCTGCACCAGCAGTACGGCCACGATGAGCGTCGACTGTCCGAGCCCCAGTTCCTTCGAGCCGTACACCGAGGCCTGGGAGATCACCGTCTGGATGCCGTCGTTGTAGACCAGGTAGGCCAGCAGGAAGGCGAGCGTCAGCGGATGCCGGCGCATGTCGCGGATGGTCGCCGCGAGCTGCCGGAACCCCGGCAGGGCGCCCTTCCCCGTCTCCGGCACGGGAGCGCGGCGGTCACGCAGCCGGCGCAGCGGAATCAGTGCGAAGGCACCCCACCAGAGGCCGGCCGACGCCAGACAGATGCGCACCGCCGTGCCCTCGGAGACACCGAAGCTCTCGTGACCGCTGTAGAGGACGAGGTTCAGGACCAGGACCAGGGCCCCGGCCGCGTAGCCGAACGCCCAGCCGCGCGAGGAGACCGCGTCGCGCTCCTCCGGCGGTGCGATCTGCGGCAGATACGCGTTGTAGAGCATCATCGCCACGGACTGCGCCGCGTTCGCGACCACCAGCAGCAGGCCGCCGAGCAGATAGCGGTCGCCGTCCAGGAAGAACATGCCCGCCGTCGCGGCGGCCCCGGTGTACGCGGCGGCCGCGAGCAGCGGCTTCTTGCGCCCGGTGCGGTCCGCGGCGGCGCCCACCAGCGGCATCACCAGCACGGCCACGATCACCGACAGGGAGATCGCGTAGGCGAAGAAGGACCCCGCGCGTACCGGTACGCCCAGCGGGTGCACGAACCCGTCCGCGTCGGCCGCCGCCTCGGCGATCGACGTCAGATAGGGGCCGAGGAACACGGTGACCACGCTCGTGGAGTACACGGAGCAGGCCCAGTCGTAGAAGTACCAGCCGCGCTGCTGGCGCCTGAGGCAGGCGGCCTCGTCGCCCGCCGCCGACCGCACGGTGTCGGTGTCCACCCGTGCCCTCGCTTCCCCGTGAACGCGCGGAGGCGACGGCGCGGGGTCTCAGACCCAGATGCCGCGGTCCTCCATGACCTTGCGCAGTGTGTCGATGTGATCGGTCATGATGCCATCGACTCCCAGGTCCAGGAGCCGGTGCATCCGCTCCGGCTCGTTGACGGTCCACACGTGCACCTGCAGCCCGCGCGCGTGGGCGGTCCGCACGAAGCGGCGGTCGACCACCCGGACGCCCGACTGTTCCTCCGGCACCTGGGCGGCGACGGCCGACCGGCGCACCGCGGCCGGCAGTCCCCACGACCGCAGCCGCAGCCCCAGCACACCCCGGGTCCCGTACGTCGTGGCCAGCCGCGGGCCCGCGAGCCGCTGCGCGCGGACCACCCGGGCCTCGGAGAAGGAGCCGAGGCAGATCCGGTCCCAGGAGTCGGTGCGCTCGATCAGGTCCAGCAGCGGCAGCAGGGCCGGTCCGGCCTTCACGTCGATGTTCCACCGCACCCCGGGGAAGGTCTCCAGCAGCTCCTCGAACAGCGGGACGGGCTCCCTGCCGGCGACGCGCGCCCGCTCCACCTCGCGCCACGGCAGGTCGGCGATCCGGCCCTCGCCGTCCGTCACCCTGTCCAGGGTGGCGTCGTGGAAGGCGACGAGCCGTCCGTCGCGCGTGACGTGCACGTCGGTCTCGATGTACCGGTAGCCGGCTTCGACGGCGCACCGGAACTGCCGGACGGTGTTCTCCAGTCCGTCCGCCGCCCCGCCCCGGTGGGCGAAGGCGATCGGGGCGGGATGGTCGAGGTAGGGGTGGCGTATCCGCGGGGTCACGGACGCAGTATCGCTCCTCGCGGTTGACCGGCGGTGACGACCGTGCCGCCGCCGGGTGCCGGGGAGACGGCGAAGACCCGCAGGAACAGCTGGGCCAGCGGCCCGATCGTCACCGCGTACAGCAGCGTTCCCACGCCCACCGTGCCTCCGAGCACGAAGCCCGTGGCCACCACCGCGGCCTCGATGGCCGTACGGACCAGACGGACCGACACCCCCGTGCGCCGGTGCAGCCCCGTCATCAGCCCGTCGCGCGGTCCGGGGCCGAAGCGCGCCGCGATATACAGCCCGGTCGCGGCCCCGTTCAGCACGATCCCCGCGGCCATCAGCGGCAGGCGTACGGCCGTGGCGTGCGCGTCCGGCACCACGGCGAGCGTCGCGTCCATCGCCGCGCCGATCACCAGCACGTTGGAGACGGTGCCCAGCCCCGGGCGCTGCCGCAACGGGATCCACAGCAGCAGCACCGCCGCACCCACCACGGTCAGCACCACGCCCATGGACAGCCCCGTACGCTCGGACAGGCCCTGGTGCAGCACGTTCCACGGCTCCAGGCCGAGCCCCGACCGCACCAGCAGCGCCGAACTCGCCCCGTACAGCGCGAGCCCGGCATAGAGCTGGAACAGCCGGCGCGTGAGATGCCCCTGCCCGGACGAGTTCCTGGCCAAGACGTGCCCCCTGTGGTGGAAGTGGACCGACGCATGACACCCTGTGGCTGGACTGGTCATGTCATCCATGGCCAATTCGCGGAAGGTGGACTGATTATCGTGGCGCAGTGGACCTCGGCGGTGGGCGTGGCACAACTGGCCCGCCAGCTCAACTCCCAGCAGGACCGCCCGGCCGGCCCCGGCACCAGGCGTCCACCCGCCTACCGCGCGCTCGCCGACGGCATCCGCCTGCTGGTACTCGAAGGGCGCGTCCCCGTCGCCGCCCGGCTGCCCGCCGAACGGGAACTGGCGCTCGCCCTGTCCGTCAGCCGCACCACCGTCGCCGCCGCCTACGAGGCACTGCGCGCCGAGGGCTTCCTGGAGTCACGGCGCGGCGCGGGGAGCTGGACCGCCGTCCCGGCCGGCAACCCGGTCCCCGCGCGGGGGCTGGAACCACTGCCGCCCGAGGCCCTCGGCTCGATGATCGACCTCGGCTGCGCCGCGCTCCCCGCCCCCGAACCGTGGCTCACCCGGGCCGTCCAGGGTGCCCTTGAGGAGCTTCCGCCGTACGCGCACACCCACGGCGACTATCCCGCCGGGCTGCCGGCCCTGCGGTCGATGATCGCGGACCGCTACACCGAGCGGGGCATCCCGACCATGCCCGAGCAGGTCATGGTGACGACGGGCGCCATGGGGGCGATCGACGCCATCTGCCACCTCTTCGGGGGACGCGGCGAGCGCATCGCCGTCGAGTCCCCGTCCTACGCCAACATCCTCCAGCTGATGCGTGAGGCGGGCGCCCGGCTCGTCCCCGTCGCCATGGCCGAGGGGCTGACCGGATGGGACATGGACCGCTGGCGCCAGGTCCTGCGGGAGGCCGCACCCCGGATCGCGTACGTCGTCGCCGACTTCCACAACCCGACCGGCGCGCTCGCCGACGAGGACCAGCGGCGCCGGCTGGTGGACGCGGCACGCTCCGCGGGGACGGTGCTGATCGCCGACGAGACGATGAGCGAGCTCTGGCTCGACGCGGACGTGGAGATGCCGCGCGCGGTGTGCGCGTTCGACCCCGCGGGGTCCACGGTCATCACGGTCGGTTCGGCGAGCAAGGCGTTCTGGGCCGGGATGCGCATCGGCTGGGTCCGCGCGGCCCCGGATGTGATCCGCAGCCTCGTCGCGGCCCGCGCGTACGCCGACATGGGTACGCCCGTCCTCGAGCAGCTGGCCGTGAACTGGCTGTTCGGGGCGGGCGGCTGGGCGCAGGCGGTGGAGGTGAGGCGCGCCCAGGCCCGGCAGAACCGGGACGAGCTGGTGAGCGCGGTGCGGCGGGAGCTGCCCGACTGGGAGTTCGAGGTGCCCCGGGGCGGGCTCACCCTGTGGGTCCGCACCGGCGGCCTCTCCGGCTCCCGGCTGGCCGAGGCGGGGGAGCGGGCCGGCGTACGGGTGCCGTCCGGGCCGCGCTTCGGGGTGGACGGCGCGTTCGAGGGCTACGTTCGGCTGCCGTTCACCGTGGGCGGCGCCGTGGCCGACGAAGCCGCGGCGCGCCTGGCGGCGGCTGCCCGCATCGTGGAGTCCGGGGGTACGAGCGGCACGGACGTCCCGCGCTCCTTCGTGGCGTAGCCGGGCATCGCGCCGGGCTCGTCGCGGGGTGTGGTGCCGCAGGGCGGCGCTGACCACGGCGCCCACCACCGGTGGTCCGTCAGGAGGACGGCTCCGCGACCGCCGTCTGCCCCGGCGCCGGCTCGGCACCGGCGGACCCGGTCGCCGGCGGTTCCTCCGCCTCGGCGGCCACCGCCCCTACTGGCACCTTCTCCATGGCCACCTTCTCCGGCCGCGCGGACTCGGTCAGCATGACGGCCGCATCCGCCCGTTCCGTCTCCAGCATCTCCGGCTCCTCGCCCGCCGGGGTCGTCCGCGGGGGCAGCAGGTCCAGGACGGCCTGCCGGTGGAGGTCACTGGTCGCGTCGTCGTACGGGTCCGGTGTCGCCGGGACCTGGAGGCGGTGCACCGGCCCCGAGCCCAGGCGGGCGAAGCCGCGCCCCGGCGGGACCTGGTCGACGGGCGTGGTGTGCGGGGGTGCCCCCAGCACGGTCTGAACCTGCTGCGCCGTCGCGGGACCGAGGACGACCCGCGCGCGCGTGTGCTGCCGTACCGGGTCGGCGAGGCTGTCCAGGGCGTCGAGCTGCTCGGCGACGACCACGGTGACGTTCGCCGGGCGGCCGTGCCGCAGGGGGACCTGAAGCAGGGTCTGGGGGTCCGTGCGGCCGTCCGCTGTGGCCAGGTCGGTGAACGCGCTCGGCCGGTCCAGCAGCAGCCACAGGGGACGCCTGGTGTCCTCCGGCGGTGGATCGCCCGCCTGGTGGGCCCGGTTGGCGGCGATCAGCCGGCGCTCCGTCTCGTGCGCGGCCCACTCCAGGCTGGTCAGGGCGCCCGTCAGCCCGCACTCGACGGCGAGCACACCGTCCCGGCCGGTCAGACAGGCGTAGTCGCCCGTCCCGCCGCCGTCGACGATCACCACGTCACCGTGGTGGAGCGCCTGCAGGGCGATGGAGCGCAGCAGGGTCGAGGTGCCGCTGCCCGGCTGGCCGACGGCGAGCAGATGGGGCTCGGTGGAGCGGATGCCGGTGCGCCACACGACGGGGGGCACGTCGCGCTGCTCCTCGCCGTGCGCGCCGTGGGTGAGCGGCAGCGTCCGCTGCACCCGGATGGGGTCGGTGAAGCCCAGGACCGTCTCGCCGGGCGCCGTGACGAAGGGCTGCGCGGCGATGTCCGTGGGCAGCGGAGCGAGGACGCGGACCGTGAGCTGGTTGCCCTCCTCGTCCCAGACGAAGTGGTACTCGCGGCCGCGGCCCGATTTGGCGCCGATCAGATGCTCGATCCGCGCCCGGGACTCAGGCTCGCCGTCGGTGAAGTAGGCGGGGTAGCCGATGACGAGGTGCGTGACGCGGCCCGTGCCGTCGAACTCGTACTCGGAGAAGGTCTTCTCCCAGTCGCCGCCGTGGAGGTAGAGCGGTTCGGGGTCCTCGGCGGTGGAGAAGTAGGGCACCAGGGCTTCGTAGAGGGACTTCAGGCGCTGGATCTGCGACGCGTCGGGTCCTTCCGGTGCGGCGGGGACGCGGTCCCGGCCGTGCCAGGCCGCCGCCGCCATCAGGGTGATGACGGCGAGCAGCGGACCGTACGGCGCCAGTGCCACGACCAGCACGACCGACGCCACCAGGAAGAGCAGCGCGCCGCGTCTGTCCTTGGGTGTGTCGGCCCACCTGCGCCGCCCGGCCGAGGCCAGCCGGCGCAGACCACGCGTGATGGTGATCAGCGGGTGGAGGACATCCGTGGCGCCGTCGGCCGCCGTCCTGGCCAGCTCCCGGCTCCGGGCGAGCTGCGCGCTGCCGTTGCTGAGGATGCGGGGGAGGGGGCGCCTGGCCACTGCTGTCTCCAGAGGGTGGTGCGTACGGGACGGGTGCGTGGTGGGGGCGGGTCAGAACTTGAACCCGCCCAGGAGGCCGGCCAGGCTCTCGCCGCCCGCCTTGATGCTCGGAGCGATGGCCGTGCTGGCCAGGTAGAAGCCGAACAGCATCGCCACCAGGGCGTGCGACGCCTTCAGCCCGTCCTTGCGGAAGAAGATGAAGACGACAACGCCGAGCAGCACCACGCACGAAATCGAGATGATCATGTGAGTTCTCCTGGTTCGCGGGGACAGTCACCATGAGTACTTCCAGGATCACAGAATGTATCTATACGATAAAAGGTGCAACTGGGTGGATTTTCCGCGAAAACCCTCGGACGGGCCTGCCGTGATCTTTACCTCGGGCGGATCCCGTCATGTGCCGTGCGAGCCAGTACGCTGGCGATTCACCCGTACGGCTCTGCACCGCTCGCAGACGTCCGTTCGTTCCCCCGATGCGTGAAGCACGAGCAGTGAGAGGCGGTCCGGCGATGACTGATGCCCCCGACCCCGAGGTCGTGGAGCTGGCGACCAAGATCTTCGACCTGGCCCGGCGCGGCCGGACCGAGGAGCTCGTGGCCTACGTCGACGCGGGAGTCCCGGCCAACCTCACCAACGACCGGGGGGACGCGCTCGTGATGCTCGCCGCCTACCACGGCCACGCCGGCACGGTGCGCGCACTGCTGGAGCGAGGCGCCGACGCCGACCGCGTCAACGACCGGGGTCAGACCCCCCTCGCGGGGGCGGTCTTCAAGGGTGAGGCCGAGGTGATCGAGGCCCTGCTGAAGGGCGGTGCCGACCCCTCCGCCGGCACCCCCTCGGCCGTCGACACGGCCCGGATGTTCCACCGTACGGAACTGCTCGAGCTGTTCGGCGAGCGCTGAGCCGCCCGCTCCGACCAGCGAAAACACGGAAAACGGGGGAGGCGGTGAGGGACCGCCGAAATTTCGGTCGCGGTAGATGTGACCGCCGGGTCATCATGACGACGTGATTCACGGACGCGATGGCTGGGCAGGTGTTGCCGCACCGCGCGGGCCGTGATGCGGCCCGCCTGGGCCACCGACGAGAGGCAGAGAGAGATGGTCTACAGCAAGCAGGAAACGGCGGGCGCACCGACGTGTTGTCACGCGGCCAGGTAAGGCACGTCCCCGGTTGCGTCGACGCTTGATGTGAGGCTGTTTCCCATGTTCGATCCGGTCATAGCGCCCAGCGGAACGCTGCTCGGCCTGCTCCAGCGGGGCCGCGGCGACGGCACGCTGCACGCGCTCACCGCCCCGCGACCCGAAGCGCTCGCGGCGCTGAACCACTGTGTGCTGCGCGACCCGCGCCACGACTGGCAGGTGGAGAACCGCTCCCTCTACTACGCCCGCCTCTACCTCGATCTGCACGGCGGACTCGACGCGATCGAGGCCCACCTCTTCGACCCGGAGGACGTCCTCGACACCGAGGAGTCACGCACCGGGCTGGCGCTGGCCGTCCTCGGACACCTCGCCTCCTACGGCAGGCGGGACGCCCTGGAACTGCTGCGCAGATACGCCGCCCACGGCACCAACTGGGCCTGGGCCCTGGACGAACTGGCCCTCAGGGACGACGACGCGGGCCTGCGCGCCCTCGCCGCCCCGGTCCTCGCGCGGTTCACCACCGACGCCGAGGGCGAGGCGGACCTGGCCGCCACCGTCCGCGACGCCTTCGAACCACGGCCGTGGCGGCTGTGGGCCGACGATCCGCGCCCGTCCGTCGCCACCCGCGTGCGCGCGGCCCAGGAGGCCGGCAGCTTCGACCGCTGGCAGCGGCAGATGCGCCCCACCGGGCCGCGCCCCGGCTGGAGCGTGCGAGCGGTGTTCGAATGGGCTCAGCAGGGCATGGAGCGCGGCGCCGCGCTCCACGTCCCGGCCGCCCGGTGCCTCTCCGCCGTGGCCGGCCCCGAGGACCGGACGGAGATCGTCCGGGCCGCCGAGGACGGCACCGACGGAGCCCGCTGTACCGCCCTGCGGTACCTCGCCGACGGCAACGACGCCGACGCCCTGACGCTGATCGAGCGCGCCGTGGCCACCGGCTCCGCGCCCGTCGTGGAGGCCGCCCTCGACGCCTTCGAACGCATGCGCTCCCTCGCCGCCGTCGACCGGGCGCGCGGCTGGGCCCGCCGGCCCGACCCGCTCGGCGCCGCGGCCGGCCGGGTGCTCGCCTGCCGGGGCGGCCTCCAGGACCGCGACCTGGTCCTCGCGGCCCTGCGCGAGGCCGTACGGGGCGAGGGCCCCGACGCTCCCACCCTGTGGACCCTCGTGGACGGGGCCGGGCGCCTCGGCATCGGCTGTGCCGCCCCGGTCCTGCGGCACGTCTACCGCGAGACCGCCTCCTCCCACCTGCGCGGCAGGGCCGCCCGCGCCCTGGCCGCGACCGATCCCTCCTTCGGCACCGGCTTCGCCGTCGAGTGTCTGTGGGACTGCGAGGAAACCACGCGCGAGGTCGCCGCCCGGCACGCCGAGACCGGCGACACGCGGGTCGTGGACCGCCTGCGCAGGCTCGCCGCCGACCCGGCCGAGGAGGCCGAGGTCCAGACCGCCGTACGCAGCCGGATCGGCCCCGAGGAGACGGCCGTGTGACCCGCCGGCGCAGGAAGGGCGGGAACGGCCGAACCCGTGGGAGGCCGGGCGCGGCAAGATCCACCCCGACGTGGCCGAGCCCCGCGAGAAGGCCGACACCGGTATGCGTGTCGTCCGCGGCGCCCAGTCCTTTCCCCTCGATGTGCACGGCGTGGCCCCCTGCGTGCCCCGTCCGCCCGGCGCCTCGCCGGCCGCGGCCACGCCCCCCCGTAGCCCCAGCAGGCTGCGCCCCCGAGGACGGAACCCCGGTGCCCCGTCGTCCGCTGCGCGGAGCCTGACCGGCGGATCACGCCGACGGACACCGACGGTCCTGTGCGGCACGGCGAGCGGCGTCCGCCGCGTACAGCCGCTCGGCGGAACGGCGAGGGCCTGCCCCGGCCCGGCTCCTCCTCGTCGCACCGCGGACTCCGTCAGGCCCGGGCCCTCAGCGGCGGCGTACGGCGACGAAGCGGAGCGGAGTGCCGGGCGCGGCCTGGGCGGCGGCCGGGAGGTCGGCGCGGTGGACGACCGCGATCACCGGGTAGCCCCCGGTCGTCGGATGGTCGGCCAGGAAGACCACCGGTGTGCCGGCCGGCGGCACCTGGACCGCGCCGAGCACCACGCCCTCGCTGGGAAGTTCCCCGCGTTGCGCCCGGTCCAGGGCCGGCCCGGAGGTGCGCAGTCCGATGCGGTTGCTCGCCGGCGACACGTGGTACGTCCGCGACGTGAAGAGCCGTACCGACTCCGGGGTGAACCAGTCGTCGCGCGGGCCCGTGGTGACGCGCAGCACGAGTGCGGCCGGGGGCGCGGGCTGCGGCGCGACGTCCACGCCCACGTGGCCGGCCCGCGGCGGTCCGAGGGGAAGTACGGCACCGTCCGTGAGGGGGGCCGGGCCGAGGCCCGAGAGCAGGTCCGTCGAGCGGCTGCCGAGCACCGGTTCGACGGCGATCCCACCGGAGACCGCCACATAGCAGCGCACCCCGCGGACCGCCGCCCCGACGTCCAGCACGGAACCGGCCGGCACGCGCACCGGCGCCCCCCACGCGGCCGGACGGCCGTCCACCCGCACCGGGCAGGGAGCCCCGGTGACCGCCACCGTGACCGTCGAACGGGGGCGCACGGCACAGCCGTCAACGGTCGTCTCCAGCACCGCGGCGTCCGGCGCGTTGCCCGCCAGCCGGTTCGCGAGGGCCGCGGCGGGCCCGTCCAGCGCCCCGGAGCGGGGCACGCCGATGTGGGCGTGACCCGGGCGGCCCCGGTCCTGCACCGTGGTCAGGGCCCCCGCCCGTACGACGGCGAGCGCACGGTCCGTCATGCCGCGTGCCCCGTCGCCGGCACCGGAACGAACCGCACGCGCGTGCCGGGGGAGAGCACCGCCGCCGGCACCCGCGCGGGGTCCCACAGCACGAGGTCGGTGGTGCCGATCAGTCGCCAGCCACCTGGCGAGGAACGCGGGTACACACCGGTGTAGGGGCCCGCCAGCGCCACCGAACCGGCGGGGACGGCCGTGCGCGGGGCAGGCCGGCGGGGCACGTCGTAGCGCGACGGCAGACCCGTGAGGTACCCGAAACCGGGCGCGAATCCGCAGAAGGCGACACGGAACTCGGCCGTCGCGTGCACACGGGCCACCTCCCGGACGGGAACACCCCAGTGCGCGGCGACCTCGGCCAGATCCGGTCCGTCGTAACGCACCGGGATCTCGACCGTCTCCGCCGCACGCGCGGGCACCGGCGGCAGCCGCAGGGCGGCCAGTTCGGCCGCCAGCCGGCCGGGCTCGGGCACGCCGTCGAGCAGCACCGTACGGGCCGCGGGCACGATCTCACCGGCCGGCAGCGAGCCCTGCGCACGGCGACGCAGCAGTTCCGCGTGAAGTGCCTGCGCCTCGTCGCCGGAGTGGACCTCGAGGAGCAGGGCGTCCGCACCGACGGACAGCACCCTCATGCGAACGCCTCCACCCGGACGCCGGCCGCCTCCAGCGCCGTACGCACCCGCCGTGCCAGGTCCACCGCGCCGGGCGTGTCGCCGTGCAGGCACAGGGAACGCGCCCGTACCTCGATGCGCCGCCCGGACCGCGCGGCGACCTCCGCGCGGCGGGCCAGCTCCACCGAGCGCGTCACGACCGACTCCGGGTCGGTGATGACGGCGCCCTCCTCACGGCGCGGCACCAGCGCGCCTTCGTCGGTGTACGCACGGTCCGCGAACGCCTCCGTCACCACCGGCAGACCCGCCTTCCCGGCCAGTTCCAGCAGACGGGAACCGGGCAGGCCGAGCACCGGCAGGCCGGCATCGGCCAGGACCACCCCGTCGACCACCGCGCGGGCCTGTTCCTCGTCGCGCACGACCCGGTTGTAGAGCGCCCCGTGCGGCTTGACGTAGGCCACGCGGGACCCCGCCGCGCGGGCGAACACCTCCAGGGCGCCGATCTGGTAGGCCACCTCGGCCGCCAGCTCGGCCGGCGGCACGTCCATCGCGCGCCTTCCGAACCCCGCGAGGTCCCGGTAGGAGACCTGGGCGCCGATCCGCACCCCGCGCTCGGCAGCGAGCTCGCACACCCGGCGCATGGTGGCCGCGTCCCCGGCATGGAAACCGCAGGCCACGTTGGCGCTCGTGACGACGGACAGCAGCCGCTCGTCGTCGGTCAGCCGCCAGCGGCCGAAGCCCTCGCCGAGGTCGGCGTTCAGATCGATCGGGGTCATGGGTTCTTCGCTGCTCCTGTTCGTGCTCGTGCGGTCCCTCATGCCACGCGGAACCGCTCGTCCCGGACGTCGCCGAGGAACGTCCGCTCCGGTGCGTGCGGGATGGCGGAGATCCACGGATCGCCGACATCCGGTCCGGCCGAGGTCGCCGATGCCCGGCCCGGACGGGTCCCCGCGGCGCACCGGACCACCGTGCCCGCCGCCGGCCGGCTGCTCTCCCGGCTCGTCACCGACAGCCGCCCCGCCGGGCGGAACTGCCGGCTCGTCACGAGGAGACACCCGCCCGACGTGCGTCGGCTGCGTGGGTTCGCGCTGATGGGCACCTCGCGGAGAAGGGCACGGAGAGTGCGGGACAGAGGGAGGACGAGAGGTGCGGGGTGAGGTGAGCCGTGTCGTGCGCAGTAAGGTAGAGGATCGTTGAACGATCCTTCAATACCCTTGTTGTCCGTCCCCTCCGCGTGCGGTTGAATCCCGGGCATGACGGAGCAGCTGAGCGGACTGGCCGGCGACCGCGCCCTGTTGGGCCGTACCAGCACCGCCGAACGGGTCGCCGACATCCTCAGGAGCCGGATCGCCGAGGGGTACTTCCCGCCGGGGACGCGGCTCTCGGAGGACGGCATCGGCGGCGCCCTCGGCGTCTCGCGCAACACGCTGCGCGAGGCGTTTCGCCTGCTCACCCACGAACGGCTGCTCGTCCACGAGCTCAACCGGGGCGTGTTCGTGCGGGTGCTGACCGTCGAGGACGTCGAGGACATCTACCGCACCCGCCGGCTCGTCGAGTGCGCGGTCGTGCGCGGCCTCGGTGACCCGCCCTACGCGCTCGACGGGCTCGCCGGGGAGGTGGAACGCGGGCGCCGGGCGGCGCGCGAAGGCGACTGGAAAGGTGTGGGTACGGCCAACATCCACTTCCACCGGGAACTGGTGGCGCTCGCCGCCGGCCGGCGCACGGACGAGCTGATGCGCGGCGTCTTCGCCGAACTCCGCCTCGCCTTCCACGTGGTGGACGAGCCCCGGAAGCTGCACGAGCCGTACATCGCGCGCAACGCCGCGATCCTGGAAGCACTCCGGGCCGGCGACCGGGAACAGGCCGAGCACCTGCTCGCGGCCTACCTCGACGTCTCGCTGGAGCAGATGGTGGAGGTGTACCGGCGCCGGGTGGGGGAGACCGGGCAGGGCGGCTGAACCGGCTCGCGGCCGGGCGCCGGACGGCGGTGTGACAACCGTGACGCCGGGGTCCATCTGCCTCGTTTGGGTTGTTGTCAGACCGAGGACCTAGTCTGTGCACCGTGACTTCGCCTGCACCGACGGACAGCGTTCCGCCCCAGCTCAGCGCGGGGCCGCGGCCCGCGCCGGGCCCGGCCGCCGACGAGGGTCTGGCGCGGCGGCTGCGCGCGCTCGCCTGCACCGCGCCGCTGCACGACCTCGACGCGCGCAAGGCCAACCTGGCCGGCGAGTACTCGGTCTACGGCATGGCGGAGATCGCCCTGGCGGGCATCGACCTCGTCACCCTGAACATGGACTTCGACACGGGCGCCGACCACGACCAGATAGTGGCCCGGCTCATCCCGCGCATCGCCGCCCAGGCCCCGCGCCGCCCCGCCGCCGAGCACGAGAGGGTGGCCCGCTGGGTCCTGGAGAACCTGATCAACGTCGGCAGCGTCGACCGCGGCTTCCGCGCGGTGTACGGCGTGTTCGGGGCGGACGGCACCTATGTGCGCCGCGACTACGACTTCAAGCTCATCGAAGAGGTCCCCGGCCCCGGCGGCACCGTGTACCTGCGCACCACGGACGAGGCCGTCAACGTCCTGGTCGGAGCCCTGGACACCGATGTCACCAGCGCGCAGATCGCCGCCGAGGTCAAGCTGGAGGTGCTGATCAGCCGGGGCCGGCTCGCCGACGCCCAGCTCGCCGCCGAACAGGCCCGCTACCGGACCGTGCAGTACTCCGAGACCCTGCGCCGGGCCCTGGACGCCACCCGGCGCAACGTCCGCGCGGTGGACTGGCTCAGCACCGTGCCCGACATGATCGCCGAGGCCCTCGACCACGTCGCGGACCGCTACCGCCACGAGAACGCGATCCTCACCAACATCCGCAAGGCCCGCGACGAGTCCGAGGACCCCGAGCACAAGCGCCGCGCGGCCGAACTGGTGGACATCGTCAAGGACTGCATCCGGCGCCACACCCAGCTCCAGTCCCGGCTGCTGGAGGCCGGCCCGCTGTTCCGCGCCGAACAGGACCGGCAGGCCTTCGCCGCTCCCGCCGCGGCCGCCGGCACCGACCTGTACGGCCAGCTCCTGGCGCCCCTGCTGCCCCTGCCCGTGGAGCGGGCGTCCCGGGTCACCGACGCGTTCTTCGCCCACGGCACCGGACTGCGCACCCCCGTGTCCGTCCGCGTCACCGACCTCGTCGACATCCTGCTGACCCCGCCGGTGGAGCGGGAACACCTCGGCGCCGAAATGCCGGAACCGGACCTGATCGCCACCCCCGACGACAGCCGCTTCAGCGAGGAACAGCTGGCGGCCGCCACCGAACTGCTGGACCTGCCGGCCGACGCGCCACGCCGGCTGTCCGGCCTGCTCGCCGAAGCCCGGCGCCAGGACCCCGAACTGCCCTACCTCGTCGCCCTCCTGGCCGTCCACGCCGCCAGCCCGCCGTTCGGCACCGCCTACCGCCAGGGCGAACGGAAACTGCTCTTCGCCGTGGACGACGGCACCGAACTCGACGACCCCGAGTTCGGCGGCGCCGACCTCGTCGTCGGCACGGCGCTGCTCGACGCGGCGGGCATGGCCGCGGACCGGACGGAGGCCGCATGACCGGGGCGGCAGCGCGTACCGAGGCAATCCAGAGCAAGGAGTCCCGACCGTGACCGAGCACGTCGAGTGGAGTGAGCCGGAGGCCGTGGCCCCACCGGCGAGCACCGCCGTCACGCCCGCCGACGCCGCCGACGCGGCCCGGCTCGTCGCCTTCGGCCTCCAGCCCAAGCTCCAGCCCGCCCGCGACCAGGAGTACGCGGACCTGCTGCGCCGCTACCGCGAGGACCCGCCCTTCGCGCGGCTCGCCGACGCCGTCGCCACCGGCCTGGGTTTGATCGTCCTGGAGGTGTCCCCGCGCGCCGGTATGGCCGTCACCGCCGCCGAGGACTCCGTCTTCGCCGTCCGCATGGGCGACTACGCGCGCCGCACCTCCGCCGACGGCGGCGACCGCTTCCTGCACGGCCTCGCCCACCTCGCCGTCGCCGCCATGGCCTTCCCCCGCCCCGAGGACCTCGCCGACGACGCGTACATCGGCCGCGTCACGGTCAACGGCGTCGACGCCTTCGTCCGCCAGGCCTGCCACCGCCTCGAGGAGCGGGCCGCGCGGCAGGGCGAGAACACCGACCCGGCCAGCGACGCCCCCGGCCTCGAGGCCGCCTGGCGGATCTGGGCCAGACGCAGCGCCACCGGCGCCACCAAGGACGCGCGCCGGCTCGCGGGCTCCACCACCGGCATCGTCGCCAAGGCCGTCACCTTCCTCACCGACTCCGGTTTCCTCCAGCGCACCGGCGACGACAACGGCGGCACCTACCGCACCACCGCCCGCTACCAGCTCCAGGTCCGCGAGATGGCGGGCGGCGCGGCCATGGCCGAACTGCTGGAGCTGGGCGTCGTCCCCGTCACCGACGGCACGCCCACCCTGCTGCCGCCCGAGGACACCGACGACCTGGAACTGGCCGCCGACGCCGGCCTGCCGTTCCACTCCGCCTGACCCCCCACCTCACGAAGCCTCACGAGAGTCCGCCATGTACGAGCTGTCCCGGGTCCGCCTCTACTCCATCGGACCTGCCGGTGCGCGCTACGCCGACACCGTTCTCGACCTGCGCGGTGTCGGCGGGGTGGTGCCGGACCCCGCGCCCACGCAGGCGGAGTTCTTCGAGGAGGAACCCGTCGGCCCGCCGCGCCGGCCCGCCCCCGCCGGGGTGCTCTTCCTGGAGAACGGCGGCGGTAAGTCGGTCCTGCTCAAACTGATCTTCTCCGTGATGCTCCCCGGCCACCGCAACACCCTCGGCGGCGCCAGTTCCGGCGTGCTGCGCAAGTTCCTGCTCGCCGACGACTGCGGCCACGTGGCGCTGGAGTGGCAGCACGTGCAGACCGGCGAGTGCGTCGTCGTCGGCAAGGTCAGCGAGTGGCGAGGCCGCCAGGTGTCGGGCGACCCGCGGAAGTTCGCCGAGGCCTGGTACTCGCTGCGCCCCGGCCCCGGACTCGGCCTGGACAACCTCCCCGTCGCCGAGTCCACCGCCGTCCGGCCGTCCGCCGAGGGCCAGTCGGGCGCCCGCGGACGGCGCCGCACCATGAAGGGCTTCCGCGACGCCCTGACCGAGGCCGGCAAGACCTACCCGCACCTGGAGGTCCACTGGGAGGAGATCCATGAGCGCTGGACCGAGCACCTCGGCGAACTCGGACTCGACCCCGAACTCTTCCGCTACCAGCGGGAGATGAACGCCGACGAGGGCGAAGCCGCCGGCCTCTTCGCGGTCAAGAAGGACTCCGACTTCACCGACCTGCTGCTGCGCGCCGTCACCGACACCCGCGACACCGACGGACTGGCCGACCTGGTCAGCGGCTTCGGCAACAAGCTGGGCCGCCGCGCCGAACTCATCGCCGAACGCGACTTCACCGCCGGGTCCGTCGACCTGCTCGGCCGGATCGTCGAAGCCGCCGGAACCCGCGCCCGCGCACGGGAGATCCACACCGCGGCCGAGCGCCGCACCCGCGCCCTGGCCCGCCGGCTCTCCGCACGCGGCGCCCGGGAACGCGTCCGCGCCGCCGACCTGGCCCAGCGCGTCACCGCGGCCGCGCACGCCGTCACCCACGCCGAGTCGGCACGCGGGCACAGCGCGCTGATCTCCGCCGAACTCGCCTACCGGCACGCCTCCCTGGCACTCGCCGCGGCCGAGAAGTCAGCCGCCGCCCAGAAGCGCGAACTCGCCGACGCCCGCACCCTGTACGCGGCCTGGCAGGCCGCCGAGGCCGTACTGCGCCACCGCGCCGCGTCCGACCGCGTGGCCAGGGTGTCCGCCGCGATCCGGGAAGCGGAACGGGACGCGGCACCGGCGCTCGCGGCCCGCGCCAAGGCAGCCGTCGACCTGGTCCGCGCCCTGCACGCCGCCGCACAGGACGCCGAGAACCTCGCCAACGAGCAGGAGGAGCGGTCCGCCGCGCTCCAGGAAGTCAGCGACGGCGCCTACCGCGACTCCACCGCCGCCGCCACCGAGGCACAGCGGGCCCGCAGCGAGATCGGGCACCTGCGGCAGCGGCTCACCGAGGTCGAACAGGAGACCGCCGAGGCGGTACGGGCCGGCTGGCTCGACGACAGCGCTCCCGACGCCGACCCCGCCCGGGCCGCCCTCGCCGCCAGCGACGCGGAGAAGGCGGCCGTCGCCGCCTGGGACGCCGCCCGGGAGACCTCCGGCAGGGCCACCGAGCACGCACGGGAGGCGGCCGCCGCCGAGAGCCGCGCGGAACTCACCGCGGCCCGCGCGGCCGACGCGGCCACGGCAGCCGAACGCGCCCACGAGGGCGAGCGCCGCACGGCCGAAGCGCTGGCCGCCGAGCAGCGGCTGACGGAACTGCTGAGCCTGCCCGCGGCCTCCGGCAGACGGCGGGCCGGTGTACCGGGGCCGCGCACGCAGGACCCCGCCCCGGGTACCACCGACGAGGGTGCCCTGACCGCCGAGGAACTCGACCGCTTCGCCGACGAACTGCGCGAACTGCTCGACGACGCCGTTTCCTCCGCCGAACGGCAGCTGTTCGACCTGCGCACCGCAGCCGCGGACGACGCCCGGATCCTCGGCGCTCTCGGTGACGGCGGCCTGCTCCCGCCCGGCCCGGACGTACTGGCCGCCGTCGAGTTCCTCGGCGAGCACGGCATCCCCGCCCTGCCGGGATGGCGCTACCTCGCCCAGGCCGTCGACCCGGCCGACCACGCCCGTGTCCTGGCAGCCCGGCCCGAACTGGTCGACGGTGTCATCATCACCGACCCCGGCTCCCACGCCCGCGCCCGCGAGGCGCTGAGCGACGCCGCCCTGCTGCCCCGGTCCACCGTCGCCGTCGGTACGGCCGCGGCGCTGCTCGCCCCCACGCCGGCACCCGGCACGGACACCGGCGACGTGTTCCTCGTACCACCGAACCCGGCCATGCACGACGAGCACGCCGCCGACGAGGAGCGGCAGACGCTGCGCGCCCGGGCCACCGAGCGCGACGAGGAGATCCGCTCCCTGGCCGCCCGCCTCGGCAAGGACCGGGAACTGGCCGCCCGGCTGACCTCCTGGCGCTCCGGCTGCCCCGCCGGACGGCTCACCGAGCTGGCCGGGGCGGCGCACGAGGCGCGGGCCTTCGCCGAGGAGGCCGAGGCCGAACTGGCCGAGGCACGCACCGTGCGCGCGGAGGCCGAGGAGACCGCCGCGGAGGCCGCCCGGGTCCGCGACGAGCGCCAGGAGGCGGCACAGAGGGCCCGGCGCGCCGCCGACGCCCTCGCCGGACTCGCCTTCCGGCTGCGTGAACGGGCCGGCTGGCAGGTCAAGCTGCGCGAACTGGCCGACGACGCGACCGAGGCGGAGGCACGCGCCCAGACCTGCCTGGACCGGGCACGCGCCGCCGACGAGGACCGGCGCGGCGCCCAGCGTGCCGCCGACGACGCCCGGCGCACCGCCCGGGCCCTGCGCGCCGAGCGCTCCGAGATCGCGGGCGCCCCCGACGACGTGCCCGAGGACGGTACGCAGGCCCCGCAGGCGTCGCTGCCCGCCCTGCGCGAGGCGTACCGCGCCGCCTCGCAGGTCTACGAGAAAGTCGGCGTCGGCGCCGACCTGCGCGCCGAACAGGCCCGCGCGGAGAGCGACGAGAGCGCCGCCCGCGCCGAGCTGGACCGGCTCAGCAACAAGGTCCGCACCCGCGCGGAGCTGCTGCTGCAGTCGCCCGACGGCTCCGACGGCCCCAGCCGGCAGGCGGCCGCCGCCCGCGCCGAAGAACTGGTACAGCTCCTGGAGACCCGGATGTCCGGCGCGAGCGAGCAGCTCGGCCGACTGCGGGGCGAGGCCGAGCGACTCGCGCCCGAGGACGGCGAGGCGCACATCGGGCTCCCCGGTGAACTGGTCCCCGGCGACGCCGACCACGCACAGGCGCTGCTGCGCACCGCGACCACCGAACTGGCCGCCCACAGTGAGGCCTTGCGTCAGGCACGGGAGGCGCACACCGAACTCCTCGACGCCCACCGGGCCGCCGAGGACGCGGCCGGTGGCTTCGACGAGATCGCCGCCATGCTCCGCGACCTGCTGCGCGAACACGCTCCCGACGACGAGCGGGAACAGCCGGAGCCCTACCCGGGCAGCCCGGACGAGGCCCGGCAGTCCGCCGCCGAGGCCCGCCGCTCCCTGCGGGGCTGCGCCGCCGACCTGTCCGCCGCCGAGTCCGCCGTGCGCGAGGCGAGCGACGTCCTCGTCCGGCACGCCAACTCCACGCGTTACGAGCAGGTCCGCACCCCCGCTCGCCAGCAGATCCGCGAACTGCCCGCCGCCACGCTGCCCGAGCACGCCCAGAAGTGGGCCGACGCCTTCGCACCCCGCCTCCGGGTCCTCACCGACGAGCTCGAGCAGCTGGAGCGCAACCGCGACTCGATCGTGGACCGGCTCAGGGGGCTGGTCGAGTCAGCCCTCGCCACCCTCCGCTCCGCCCAGCGGCTGTCCCGGCTGCCGGAGGGCCTCGGTGAGTGGTCCGGCCAGGAGTTCCTGCGCATCCGCTTCGAGGAGCCCGACCAGGCCACCCTCACCGAGCGCCTCGGCGAGGTCATCGACGAGGCGACCCGGGCGGCCGTGCGGAAGAACTCCGACCTGCGCCGCGACGGCATGTCCCTGCTGCTGCGCGGGGTCGCCGCCGCCCTCCGGCCGAAGGGCATCGCCGTCGAGATCCTCAAACCCGACGCGGTACTGCGCGCCGAGCGGGTGCCCGTCGGGCAGATGGGCGACGTGTTCTCCGGTGGCCAGCTGCTGACCGCCGCGATCGCCCTGTACTGCACGATGGCCGCCCTGCGCTCCAACGACCGGGGCCGGGACAGGCACCGGCACGCCGGCACGCTGTTCCTGGACAACCCCATCGGCCGCGCCAACGCCACCTATCTGCTGGAACTCCAGCGCGCGGTCGCCGACGCGCTCGGCGTCCAGCTCCTGTACACCACCGGCCTGTTCGACACGACGGCGCTCGCCGAGTTCCCCCTCGTCATCCGGCTGCGCAACGACGCCGACCTGCGGGCCGGCCTGAAGTACATCAGCGTGGAGGAACACCTGCGGCCGGGGCTCCCCCAGCAGGACCCGGACGGGGAGGCACACAGCGAGATCACCGCGACCCGCATGTTCAAGCGGCCCGCCCCCGCGAACGGCTGACCGGCGCATCCGAGGGCGGCGCGCTCAGAACCCGTAGCCCATGCGCCGGGACAGTTCGGCCGCGGCCGCCGCCGTCCGGCTGCCCGACCGGGGCAGCCGCTCCGCGGTCAGCCGGTACACGGGGCCCGAGACACTGATCGCCGCGATCACGGACCCGTCGTGCGAGCGGACCGGCGCCGCGACGGCGGCGAGCCCGAGCTCCAGCTCCTCCAGCGTCACGGCGTACCCCTGCGCGAGGACCTCGTCCAGCTCGGCGCGCAGCACGGGCGGATCGGTGACCGTGTGCTCCGTGAACCGGGGCAGCGGGCGGGCGAGGCGGTCTTCGCGCAGAGCGGGCGGCATATGGGCCAGGAACACCTTGCCGCTGGAGGTGGCGTGCAGCGGGGTGCGCCTGCCGAGCCAGTTCTGCGCCGTGACCGCCGCCGTGCCGCGGGCCTGCATGATGTTCACGGCCGCGTCCTCGTCCAGGACCGCCATGTTGACGGTCTCGCCCAGCTCGTCCGCGAGCTCCCGGCACACGGGGACGCCCTCCTGGGAGATGTCGAGCCGCAGGGCGGCCGCCCCCGCCAGACGCAGCACACCCGCCCCCAGGTGGTAGGCGCCATGTCCCTTGGTCCGGGCCACCAGACCCCGGTTCTCCAGCGCACCGAGCAGCCGGAAGGCCGTCGACTTGTGCACCTCCAGCTCAGCGGCGATCTCCGTGACGCCCGCCTCGCCGCGCCGGCCGAGGATCTCCAGCACGCTCACCGCACGGTCCACGGACTGCACGGCGCTCGCGGCGCCTGCGCCGTTCCTTTCGGGCTCGTTCCCCGCGCGGGTCATGGTCGGGCTCTCACCATCTTGTCGGGAGCGGTCGCGCAGGACGCTCGAACACGTCGTACGAGACTTCAGGGTATCGGGGCCCCCGCACGCGGCGGCGGCCACGACACCGACACCGGGTCAGGAGTGGGACAGCTGCCCGGCTCCGCCGCGCCGGCGTATGCGCGCCCGGGCACGCTCGGCGGACCGCTCCTGACGGCGGGCGCGCCGCCGCTCGCGCCGCAGGGCGCGCGCCGTGCTGCTGGGCACGGACACCACACCGTGGCGCTGGTTCCAGACCTGGCGGGTCACCCACACGTCCAGCGCCGCCCAGGTCGCCAGGATCGTACTGACGACACTGCTGATGACCATGGGGAAGGCCAGCCAGGACCCGGCCAGCGTGCACAGGAAGGCCACCATGGCCTGAATCATCGTCACCGAGATGACGATCACCGCCCGCACCGCGGCCGTCCGCACCGGATCGGGCAGCCGGCGCCGACGCGCCGGCTCCTCGACCCACAGCGGCCGGTGACGCTCTGGTGCGCGGGCGCCGCCGGACTCGCCCGTACCCATCGCGGCCTCCCGCGCCGCTCCGTCCGGGGCCGCCCGCGCGGCCGACGTGGCGCCCGGCCGGCGCTCGGCCGTGAGGGGGCCGTGACCGGGCACTCCGGTACCCGGCCGCGACTCCTTCCGTGTCGCCGCGTCGCTCTCGGGCGCCCCGCGCCGCTCCGCCGTGCCCATCAACGTGTCACTCCCCACCGCCAGCAGACCGCTCGCCGTTGTCCGAAGACCCGACACATCAGTGGCTGCCCGGCTTGCGCTGTCTTACGCCGCCCGGGTACGGGACGCGGCTCCTGTGGCCGATTCCGCCCCCATTTCCCACAGAGAAGGACGAACGGCACGCCGCGAAGATTCCCGAACGGGAAAGAATTCGGCCAACGCCGCCCGTCCGCCCGGGAGGTCTGCGCACGGCGCACGCCCCGCCCCGCGGGAGGCAATCTCCCGCAATGAACGGACAACTCGCCATCTCCCGCCACCAGTACGGAACTCAAGCTTCCGGACACGTCTTCGAGTTGGCCCCGCCGCGGTAGTAGGCTCGCGCCGTTTGTAGACGCACATGCGTACCCCCGGACGTCCGGGGGCCGAGCTGGGGGAGGCCATGCGCTTTCGCGGGAAGTCCATCCGCCGGAAGATCGTGGCGCTGCTTCTCGTGCCGCTGGTGTCCCTGACGACGATCTGGGCCTTCACCACGGTGCTCACGGGCCGCGAGGCAAGCCACCTGTTCGACGTGTCGTCGGTGATGGAGGAGGTCGGCTATCCCGTCGAGGACACCGTGCGGGTCCTCCAGCAGGAACGCCGCCAGACCCTCGTCTATCTCGCCGACCCCCGCGCCTCCGAAGGACTCGCCGCACTGCGGCGCAGCCGCGCCGCCACCGACAAGGCCGTCGCCGCCGTCCGCAGCAGCGCGGACGACACCCGGGTGCGCGAGGCCATGCACGGCGACTCCAGTGCACTGAACGACGTCCTCGCATCGTTCGACGGCATCGAGTCCCTCCGCCGCAGCGTCGAGGACGGCACCGTCGACCGAGCCCAGGCCCTCGACCTCTACAACCGTCTGGTCGATCCCTGCTACGTGCTGCTCACCAGTCTGCACGCGGTCGACGACGTCGAACTCGACAAGCAGTACCGCGCCCTCGTCAGCCTCGCGCGCGCCCGCGAACTGCTCTCCCGCGAGGACGCCCTCCTCGGCTCCGCGCTGATCGTCGGCACGCTCTCCCGCGCCGAAGTGCGCGACATCTCCGACCTCATCGCCCAGCGCACACTGCTGTACGACGCCGGCCTGCCACAGCTGCCCCCGGCCGAACGCGACCGTTACGAGACGTTCTGGAAGAACGCCGCGTCCGCCCCGCTGCGCGTGGGCGAGGAGGCCGCCGTCTCCTCCGGCACCGGGCCGCCCCGCGGGATCACCGCGAAGAGCTGGGACACCGCAGCCGGTCATGTGCTCGCCGAGCTCGGCACCCTCAACGACGAGGCCACCGACCGCTACCAGGATCGCGTCCGCCCCGTCGCCATGGGCGTCATCGCACAGGCCGTCATCGTCGGCGTCCTCGGACTGATCGCCCTCCTGACCTCCCTGTTCCTCTCCGTACGCGTCGGCCGCGGCCTCATCCGCGACCTGCGGAAGCTGCGCCTGGAGGCGCACGAGGCGTCCGGCGTGCGGCTGCCCAGCGTGATGCGCCGCCTCTCGGCCGGCGAACAGGTCGACGTCGAGACCGAGGTTCCGCGCCTGGAGTACGACAAGAACGAGATGGGAGAGGTCGGCCAGGCCCTCAACACCCTCCAGCGCGCCGCCGTGGAGGCCGCCGTCAAACAGGCCGAACTGCGCTCCGGCGTCTCCGAGGTGTTCGTCAACCTCGCCCGCCGCAGCCAGGTCCTGCTGCACAAGCAGCTCACCCTGCTGGACGCCATGGAGCGCAGGACCGAGGACACCGGCGAACTCGCCGACCTCTTCCGTCTGGACCACCTCACCACCCGCATGCGCCGGCACGCCGAGGGCCTGGTGATCCTCTCCGGAGCCGCTCCCTCCCGACAGTGGCGCAAACCCGTCCAGCTCATGGACGTTGTACGCGCCGCCGTCGCCGAGGTCGAGGACTACGAACGCATCGAGGTCCGCCGGCTGCCCAGGGTCGCCGTCACCGGCCCGGCCGTCGCCGACCTCACCCACCTGGTGGCCGAACTGCTGGAGAACGCCACGGTGTTCTCCCCGCCGCACACCGCCGTGCAGGTCGTGGGGGAGCGCGTGGCCAACGGCTTCACCCTGGAGATCCACGACCGCGGGCTCGGCATGGCGGCCGACGCGCTCCTGGACGCCAACCTCCGGCTCGCCGAGACCCCGGAGTTCGAACTCTCCGACACCGACCGGCTCGGACTGTTCGTCGTCAGCCGTCTCGCCCAGCGCCAGAACGTCCGGGTCTCCCTCCAGCCCTCCCCGTACGGGGGGACCACAGCGGTCGTCTTCCTCCCCGACGCGCTGCTGACGGACGACGTCCCGGACACCAACGGTGTCGGCTTCCGCCTCGACCGGCCCCGGCGTGCCGCGGACAAGGAGCCCGAGGACAGCCGCCGCGCCGCGCTCTCCCAGGTCCCCGTCCAACTGCCCCGGCTGCCCGCCTCGGTGCTCGACGGACCGGTCGAACTGGAAGCCCCCGTGGACCTGGACGCCCTCACCGGCTTCCCCGGCGCCCTCGGCGACGAGGACAGCGAGCACGGCGGGCTCTTGCGCCCCCGGCGCTCCCTCACCGAGGACGAGCGGCCCGGCCGCGGCCACGAGTCCCGCCCCCCGGCTCCGGGCGCCGCGCAGGACACCGGCGACCCTGCGAGTGCCCCGGTTCCCCTCACCCGCAGGGCCACCCCCAAGCTGGTCAGCTCCCACGGCCGCCCGGTCCGCGACCAGGGTGCCCGTGGCGAGCGGGGGGACGCGGAGCAGGGGGCCGCCCAGCCGGGCCGCCCCGAACTCGAAGCGGCGCCCTCGCTGCCCTCCCGCCGCCGCGCGGAGAGCGCCGCCGGACGCCGGGAGCCCGGCCGTCCGGATCCGGAGCCCCTCGCCCCGCTGCCCGCCCGCAGGCGCACCGAGCGGCCGGCCCCCGGTCTCGCGCACGAGGAGCACGGGGACCCGGACGCGGAGACACCGCCGCCCCTGCCCGCCCGCCGGCGGACCGCGGAGCGCGCCCGCCCCGCTGCGGGCGACCCCGGGCGGATCGGTACCCCGGCAGCCGAGCCGGCCGCCGGCCCGCCCCGGCGCACCCGCCGCCCGGCGATCACGACGAGCGGGCCCGACGACTCCTCGCCGGCCCCGGACGGGACCGGTACCCCCGCGGAACAGCCCGACGGCGGATCACTGCCCCGCCGGGTACGGCAGGCCAGCCTGGCCCCCCAGCTCAAGCGCGGCACCGAACCGCGGAACGGGGACCGGACCCGGCCCGTCGAACGGGACGCGGACGAAGTACGCGACCGCATGGCCTCGCTCCAGCGCGGATGGCAGCGCGGCCGCGAGGAGAACGCCGCGGGCGACGAAGACGCCGACGGCACAGCACCACGACGAACGACAGAGGGGGACGGTCGATGACCGCACCGAGGGCCACCGGCCACACCGAGACCGACAAGGGGGAGCTGAACTGGCTCCTCGACGACCTGGTCGACCGCGTCGCCAGCATCCGCAAGGCGATCGTGCTCTCCGGCGACGGCCTGCCCACGGGCGCGTCGAAGGACCTGACCCGTGAGGACAGCGAGCACCTGGCCGCCGTCGCCTCCGGATTCCACAGCCTCGCCAAGGGCGTGGGCCGCCACTTCGAGGCCGGGGACGTCCGCCAGACCGTCGTCGAACTCGACGAGGCGTTCCTCTTCGTGACCGCCGCGGGCGACGGGAGCTGCCTCGCCGTCCTCACGGACGCCGACTCCGACGTCGGACAGGTCGCCTACGAGATGACGCTCCTCGTGAAGCGGGTCGGTGTGCATCTGGGCGCCGCACCACGCACCGATCTGCCCTCGGGCGGGTAGTGAGAGGACATGAGCGCTGACGGTCAGGACAGAAGCCACTGGTTCGACGACGAGGCCGGGCCTGTCGTCCGTCCGTACGCCATGACGCGGGGCCGCACCACCAGTGCGGCCCAGCACCGCCTCGACCTGATCGCGGTGGTCGTCACGGAGCCGTACGCGGACGACCCGGAGGACGATCCCACCCTCTCCCCGGAGCATGTGGACATCGTCCGGCTGTGCCGCGACACCTCCTCGACGGTCGCCGAACTCGCCGCCGAACTCGACCTGCCCATCGGAGTGGTCCGGGTCCTCGTCGGGGACCTGGTGGACGGCGAATTCGTCCATGTGAACCGGCCCGTACCCCCGGCGGAACTGCCGGACGAGAGTATTCTGCGCGACGTGATCAACGGCCTCCGGGCGCTGTGACCGGCGCGGAAGCGGAGTACTGACGTGACAGGCTGGCAGTTCTGGGTCGACCGAGGCGGCACCTTCACCGACATCGTCGCGCGGCGCCCCGACGGCCAGCTGCTCACCCACAAGGTGCTGTCCGACAACCCGGCCCCGGACCGTGCTCGTGCCGGCGCGAGCACGGACGCGGCGGTCGCCGGCGTCCGCGCGCTGCTCGGCGGATCGGGTGACCCCGTCGACAGCGTGCGCATGGGCACCACGGTCGCCACCAACGCCCTCCTCGAACGCAAGGGCGAACGAACCCTGCTGGTCGTCACCCGGGGCTTCCGCGACGCCCTGCGCATCGCCTACCAGAACCGCCCCCGCATCTTCGCCCGCCGCATCGACCTGCCCGAGCTGCTGTACGAACGGGTCGTCGAGGTGGACGAGCGCATCGCGGCCGACGGCACCGTCCTGCGCGCCCCCGACCTCCACGCCCTCTCCCCAGCGCTGCGACAGGCCTACGACGACGGGATCCGCGCGGTCGCCGTGGTCTGCATGCACAGCCACCTCCACCCCGCCCACGAACAGCGCATCGGAGAGCTCGCCGCCCGTACCGGCTTCCCGCAGATCTCGCTGTCCAGCGAGGTCAGCCCGCTGATGAAGCTCGTCCCGCGCGGCGACACCGCCGTGGTCGACGCCTACCTCTCGCCCGTACTGCGACGCTACGTCCGCCATGTCGCCGACGAACTCGAAGGCGTACGGCTGATGTTCATGCAGTCCAACGGCGGACTCACCGAGGCCGGGCAGTTCCGAGGCAAGGACGCGATCCTCTCCGGGCCGGCCGGCGGCATCGTCGGCATGGCACGCATGTCGCAGCTCGCCGGCTTCGACCGCGTCATCGGCTTCGACATGGGCGGCACCTCCACCGACGTCTCGCACTTCGCGGGCGAGTACGAGCGGGTCCTCACCACACAGATCGCCGGGGTCCGGCTGCGCGCGCCCATGCTCGACATCCACACCGTCGCCGCCGGCGGCGGCTCCGTCCTGCACTTCGACGGCGCCCGCTACCGGGTCGGGCCGGACTCGGCGGGAGCGGACCCGGGCCCCGCCTGCTACCGGCGCGGCGGCCCGCTCGCCGTCACCGACGCCAACGTCATGCTCGGGCGGATCCAGCCCGCCCACTTCCCCGCCGTGTTCGGGCCGGACGGCGACCGGCCCCTCGACGCCGAGGTCGTCCGCGACCGCTTCACCGCCCTCGCCCGCGAGATCCACGAACGGACCGGTGACGACCGCACCCCCGAGCAGGTCGCCGAGGGCTATCTGCAGATCGCCGTCGCCGACATCGCCGGCGCGGTGAAGCGGATCTCCGTACAGAAGGGCCACGACATCACCCGGTACGCCCTGACCACCTTCGGCGGGGCGGGCGGACAGCACGCGTGCATGGTCGCCGACTCCCTCGGGATCCGCACCGTCCTCGTCCCGCCCATGGCGGGAGTCCTGTCCGCACTCGGCATCGGCCTCGCCGACACCACCGCCATGCGGGAGCGGTCCGTCGAAGCGCCCCTGGAGCACGCCTCGATGCCCGGCGTGCACCAGAGGGCCGACGACCTGGAGAGGGCGGCCCGCGCCGAACTCCGCGCCGAGGACGTCCCCGAGGAGCGCATCGAGGTCACCCGCCGCGCCCAGCTCCGCTACGACGGCACCGACACCACCCTCACCGTCGAGCTGACCGACCCCGTAACGATGCGGCGCGCCTTCGAAGCACGTCATCGCGCCACGTACTCCTTCACGCTCGACCGCCCGATCGTCGTCGAAGCACTCTCCGTCGAAGCCACCGGCATCACGGATCCCCCCGATCTCTCCGCGCTCGCGCCCCGTCACGCCGCTCCGGGACAGCGTGCCGCCGCCCCGCGGACCGTCCGCCTCCACACCGGCGGCGCCTGGCGCGACGTCCTCCTCCACCGCCGGGAGGACCTTCCCCCCGGCGACACGGTCACCGGCCCGGCGATCATCACCGAGTCCGGTGCGACGACCGTCGTCGACGACGGCTGGCGGGCCGCGGTGAGGGACGACGGGCATCTGGTCATGGAACGCGCGGCCGTTACGGAGAGTTCCGACGTCGACACGGAAGCCGACCCGGTCCTGCTGGAGATCTTCAACAACCTCTTCATGTCCATCGCCGAACAGATGGGTGCCCGCCTCGAGTCCACCGTCCAGTCCGTCAACATCAAGGAGCGCCTGGACTTCTCCTGCGCCCTCTTCGACCCCGACGGAAACCTGGTGGCCAACGCCCCGCACATCCCCGTCCACCTGGGGTCGATGGGCACGAGCGTCAAGGAGGTCATCCGGCGGCGCGGCGCGTCCATGCGCCCCGGGGACACCTACGCCGTGAACGACCCGTACCACGGCGGCACCCATCTGCCCGACGTCACCGTGATCACCCCGGTCTTCGGCACCGGACCCACGGACACCACGGAGAGTGACACCGGTGTCCTCTTCTACGTCGCCTCACGCGGCCACCACGCCGAGATCGGCGGTATCGCCCCCGGCTCCATGCCGGCCGACAGCCGCACCATCCACGAAGAGGGCGTCCTCTTCGACAACTGGCTCCTCACCGAGGACGGCCGCCTCCGCGAGGAGGAGACCCTCCGCCTCCTCACCGAGGCCCCCCACCCGTCCCGCAACCCCCGGACCAACCTCGCCGACCTGCGCGCCCAGATCGCCGCCAACCGCAAGGGCGTCGACGAAGTGGGCCGCATGATCGAGCACTTCGGACTCGACGTCGTCCAGGCGTACATGAAGCACGTCCAGGACAACGCCGAAGAGGCGGTGCGCCGCGTCGTCGACGCCCTGGACGACGGCGAGTACGCCTACGAGACCGACTCCGGTGCCGTCATCCGCGTCCACGTCCGCGTGGACCGCGCGCACCGGAGCGCGACCATCGACTTCACCGGCACCTCCGCCCAGTTGCCCACCAACTTCAACGCCCCCCGCTCGGTCGTCAACGCGGCCGTGCTGTACGTCTTCCGCACCCTGGTCGCCGACGACATCCCGCTCAACGACGGCTGTCTGCGCCCGCTGCGGATCGTCGTCCCGCCCGGCACCATGCTCGCGCCCGCACCGCCGGCCGCGGTCGTGGCGGGCAACGTGGAGACCTCCCAGGCCATCACCGGCGCCCTCTACGCCGCCCTCGGCGTCCAGGCGGAGGGCTCCGGCACCATGAACAACGTCACCTTCGGCAACGCCCGCCACCAGTACTACGAGACGGTCGCCTCCGGCTCGGGCGCCGGTGACGGCTTCCGGGGCGCGTCCGTGGTGCAGACCCACATGACCAACTCACGGCTCACCGACCCCGAGATCCTGGAGTGGCGACTGCCCGTCCGTCTCGAGGAGTTCACGGTGCGCCGCGGCAGCGGAGGCGCCGGACGGTGGCGCGGCGGGGACGGAGCCGTGCGCCGCATCCGCTTCCTGGAGCCCATGACCGTCTCCACCCTGTCCCAGCACCGCAGGGTCCCCCCGTACGGCATGGCGGGCGGGGAACCCGGAGCAGTGGGCGCCAACCGGGTCGAGCGAGCGGACGGTACGCTCACCCGGCTCGCCGGAAGCGACTCGACCGACGTCGGCGCCGACGACGTACTCGTCATCGAAACCCCCGGCGGCGGGGGATACGGCCCGCCGCCCGAACCCCATCAAGCAGGAGAAGAGATCGATGATCTTCGGGCGTTCTGAGCGCGGCAAGCCCCCGGTCGAGCCCGTCACGCTCAAGATCCTGGTGGCCGGCGGCTTCGGCGTGGGCAAGACCACGCTCGTCGGCGCGGTCAGCGAGATCAGGCCGCTGCGCACCGAGGAACTCCTCACCGAGGCGGGCCGTCCGGTCGACGACACCAGCGGTGTGGAGGCCAAGAGCACCACGACCGTGGCCATGGACTTCGGCCGAATAACGCTCCGTGAGGACCTGGTGCTGTACCTCTTCGGCACACCCGGCCAGGAGCGGTTCTGGTTCATGTGGGACGAGCTGTCCGAGGGTGCCCTCGGAGCCGTCGTCCTCGCCGACACCCGGCGCCTGGAGGACTGCTTCGCCGCCATCGACTACTTCGAGCGGCGCTCCATCCCGTTCCTCGTCGGCGTCAACTGCTTCGAGGGGGCCGCCCGTTACCCGCAGGACGACGTCCGCCGGGCCCTCGACCTCGACGACCACGTACCGCTGATGATGTGCGACGCGCGGGACCGGGAGTCGGTCAAGGAGGCCCTCATCGGCGTCGTCCAGCACGCCATGGCCCGCTCCTCGCGGCGACGGGCGGTCGCCACCTGAGGAAGACGGCGGACACCCGGCCCGCACCCCGCCGACCGGGGTACGGGCCCCGCGCGCGGCAGACGCGCCAGACGTGTGCCGTCAGCGTCAAGGCCGCCGACGGCAACGGTTGCCGGCCACGTCCTTTCCCTCCACCGCGCCCACCTGATAGATGCAGGGGACATGACACGACTCTCCGCCGTGGTACGAGGTCTGGCCACCGCCCTCGCCGCCCTGCTCGCCGCGACCGCCGCGTCCGCCCCAGCCCGGGCGAAGCCCGAACCCGGGGCGCCCCGGGACTTCGTGGCGCTGCACGACGTGGACCCGACGATCATCCAGGAGATCCGCTACTTCACCCCGCGCAACTTCGTCGGCGAGCCCGTCGACGGCTACCGGCAGCCGCTGTGCATCCTCACCCGTCCCGCAGCCCAGGCGCTCCGCACCGCACAGCGCGAGCTCCTGCGCCAGGGCTACTCGCTCAAGGTGTACGACTGCTACCGGCCCCAACGCGCGGTGAACCACTTCGTGCGCTGGGCCGAGGACCTCGACGACGTCAGGACGAAGGCCGAGTTCTACCCGAACGTCGACAAGAGCCGGCTGTTCGCCGACGGCTACATCGCGGAGAAGTCCGGCCACAGCCGCGGCTCCACGGTGGACCTCACCCTCGTGAAGCTCCCCGCCCGGCCGGCCCGCCCCCACCGCCCCGGACAGCCCCCGGCGCCCTGTTTCGCCCCCAAGGACGAGCGGTCCCCCGACAGTTCCGTGGACATGGGCACCGGCTACGACTGCTTCGACACCCTCAGCCACACCCTCGACCCGCGCATCCGCGGCGAACAGCGCGCCAACCGGCTGCTGCTCAAGAACACCCTGGAGGGCCGCGGATTCGTGAACCTCGCCGAGGAGTGGTGGCACTACACCTTCAAGCCCGAGACCCACCCCGACACCTACTTCGACTTCCCGGTGTCCCGCAGCTCCCTCACCGGCCGCCACTGACCCACCTGCCGGAGACGCCCCCACCCCGATCGGATACAGTCCCGCGCGTGTCCGAAACCCTTGCCCCCGTCCCCAACTCCACGCCGGACTCCCACTGTTCGAGCTGCGGCGCCCCCTACGGGGAGGGCGTCTCCGGCTGGCCCCGCACCTGCCCCGCCTGCGGCACCGTCGCCTACCGCAACCCCCTCCCGGTCGCGGTGGCCCTCCAGCCCGTCTACGACACCCACGGCACCGCCCTGGTCGTCATCACCCGGGCCATCGCCCCCGCACGGGGCGGCACGGCCCTGCCCGGCGGGTTCATCGACCACCGGGAGGACTGGCGCCAGGCCGTCGTCCGGGAACTCCAGGAGGAGACCGGTATCGAGGCGGCGAGCCGCGACGTCCGCCTCGCCGACGCCATGAGCTCACCCGACGGACACCTGCTGCTCTTCGGACTCCTGCCCGAACGGCCCGCCGACGACCTGCCGCCCTCCGCCCCCACCGACGAGACCGAGGGCCGGCACCTGCTCCGCCGCCCCGAGGAACTCGCCTTCCCCCTGCACACCCTGGCCGTGCGCGCCTGGTTCGAGGGCCGCTACATCTGACCCCCGCCGGTTTCCAGCCCGCGGACCCGCACCGGGCGGCCCGGTCCACCCGCACCGTCCGCGCCCTCCCGCTCGACGACGACCCCCGCGCCCGACCACCGGACCGTGTACCGCTCGACCTCCGGCTCCTCCCACCCGTCGCCGGCGTCCGGCACGAACAGCCCGCCCCCGATCCGCCCCCGCGCCGGCGCCCACACCTCGAGTTCCGTCCCCCCGTCGTCCCCCCGCACCGGGAGGACGGCGCCCGCGCGTGCCAGCACCGGGATCCGCCCCAGGGGCGCGTCGACCAGCACGCGCCCCGGACCCTGATACGCCCGGCCCGTCGCCGTGTCGTACCACCGGCCGCGCGGCAGCCGGACGGGCCGCCGGTCCACCCCCGGACCGAGCACCGGTGCCACCAGCAGGCCGTCGCCGAGCAGGAACGCGTCCTCGCAGTCGCGCAGCGCACGCTCCTCCGGTGCCGCCCACCACAACGGCCGCACATAAGGCGCCCCGGTCCGCCGGGACAGATGCGCCAGCGTCATGAAGTACGGCAGCAGCCGCCGGCGTTCCACGAGCGCCGCACGCGCGTGCCGCAGCACCTCCGCACCGAACTCCCACGCCTGCCCGCCCCCCGCACCCGGACCGGCGTACGTGCGGAACAACGGCAGATACGCCGCCAGCTGAAGCCGGCGCAGATACAGCTCGGGCGACCGCACCCCGCCGACGTCCGGACCGGAGTACGGCACCCCGCACAGTCCCAGCCCCAGCACCAGGGCCAGCGATGCCCGCAGCTCCGGCCAGCCCGCTTCCGCCCCGCCCGCCCACGCTCCCGCGTACCGCTGCATACCGGCCCACCCGGAGCCCGACAGGACGAACGGCCGCTCCCCGGGCAGCCCCGTCCGCAGACCTTCGTACGCGGCCCTCGCCCTGCACAACCCGTACACCGGACCACCCGGCGCCGCTCCGACACCGGGAGCGACGACCGACACCAGTCTGATTCCCTCGCGTCGCAGCTCGTCCGCGAGGACCGGCAGCTTCGGGAACCGTTCCCCGTCGACGGTGAACACCTCCCCGGAGTCGGGGTAGCCGGCGCCGAGGTGCACGGCGTCCAGCGGCAGCCCGTGCTCCCGGTGACCCGCCACCACCCTCCGCACCTCCTCCTCACCGCCGCCGCCCCACCGCGCGTGATGATGACCGAGCGCCCACGCGGGCGGCAGCGCCGGCGCACCGGTGAGGGACGCCCAGGCCAGCAGCACCCGCGCGGGAGTACCCACCATCACCCAGCACCGGACCGGGCCGCCGTCCATCCACAGCTCGCTCGTCCCGGCCCTGTCGTGCCCCGAACCGGCCCCCTCCTCGCCCTCCCGCAGCGTCACCGCGCCCTCCCACGGACTGTCGTGGAACACCAGATGGGTGCCCGCGTCGGCCACCACCATCTGCGTCGGCATGGCGACGGACCCCGCATCACCGGCACACTCCGAGGCACGGCCGCGACCGGTGTTCCACAGCCGGTACGTACCGTCCCGCAGCCGGGGACCCGGCACACGCCCCCCGAGACCGAAGAACCGGGCGTCCGCCGGCACCTCCGACCGCTGCATCCACCGCGCGCTGCCACCGCCCACCGGTTCCCACCACCGCGGCGGCAGATCACGCCGCAGCGTCACCCCTCCGGGGGTGAGCACCTCCACCGCGCCGTGCCGGGAGACCACGACCGTCACACGTTCGGCCACCACACGCCAGCCACCGTCCTTGTGCGGCTCCAGCACGGCCCGCGGATCCGGCTCGGGGCAGCGGCCGGCCAGCGCGTACGACGGTTCAGGAGCGGCACCGTCCCAGCCCCAGAAGACGGCCCCGTTCACCGCGACGAAGATCCGCAGCTCCGAACGGCTGAATCCGATCAGACCGCCACCGGGCCCCGGCTCCACCTCCCGCACGGTTCCCGGCACCCGCGCCCGCACCGGCACCCGCGGCGGCAGTCCGCCGGCGTCCGCCCGCCACCTGCGCCACGCCGCCCGCACGGCACGCAGTCCCGGAGCCGCCCCCGCCGAACCGACCGACTCCACCGAACGCACCAGGTCACGACCGTCCATGGTGCTCACCCTGTCATCGATCGCGCCCGTCGAGGGCGTCGTTCAACTCCCGTTCACCCATGATCGGACCACATCGTCACGACTCGGACTATGTGGGGGACACCCTGGTGCGGAAGTCGATCACATGGCATCGTCCCTGTCAGCCGCGTCACGCGCACACCCCAGCCCGTGCGCGCAGGACGCACACGACGCGCACAGTCCGGGAGCCCCCATGTCGACCGAGAACCCCCAGCCGCTCTGGCAGCCGGATCCGGAACGTATCGCCCGAGCACGGATCACCGCGTTCCAGGCATGGGCCGCCGAACACCACGACGCGCCCGCCGAAGGCGGCTACGCGGCACTCCACCGATGGTCCGTCGACGAGCTGGAAACCTTCTGGAAGGCCGTCACGGAGTGGTTCGACGTCCGCTTCTCGACGCCGTACGCGCGCGTCCTGGGCGACCGCTCCATGCCCGGCGCCCAGTGGTTCCCCGGGGCCACCCTGAACTACGCCGAGCACGCCCTGCGCGCCACCGGGTCCCGCGCGGACCAACCCGCCCTGCTGTACGTGGACGAGACCCACGATCCGACCCCCGTCACCTGGGCCGAGCTGCGCCGCCAGGTCGGCTCCCTCGCCGCCGAGCTGCGCACCCTGGGCGTCCGGCCCGGCGACCGCGTCAGCGGCTACCTCCCGAACATCCCGCAGGCGGTCGTCGCCCTCCTCGCCACGGCGGCCGTGGGCGGCGTCTGGACCTCCTGCGCCCCCGACTTCGGCGCCCGCAGCGTCCTCGACCGCTTCCAGCAGGTCGAACCCGTCGTCCTGTTCACCGTCGACGGCTACCGCTACGGAGGCAAGGAACACGACCGCCGCGACGTGGTCGCCGAACTCCGCCGCGAACTGCCGACCGTCCGTGCCGTCGTGCACATCCCCCTGCTCGGCACCGAGGCCCCCGACGGAGCCCACGAGTGGTCCGCCCTCACCTCCGCGGACACCGAACCCGTCTTCGAACAGGTCCCCTTCGACCACCCGCTGTGGGTGCTCTACTCCTCCGGCACCACCGGACTGCCCAAGGCGATCGTCCAGTCCCAGGGCGGCATCCTCGTCGAACACCTCAAGCAACTCGGACTCCACTGCGACCTGGGACCCGAGGACCGCTTCTTCTGGTACACCTCGACCGGCTGGATGATGTGGAACTTCCTCGTCTCCGGCCTCCTGACCGGAACGACGATCGTCCTGTACGACGGCAGTCCCGGCTACCCCGACACCGGCGCCCAGTGGCGCATCGCGGAACGCACCGGAGCGACCCTCTACGGCACCTCCGCCGCGTACGTCATGGCCTGCCGCAAGGCCGGCGTCCACCCCTCGCGGGACTTCGACCTCTCCACGGTCGCGTGCGTGGCGACCACCGGCTCGCCCCTGCCCCCCGACGGCTTCCGCTGGCTGCACGACGAGGTCCGCGACGACCTCTGGATCGCCTCCGTCAGCGGTGGCACGGACGTGTGCTCCTGCTTCGCGGGCGCCGTACCCACCCTGCCCGTCCACGTCGGCGAGCTCCAGGCCCCCGGCCTGGGCACCGACCTGCGGTCCTGGGACCCCAGCGGGGAGCCCCTGACAGACGAGGTCGGCGAACTGGTCGTCACCAACCCGATGCCGTCCATGCCGATCCGCTTCTGGAACGACCCCGACGGCAGCCGCTACCACGACAGCTACTTCGACACCTACCCCGGCGTCTGGCGCCACGGCGACTGGATCACCCTCACCTCGAGGGGATCGGTCGTCATCCACGGCCGCTCCGACTCCACGCTCAACCGCCAGGGAGTCCGCATGGGCTCGGCCGACATCTACGAAGCCGTGGAGCGACTCCCCGAGATCAGGGAATCCCTCGTCATCGGCGTCGAACAGCCCGACGGCGGCTACTGGATGCCCCTCTTCGTCCACCTGGTCCCCGGCGCCACCCTGGACGACGACCTCCTGCACCGCATCAAGCGGACCATCCGCGAGCAGCTCTCACCGCGCCACGTCCCCGACGAGGTCATCGAGGTGCCCGGAGTGCCGCACACCCTCACCGGCAAACGCATCGAGGTCCCCGTCAAGCGCCTCCTCCAGGGCACACCCATGGACAAGGCGGTCAACCCCGGATCCATCGACGACCTCGGCCTCCTCGCCTTCTACGAGGAACTCGCCCGCAAGCGCGCCTGAACCGCCCGGACCGGTCACCCTCCGGGTACGCCGTCGTCTCCTCCCACCCCGTTGTCAGTGCCGCCGGTTACGTTGAGTGAGCATTGATCGACTGTCAGAGGGGGAGACATGACGTACACCGACCACCGCACCCTGCGACGCGTCCTCGGCCGCGAGATCGTCGGCACCATCGGCGTGCTGACCGACGAGCACGACTTCCGTGCCATGCGGCGCTACACCAGCTTCGCCTTCGACGACCACACCACCTACCTCAAACACCTGGAGGCCCTGCTCAGGACACGTGCACGGCAGGGCAGCCACACCACCGTCACGCTCTTCGACCCCGCGGACTACGCCGAGTTCTGCGCGAGCACGGGCCTCGACCCCGACAGCCACACCAGCCGTTCCCGGTTCACGGCCGAGCTCGCCTCCACCGGACCGGCCGTCCCCTACGACGGCCGGCCGCTGACCGACCTCCTGCCCGCTCTCGTCGACGAGGCCGTCCGCCAGGCGACCTGGGAGTACGCGACCACGCTCCTCGCCCGCCTCGGGCCCTGCGCCTCCTGCGGCGAGGACCTGGGCCGCGCCGCCTTCGCCCGCGCCTCGCGACTCCTCGTGCGGATCCTGGACACGGCGCCGCCGGGCGAACGCCACCTCGTGTGCAGTGTCTCCGGGCCGCCCGAAACCCTCGTCGCCGCCCTGCACACCGACGACATCGCCGGCCGCACCGACGCCCACGGGTCCGAGGCCCTCGAGTTCACCACCGTCCTGGCCGTCGGCCTCGCCACCGCCGGTCCCGGCGGACTGGTCATGAGGATCAGCAAGCCGGGCGCCCCCGACCGCGTCCACGGCTGGCGCCTGCGCGCCCACCGTCTGGAGGCCCTCACCGCCGGAGAGGTGTTCGACGCCTACTGCACCGACGCCGACTCAGGGGACCTCATCGCCCCGGAGTCCGACGTCGACTACTGCGAGGCACCGGAACTGGGGGAGGAGGACGGCCCCGGCGCGGTCCACCGCCACTGACCGCGGCAACAGAAGGGGCGCCCCACCTCAGGTGGAGCGCCCTTCGGGCGACGTGTCGCGGTCCGGCTACTCGCCGGACAGCACCGCCTGGGCGGCGTTGCGGGCGTCCTCGGCGCTGTCGGCCGCCCGGGCCGCCGCCGCGGCCCGCTCGCACTGCGCCAGTGTGAACTTCGCCAGCGACGCCCGCACATACGGAATGGACGCCGCACCCATGGAGAGGGAGGTGACACCCAGACCGGTCAGCACGCACGCGAGCAGCGGGTCGGAGGCGGCCTCGCCGCAGACACCGCAGCTCTTGCCCTCGGCCTTGGCCGCCTCGGCGGACAGCGCCACCAGGTCGAGCAGCGCGGGCTGCCAGGGGTCCTGGAGCCGGGAGACGGCACCCACCTGACGGTCCGCCGCGAACGTGTACTGCGCGAGGTCGTTCGTGCCCAGCGACAGGAACTCCACCTCCTGCAGGACCGAGCGCGCCCGCAGCGCCGCCGACGGGATCTCGACCATCGCGCCGAACTTCGCCCGCAGCCCGGCCTCCCGGCACGCGTCCGCGAAGGCCTTGGCGTCGGCACGGTCCGCCACCATCGGGGCCATCACCTCGAGGTGGACGGGCAGCCCCTCCGCGGCTTTGGCCAGCGCCGTCAGCTGGGTGCGCAGGACCGCGGGGTGGTCCAGGAGCGTCCGCAGGCCGCGCACGCCCAGCGCCGGGTTCGGCTCGTCGGCCGGAGTGAGGAAGTCCAGCGGCTTGTCCGCGCCCGCGTCCAGCACGCGCACCACGACCCGGCCCTCGGGGAACGCCTCGAGGACCTGACGGTACGCCGTGACCTGCTTCTCCTCCGTGGGAGCGTTCTTGCTGTCGTCCAGGAACAGGAACTCGGTACGGAACAGACCGACGCCCTCCGCTCCGGCCTCCACGGCCGCCGCGACATCGGCCGGTCCGCCGATGTTGGCCAGCAGCGGCATCGCGTGACCGTCGGCGGTCGCGCCGGGTCCGGTCGACGCCGCGAGCGCCGCCTTGCGCTCGGCCGCTGCGGCTTCGAGCTGCGCCCTCTTCTCGGCGCCGGGGTTGAGGAAGACCTCGCCGGTGCTGCCGTCGACCGCTATCAGCGTCCCTTCGGCGACCTCACCGGCACCCGGCAGCGCGACCACGGCCGGGACGCCGAGGGCGCGGGCCAGGATGGCGCTGTGACTGGTGGGCCCGCCCTCCTCGGTGACGAAACCGAGGACCAGGGTGGGGTCGAGCAGCGCCGTGTCCGCGGGCGCGAGGTCACGGGCCACCAGCACGTACGGCTCGTCGCTGTCCGGCACCCCGGGCATCGGCACCCCGAGCAGCCGCGCGACGATGCGGTTCCGCACGTCGTCGAGGTCGGCCACGCGGCCCGCCAGATACTCCCCGGCGTTCGCCAGCAACTCGCGGTACGAGGCGAAGGCGTCGTACACGGCGCGCTCGGCGGTGCTGCCGACGGCGATCCGGCGTTCCACGTCGGCCAGCAGTTCGGGGTCCTGGGCCATCAGGGCCTGGGCCTCGAGCACCGCTTGGGCCTCGCCCCCGGCGAGGTTTCCGCGGGCCGTCAGATCCGCGGCGACGGCCTCCACGGCCTGGCGGGCGCGGCCCTGTTCGCGCTCCGCGTCCTGCGGGGGGATCTGCTTGGCCGGCGGCTCGAGCACGGCCGTACCCATGTGCCGGACCTCGCCGATCGCCACACCGTGACTGACACCGACGCCTCGCAGCGTTGTCTCCATCTCACCCGTCTCCGCTAGTGCGGCGGGACGATCCGCCGCGTTGGTTGTCCTGGTGGCCGTCGGGGACGGCGCCGGCTCACTTCCAGAGGAAGAGAGTGTCACCGGCTTTCACGTCGCCGCTGTCACGAAGATCGGAGAGAGCGTCCGCCGTGGCCTCCAGTGCCACCACCGGACACACCGGTGACTTGCCCGCGGCCTCGACGGCGGCCGGGTCCCAGCGCACGATGCTCTGACCGCGGGCCACGGTGTCCCCCTTGTTGACGAGCAGCTCGAACCCCTCACCGTTCAGCTGCACCGTGTCGATGCCGAGGTGGGTGAGGACACCGTGTCCACTCTCGTCGACGACGACGAACGCGTGCGGGTGCAGAGAGACGATGACACCATCGACGGGGGACACGGCCTCGGAGGGCTCCCGTACGGGGTCGATCGCCGTACCCGGGCCGACCATGGCCCCGGAGAAGACGGGATCGGGCACGGACGCCAGTCCGATGGCCCGCCCTGCGAGCGGGGACGTCACGGTGGTCATGGGAAGCCTCCCAAGAAGTGGATCTGTACGAGTGCCGTCACTGTCTGTCTCCGGCGCACTGTTCAGCAGCGTATGTCATATGACGTACCGGTTCCGGGGGACAGCTCCGGGTCTGCGGTCTGGACAAGAGGTCTAGACCACCACCCTAATCGATTTGCACGTACTCCGCGACCCCGTGTAGAGTCGTACTCCTGCTTGGGGATGAGCGACGCGGACAGTGTCCTCACTCGGCAGCAATCCAACTGTCAGATCCTATCTCGGGTCGCTTTCTGTATGTCTGCAGAACGGTGGTCAGAGGGTCGGGAAAACGCTGATAGAGTTGGAAACAACGAAGGGAAGCGCCCGGAGGAAAGCCCGAGAGGGTGAGTACAAAGGAAGCGTCCGTTCCTTGAGAACTCAACAGCGTGCCAAAAGTCAACGCCAG
>NZ_JBVIYR010000009.1:0-48799 GCF_055592385.1 Streptomyces sp. NPDC041124
CAGCGGCAGCGGGTCACTGCTGGTGACCAGCTCCCGCAGCGGATACCCCGCCAGCACCGCCTCCACCTCCGGCGTCAACGCCGCCGCCAGCCGGGACGCCGCCGGACGGCTCTCGTCCCGCAGCGCTCCCACGGCCGCGAGCAGCACGTCTGACGACGCGGGGTCGGGCACGGCGGCCGCGGCCCGTTCGTGCAGCCGGGCGCCCTCCTCCAGGACGACCTCCGTGTCCATGCCCGCCGGGATCTTGATGCGTGCGTGGTGGCGCCAGGTGGTGACCGGGTCGCTCCATGCCTCCACGGTGTACGTCCACGCTCCGGGCTCGCCGGCGGTGACGGTCGCCCCCCACCGGTCCGTGCCCGGCGCCAGCTCCCGCATCGGCGTGAACGGCCCCGGACGCCCCTCGGGATCCTTCAGCACCACGTTGGCGGCCACCGCGTCGTGCCCCTCCCGGAACACCGTGGCCGAGATCTCGAACGACTCGCCGGTGACGGCCTTGGCCGGGCGGCGCCCCTGCCGGACCATCGGGCGGACGTCCAGCACGGGTATCCGTCCCACGGCGGTCGCCGGAGCGGCTCCGGACGGTGGTGCGGGGGCCGGGGCGGTGACGGGTGGGGGACCGGTCCCGGCACGGCGGCCGGGGGACGTACCGGCGGCTGTCTCCACGGGTGCCGGGGCGCCGTGCGCCGGGGGTGAGGACGAGTGGTGCTTGGCGGGCATGACCGCTCCTGTCCGCGTCAACGTCGGTGGGCTGATGACTGTGGGGAGGTGGGTCCTGCGGGGTCTCTGTGGGGTGTACCCGCAGGAGCCTTCCCACACTGTTCGGGTGGGCAATCCGGCACTTTGTTAACTACTCACGCGTATGTCGACACACAAGACCGGCCTCGTCCGCACGGGTCGGAGGCGGTGCCCGACGGGCCCATCGTGGGCTCGTTCCCACTGGCGCGAGGGTCACGCAGGGATCACCGGCGCGAGGTGTGCGCGCGGGCACCGTCACGGGGGCGGGGCCCGCAGGAGCCGGTCCCGCGAGACGGGCCCGCACCCCGGCGCCTTCCCGGTCGGCGCCTCCCTGAGCAGCGCTTTCGCCTCCTGGCCCGGGGTCGGCCGACGGTGCGCGGCGAGGTGGGGCGCCGGTGCGGGGCGGGCGTGCCGTCGCCGTACCGGAGCGGGCGGCGCGCGCGGTGGCGCCCGGAACCGCACCGAGGTGATCGCCGCCCCCGGACCGCACGAATCCGGCGCGGACCGCGGTGGGAAAAGGCCGGATTCTTGCCCTGCCGGCCGTCCGCGCGGACGGTGACGGTCCCGCCCGTTCCCGTCGGCGGGTACCGGACGGCGGCCCCTCCTCGTTGCCTGCGGCGACCGTTGCGTGACGCCGGAGGCGGGGGAGGACGGCGCACGGTGCGGGGCGAAGCGCGACAAGGGCACCCATGAGGGCGGAATCGGCCATGTCCGCCGGAGGTGAATCGTTTGGACAGTGCTGAGGAGGTACCCGTGTCCCTCCGGCCTCCCGCGCGGACCGTGCCCGCGCCGGTACTGTCGGTGGCGATGCCCGGACGCACACCGCGTCTCTCACGAACGCGCCGAGGTGGCTTGTGAAGGCGATCCGTCGATTCACCGTCCGACCCGTGCTCCCCGAACCCCTCCGGCCCCTGAGCGAGCTGGCCCGCAATCTGCGCTGGTCCTGGCACGCCGGGACCCGCGACCTGTTCCGCTCCGTCGACCCCGAGCGCTGGGCCGCCACCGGCGGCGACCCCCTGCGGCTGCTCGGCAGCACGGCGACCGAGCGGCTCACCGAACTGGCCGGGGACCGCGACTTCCTGAACCGCCTCGACACGGTCGCGGACGACCTGCGCTCCTACATGACCGGCGACCGCTGGTACCAGGCGCAGCCCGGCCGGCTGCCCGCCGCCGTCGCCTACTTCTCCCCGGAGTTCGGCATCACGGCCGCGCTGCCGCAGTACTCCGGCGGTCTCGGCATCCTGGCCGGCGACCATCTCAAGGCCGCCAGCGACCTCGGCGCCCCCCTCATCGGCGTCGGGCTGCTCTACCGGCACGGCTACTTCCGCCAGTCCCTGTCCCGGGACGGCTGGCAGCAGGAGCACTACCCCGTCCTCGACCCCAACGAGCTGCCCCTGGACCAGCTCAAGGAGCCCGACGGCACCGCCGCCCGGATCACCCTCGCCCTCCCGGGCGACCGCTCCCTGCACGCCCGGATCTGGCTGGCCCAGGTGGGCAGGATCCCGCTGCTGCTGCTGGACTCCGACGTCGAGGAGAACGACCTCGGCGAGCGCGGGGTGACCGACCGGCTCTACGGCGGCGGCAGCGAGCACCGGCTGCTCCAGGAGATGCTGCTCGGCATAGGAGGTGTCCGCGCGGTCCGCACGTACTGCCGGCTCACCGGGCACCCCGAACCCGAGGTGTTCCACACCAACGAGGGCCACGCCGGCTTCCTCGGCCTGGAACGCATCGCCGAACTGTGCGCCGGCGGGCTGGACTTCGACGCCGCACTCGAGGCGGTCCGCGCCGGGACCGTGTTCACCACCCACACGCCCGTCCCGGCCGGCATCGACCGCTTCGACCGCGAGCTGGTCGCCCGGCACTTCGGCCCGCACGCCGAACTGCCCGGCATGGAGGCCGACCGCATCCTCAGGCTCGGCAGGGAGACCTACCCGGGCGGCGAGCCCGACCTGTTCAACATGGCCGTGATGGGGCTGCGGCTGGCCCAGCGCGCCAACGGGGTGTCCCTGCTGCACGGCCAGGTCAGCCGGGAGATGTTCTCCGGCCTGTGGCCCGGCTTCGACCCCGAGGAGGTGCCCATCACCTCCGTGACCAACGGGGTGCACGCGCCCACCTGGGTCGCCCCCGAGGTCTTCCGGCTCGGCGCCCGCCGGATCGGCACCCAGCGCGCCGAGGAGGCGCTGAGCATCGGCGACTCCGACCGCTGGGACTCCGTCGCGGACATCCCCGACGAGGACATCTGGGAGCTGCGCCGCTCCCTGCGGGAACTGCTGGTGCTGGAGGTCCGCGAACGGCTGCGCGCCTCCTGGCGGCAGCGCGGCGCCGGGACCGCCGAACTGGGCTGGATCGACGGGGTGCTCGACCCGGACGTGCTCACCATCGGGTTCGCCCGGCGCGTCCCGTCGTACAAGCGGCTGACGCTGATGCTGCGCGACCGGGACCGGCTGACGGACCTGCTGCTGCACCCCGAGCGGCCGGTGCAGATCGTCATCGCCGGCAAGGCGCACCCGGCGGACGACGGCGGCAAGCGGCTCATCCAGGAACTGGTCCGCTTCGCCGACGATCCGCGCGTGCGCCACCGGATCGTGTTCCTGCCCGACTACGGCATGGCCATGGCGCAGAAGCTCTACCCCGGCTGCGACATCTGGCTGAACAACCCGCTCAGGCCGCTGGAGGCGTGCGGCACCAGCGGCATGAAGGCCGCGCTGAACGGCTGCCTCAACCTGTCGGTGCTGGACGGCTGGTGGGACGAGTGGTTCCAGCCCGACTTCGGCTGGGCCATCCCCACCGCGGACGGCGCGGAAGGGGGCACCTCCACGCTTCCGGCAGGGGGGGAGGATCCGGAGCGGCGCGACGACATAGAGGCCGCGGCGCTGTACGACCTGCTGGAGCAGCGGGTGACGCGGTCCTTCTACGAGCGCGGACGCAGCGGGCTGCCGGACCGCTGGATCGAGATGGTGCGGCGGACGCTGAGCCTGCTGGGCCCGAAGGTGCTGGCCGGTCGCATGGTCCGGGAGTACGTCGAGCGGCTGTACGCGCCCGCGGCCCACGCTCACCGTGCGATGGACCCGGAGTCCGCGCGGGCGCTGGCCGGGTGGAAGGCGAAGGTGCGGGCCGGCTGGCACGGGGTGGCCGTCGACCACGTCGAGACGACCGTGACGACGGCCATGGCGGAGCTCGGGAGCACGCTCGGGCTGCGGGTGCGGGTGGCGCTCGGCGGGCTGAAGCCGGAGGACGTCGAGGTGCAGGCGGTGTCCGGGCGGGTGGACGAGGAGGACCGGATCGCCGGCGCGGCGGCTGTGCCGCTCAAGCCGGTGGGGGCGGCGGACGAGGAGGGGCGCTGGGTGTACGAGGGGCCGCTGACGCTCGACCGTACGGGGCCGTTCGGGTACACGGTGCGGATTCTGCCGAGTCATCGGCTGCTGGCTTCGGGGGCGGAGCTGGGGTTGCTGGCGGTGCCGTCGGAGGACGTGGTGGAGGGGGCGGGGTTGTTGATGCGGTGAGGGTGGGTGTGGGTGCGGGTGGGTGCGCTGGGTGCCGCCTGCGCCCACCCGTGCCGCCCCAGCGGCACGACTGCCCGCAGGCTAGGGGTGGGGAGGGGTGAGGGGCGGCTGCCCGCAGGCTAGGGGGTGGGGAGGGGTGAGGGGCGGCTGCCCGCAGGCTAGCTGGGGGGTGGGAGGGGTGGCGGGTGACTGCCCGCGGGCTGGGGGGTGGGAGGGTGGCGGGTGACTGCCCGCGGGCTGGGGTCGGGGGACGAGGGGCGGCTGACGGCGGGTTCGGGGTCAGGACTCTTCGAGGCCTTGGGTGGCGAGGCGGCGGAGGACCTTGCCGCAGCGGCGGGCGTAGGCGTGCTGGAGGCCGCGGGTGGCCGGGCCGCCCGCGCGGGAGTACCAGCGGGCCGGCCTGCTGAACGCCGAGACGGTCAGCCACACCGTCCCGTCGCCGGTGCGGTCCACCACGAAGGCCTCCTCGCCGCTTTCCGGGTGGCCGGCCAGGGTGCCGTACGCCCAGCCCGCCCTGCGGTACTCCTCCACCGTCCACACCACCCGGCACGGCGCCCTGACCACTCCGGCGAGGGTGACGGTGACGTCGACGCCGGGGGCCGCCCGGTCGGCGCCGGTCTCGATGCCGACGCCGAGCTCCCGGTGCAGCTCCCAGGTGAGCAGCGCCTGCGCGGCCTGCCGGAAGACCGCTTCCCCCTCGCCTAGGCGGGTGCGCACCCGCAGGGGGTGGAAGCCGGGAGGGCAGAAACCGGGATCCCGGGTCGCGCCGACGTGGTCGTAGGTGAAGTCCGCCGAAGACATGGGACCCAAGAGTAGGGCGGCGCCCACGCCGTGGAGAAAGGCGGGGCGCCGCTCGTGTGACGCGTCCCCGGTTTACGGGAAGGTGAGCTTCCAGCTGTTGATGTAGCCGGTGTCGTAGCGTGCCCGGTCCTGCACGCGCAGCTGCCAGGTGCCGTTGGCGGTCTCGGCGGAGGCGTTGACCGTGAAGGTCTGGCTGATGTTGTCCGCGGAGCCGCCGGTGCGGTTGCGCAGGTTGTACACCGTGCCGTCCGGGGCGACCAGGTCGACGATCAGGTCACCGCTGTAGGTGTGCACGATGTCGACCGCGACCTGGAGGTTGGACGGCGCGTTGCCCGTCCGTCCGGTGACGGTGACGGAGGACGTCACCGCGGAGCCGTAGTCCGGGATCGACACGTCGGCGGTGTTCTCGAAGGACGTACCGCCACCGCCGCCGTCACCGGGGCGTGAGCCGACGCTGACGCCCGCCCAGGCGTCCTGCACGGCCTTGTACTCGGCGCTGGTCGTGCCGTACAGCTCACCGGCGGCCGCCAGGGTGCCGGTGCGGGCGCCCGCGTAGTTGGTGGTGGAGGTGAACTTCGTGGTGAGCGCGCGGAACCAGATCTTCTCCGCCTTGGCGCGGCCGATGCCGGTGACCGGGAGGCCGTCGGAGGTGGCCGAGTTGTAGGTGACACCGTTGATGGTCTTGGTGCCGCTGCCCTCGCTCAGCAGGTAGAAGAAGTGGTTGGCGGGGCCGGACGAGTAGTGGACGTCGACGCTGCCGATGCCCGAGTACCAGTAGTCCTTGGACGCGCCGTCCTTGCTGGGCTTGTCCATGTAGCGCAGCGGGGTGCCGTCGCCGTTGATGTCGATCTCCTCGCCGATGAGGTAGTCACCGACGTCGGAGGAGTTGTTGGCGTAGAACTCGACGGTCGCGCCGAAGATGTCGCTGGTCGCCTCGTTCAGGCCGCCGGACTCGCCGCTGTAGATCAGGCCCGCGGTGTTCGAGGTGAGGCCGTGGGTCATCTCGTGCGCGGCCACGTCGATCGAGGTCAGCGGGTTGGCGTTGCCCGAGCCGTCGCCGTAGGTCATGCAGAAGCAGCTGTCGGACCAGAAGGCGTTGACGTAGTTGTTGCCGTAGTGGACCCGGGAGTAGGCGCCCACGCCGTCACCGCGGATGCCGCTGCGGCCGTGCACGTTCTTGTAGTAGTCCCAGGTCAGGGCGGCCCCGTAGTGGGCGTCGGCGGCGGCCGACTCCAGGTTGGACGGGGTGCCGTTGCCCCACACGTCGTCGGAGCCGGAGAACAGGGTGCCGGTGCCCGAGGTGCCGCGGTTGAGGTTGTACGTCTTGTGTCCGCCGCGCGCGCCGTCGGTGAGGTTGTACGTCGACCCGGACTGCGTGGTGGTCAGGTCGACGGTGCCGCTGTAGACGGTGTGGCCGGTCCCGTTGTGGACGGCCTGCCACTCGTACAGCTTCTCGCCCGTGGTGGCGTCGGTGACGACGTGCAGCTCCTGCGGGGTGCCGTCGTGCTGGAGCCCGCCGACGACCGTCTCGTACGCCACGACCGGGCTGCCGCCGGCCGCCCAGATCACCTTGCGGGGGGCGCGGTCGACGTCCGGGCTCTCGGCCTTCTCGGCCTTCGCCGCGGACAGCGCCTGCTGCTCGGCCTTCGCGGCCGGCACCGTGGCGGTGGTGGTCGCGGGCTTCACCGCGGCGCGGGTGGCCTTGACGACGGACTCGGCCCGGCCGGCCGCGTCGCCCTGGACGACCAGGTCGCCGCCGAGGACGGGAAGGCCGTCGTAGGTGCGCTCGTAGCGCACGTGCACGGTGCCGTCGCGGTCCTTGAGGACGTCACGGACGACGAGCTTCTCCTTGGCGCCCAGGCCGAGGTCCTTCGCGGTCCGTGCCTTGGCGGCGTCGGCCTCGCGGAGCAGCGCGGCGCGCTCGGCGGGGGTGAGCCTGACCGACTCCGAGCCCGGCTTCGCCTTGCTCTCGGCCGCCGGTGCCCGCTCCGGGGCGGCGGTGGCGGAGCCGGACTGCACGGCCGTGGCGATCAGCGCGGCCACCCCGGCGAGGGCGACGGCGGCGGCACGGCGGTGCGTGGTGTGGGGGGTGCGTCTGTGGGACGACCTGGTTCTCAACGCTGACTCCTTCTGCGTGGCCGCGGGTCGCGCGGCCTGGGGAGACCGGCCGGCGGGTGAGCCGTCCGGGCAGAACGGAAGTGCGAGGTGCTCTGAGCCGTGGCCGCCGCCCAGCGGTGGGGTGGAGCCGTGGGGTGGAGCTGTGGGGTTGCTGTGGAGCGGCCGTGGGAAGAGTGGCAGGGGATCGCGGTTGCTGTCAGGAGCGCGTCAATACATTGGCCGGAAATCGTCCGTTGTCCGGGAGTTAAGGTTCGGTATACGAACGGTCAAGTCGCGGACACGTCGGCCTTGCGGTCTCCGTGCCAGGAGTGCCAGAGGGAGGCGTACACCCCGCCGGACGCCACGAGGGCCTCGTGGGTGCCCAGTTCGGTGAGGCGGCCGTCCCGCATCACCGCCACCCGGTCCGCGTCGTGCGCGGTGTGCAGCCGGTGGGCGACGGCGATGACCGTACGGCCCTGAAGGACGGCGGCCAGCGCCCGCTCGGTGTGCCGGGCGGTCGTCGGGTCGAGCAGGGCGGTCGCCTCGTCGAGGATCAGGGTGTGCGGATCGGCCAGCACCACCCGGGCCAGGGCCAGTTGCTGCGCCTGCGAGCCGTCGGTGGGGTGGCCGCCCTCGCCGAGCACGGTGTCGAGTCCTTCCGGCAGCTCCCGCACCCACGTCTCCGCGCCCACCGTGCTCAGCGCCGCCCACACCTGCGCGTCGTCCGCCTCCGGCTCGGCGATCCGCAGGTTGTCGCGCACCGACCCGAGGAAGACGTGGTGCTCCTGGGTGACCAGCACCACCTGCCGGCGCAGCCGCTCCGGGTCGAGAGCGGACACCGGCACCCCGCCCACCGTCACCGTGCCCGACGTCGGCGCGTCGACGCCCGCCAGCAGCCGGCTCAGCGTCGTCTTGCCCGCGCCGGACGGCCCCACCACGGCGAGCCGTTCGCCCGGCGTCACCGTCAGGTCGACGCCGCGCAGCACCTCGACGCCCCCGTCGTACGCGTAGTGCACCCCCGTCGCGTCGATGCGGTCGCCGGCCGGGTCGGGGCCCTCACCCCGCCCCGCCGCGCGCGGAGCCCGGGCCAGACCCTCCACCCGGGCGAAGGAGGCGCCGCCGGACTGGAGTTGCTCCAGCCGCATCAGCACCTCGTCCAGCGGCCCGGTCAGCTGGAGCAGGTACAGCGACACGCTCACCACGGCTCCCACGCTCACCGAGCCCCCCTGGTGCAGCCACCCGCCGAGCAGCAGCACCCCGGCCATCGGCACGGTGTACGACAGCTCGACCACCGGGAAGAACACCGAACGCAGGAACAGCGTGTGCAACCGGGTGCGCCGGGAGACCTCCAGCGCCTCGCGACTGGCCCGCACCCGCCGCTCCTCCAGCCGGAACGCCTCCACCGTGCGGGCGCCCGACGCCGTCGCCGCGACGATCTCCGCCACGTCCGAGTTGGCCGCCCCCTCCGCGAGGTAGCCGTCACGGGCCCGCCGCAGGTACCACCGCAGCACCAGCCAGATCGGGGTCAGCCCGAGCAGCCCGAGAGCACCCAGCACCGGATCCACCACGAGCACCGCGCTCATCAGGAACAGGGCCTGGACGGCGTTGACCAGGAGCGCGGGCCCCGCGTCGCGCAGGGTCGTCCCCACCGTGGTCACGTCCGCCGTGCCCCGCGCCGTCAGGTCCCCCGTACCGGCCCGCTCCACCACCGACGACGGCAGCGCCAGCGCGCGGTCCACGAACCGCTCCCGCACCCGCGCCAGTGTCCGCTCCCCGAAGCGGTGCCCGACGTAGCGGGCCCAGCGGGACAGCAGCAACTGCGCGACGGCGCACAGCAGGATGACCGGCGCCAGCCGGTCCACCACCGCCGTCCCGCCCCCGGCGCGCACCTCGTCGACGATCCGCCCCAGCAGCCAGGGCCCGGCCAGCCCCGCCAGGGCCGCCAGCCCGTTGAGGGCCAGGACGCCCGCGAAGGCCCGCCGGTCGGCCCGGACCAGTCCCGCGGCGGCCCGCCGCACATCGGCGGGCCCGGCGAGGGGAAGCCGCTCCCCGCTCATCCTCGTACCTCCTCGGGGGCGTTCTCCTCGGCGTCCCTGGCCACCAGCGCCCGGTAGCCCGGCTCGCCGTCCAGCAGCTCGCGGTGGCTGCCGTCCGCCACCACCTTGCCGTCGGCCAGGAAGAGCACCCGGTCGACCCGGTCGAGGACCAGCGGCGAGCTGGTCACCAGCACCGTCGTACGGCCCGTGCGCGCCGCGCGCAGCCGGTCGGCGGCCGTGGCCTCGGTGTGCGCGTCGAGCGCCGAGGTCGGCTCCACCGCCAGCAGGACCTCCGGATCGACCAGCAGCGCCCGCGCCATTCGCAGGCGCTGCCGCTGCCCGCCGGACAGACTCCGTCCCTGTGCGGACACCGCCGAGGAGAGCCCGCCGGGCAGCCCCTGCACGATGTCGTCGGCGGCGGCCGCGTGCAGTGCCCGCAGCACGTCCTCGTCGGACGCGTCCCGGGGCCCGGCCACGACCTCCCGCAGCGGACCGGCGAACAGGTCGGCCTCCGGGTCGGCGACCAGGATCCGCTCCCGCACCCGGGCGAGCGCGATCGCGTCCAGCCGGATCCCGCCCCACGTGGCCCCCGACGGCGCGTACCGGCCGAGGCGGTCCACCACCGCGAGCGCGTCGGCGGGACGCGCCGAGACGAGCGCGGTCAGCCGGCCCGGCGGCACCCGCACCCCCGACTCCGGGTCGTGCAGCTCGGACGGCCCGGCCGGCGGGTCGGCGGTGGCCGCGTCGGCGGGCGGCTCGAGCCGCAACAGCGCCGCGACCCGCCTGCCCGCCACCACGCCCCGGCTGAGCTGGTAGCCGCACTCGATGAGGAACATCACCGGCCACACCAGCACGGCCACGTAGCCGTACACCGACACCAGCTCGCCCACCGTGATCTCGCCCTGCGCGGCCAGCCGCGCCGCGATCCAGGTCACCCCCGCCAGGAACAGCGCCGGCAGCCCCGCGGAGAGCGCCTGGATCCAGCTGGTCACCGCCCCGACCCGGTACCCCTGCTCCCGCAGCCGCCCCGAGTCCCGGTGGAACGCGTCGGAGACCAGGTGCTTGCCGCCGAGCCCGCTGAGCACCCGCAGCCCGCCGGCGAGGTCGCCGATCCGCGCGGTCAGCACCCCCTGCCGCTCCCGGTACTCCGCCTCCGTGCCCCGCAGCCGCCCCGTCAGCGGCCCCACGGTCAGTCCGATGACCGGCACCCCCAGCAGCACCACCACCGCCAGCAACGGCGACACCGACAGCAGCAGCCCCGCCACCACCGCGTACGCCACGACCGCGCCGACCCCCGGCCCGACGGCCGTGAGCGACTGCGCGATCATCTGCACGTCGCCCACCCCGATGGTGACGACCTCCCCGGCACCGGCGCGCCGCTCCAGCGAGGCGCCGAGCCGCACCGTGTGTCCCACGACCACCTTCACCGTGCGGAAGTTGGCGTCCATCCGCACCCGCGTCATGATCCGGTGCCGCATGATGCTCAGCCACGCGTTGAAGGCGTTCACCCCGAGCAGGGCGCCGGTCCACAGCGCCAGCACCCCCATGTCACCCGCCGTCAGCCCGTCGTCCACCGCCCGCGACATCGCGTACGGCGTCGCCGCCAGCAGCACCATCCACACACTGCCGAACACGGCACCCGCCGCGCACCGCCCCGGCTGCCGCAGCACCAGCCACCACAGATAGCGGGCACCGCCGCGGCAGTCCGGCGTGCCGGGATCCTCGTACGCGTCGATCATGTGGTCACCCTCCCCCGTCCAGGCCCGCCCGCCTACGCCAGACTGTCCCGCCACGCCCGGTGCAGGTCCGCGAACCTGCCTGTGCCGCCGATGAGTTCGGCCGGGCTGCCATCCTCGACGATCCGCCCGTGCTCCATCACCAGGACCCGGTCCGCGATCTCCACCGTCGACAGGCGGTGGGCGATCACCACCGCCGTGCGTCCCTTCAGCACCGTCGCCATGGCCCGCTGCACCGCCCGCTCGCCGGGGATGTCCAGGGAGCTGGTCGCCTCGTCCAGGATGAGGACCGCCGGGTCGGCCAGCAACGCGCGGGCGAAGGAGACGAGCTGGCGCTGGCCGGCCGAGATGCGGCCGCCCCGCTTGCGCACGTCGGTGTCGTAGCCGTCGGGGAGGGCGGCGATGAAGTCGTGCGCGCCGATCTCCTTGGCCGCCCGCTCGATCTCCTCCCGGGTGGCGTCCGGCCGGCCGATGGCGATGTTCTCCGCGACCGTCCCGGAGAACAGGAACGCCTCCTGCGTCACCATCACCACCTCGCGCCGCAGGTCACGTCCCGTCAGGTCGCCCAGGTCCACGCCGTCGAGCAGCACCCGGCCGTCGGTGGGGTCGTAGAACCGGGCGAGCAGCTTGGCCAGCGTCGACTTGCCCGCTCCGGTCGAGCCCACGACGGCCACGGTCTGCCCGGCCGGCAGGGTGAGGCGGAAGCGGGGCAGCACCTCGCCGCCGGTGCGGTACGCGAAGCGGACGTCGTCGAAGACGACCTCGCGGCCGGGGAGGCCCGGGCGCCGCCCGGGAAGCTCCCGGGGGGACACCGGCTCGGGCACGGACGGGGTCTGGGCCAGCAGGCCGGCGATCTTCTCCAGGGAGGCCGCCGCCGACTGGTAGGAGTTGAGGAACATGCCGAGCCGGTCGATCGGGTCGTACAGCCGGCGCAGGTACAGGACCGCCGCCGCCAGGACGCCGAGCGCCAGCGACCCGTCCGCCACACGGTAGGCGCCCCACAGCACGATCAGCGCGACCGTGGTGTTGGCGGTGACCCGGGAGCCGACCACATAGCGGGCCATCTCCAGCAGCGCGTCACCGTTGGTCCGCTCGTGCCGGCGGTTCAGCACCGCGAACTCCGCGTCGTTCGCCGCCTCCCGGCGGAAGGCGCGCACCGGGCGGATGCCGTTCATCGTCTCGACGAACTTCACGATCACCGCGGCGATGGCCGTCGACCGCTTCCGGTACACCCGTCCGGCCCGTCGCCGGTACGACCGCACCAGCAGGTACAGCGGCACGAACGACGCCACCGCCACGGCACCGAGACCCAGGTCGAGCCAGAGCAGCAGCACCGAGATGTAGACGGCCGAGAGGACGACCATCACCAGTTCCTGCAGGCCCTCCTCCAGCAGCTCCCGCAGGGACTCCACGTCGGTGGTGGAGCGGGAGATGAGGCGGCCCGAGGTGTACCGCTCGTGGAAGTCGACGCTCAGCTCCTGCGCGTGGCGGAAGATCCGGCCGCGCAGGTCGAGCAGTACGTCCTGGCTGACCCGGGCTGAGGCCTTGACGAACGCGTACTGGAGCGTGCCGGACGCCGTCGCGCACAGCAGGTAGGCCACCGCCACCGCGATCAGCGGCCCGTGGTCGTCGCCGCGGAACGCCGGCACCGCCCGGTCGATCGCGTACGCCACCAGCAGCGGGCCGGCCTGCACCGCGGCCTGCTGGAGCAGCAGCAGCACGGCCGTGACGGCGACCCTGCCCCGCAGGGGCGAGAGCAGGGAACGCAGCAGGATGCCGGTGGCGCCCGGGGGAGCGGGCAGCTGGTCGTGGTCGAAGGGGTCCCCCGTCTTCGGGGTCCGGTCGTCGTCCTCGTCCCTGACCGGTGCGGTGGCGGCCGCCGTCATCGCTGGACCTCCTGTTCCCCTGCCGGGGCACCGGCCATGAGGTGGGCGTACTCGGGGTTGCCGCGCAGCAGTTCGTGGTGCGTGCCGACGGCGGTGATCCGGCCGCCGGAGAGCAGCGCGACACGGTCGGCGAGCAGGACCGTGGAGGGGCGGTGCGCGACGATGAGGGCGGTGGTGTCCGCCAGCACACGGCGCAGGGCGGCCTCGACGGCGGCCTCGGTGTGCACGTCGAGTGCGGAGAGGGGGTCGTCCAGGACGAGGAAGTCCGGGCGGCCGACGACGGCGCGGGCCAGGGCGAGGCGCTGGCGCTGGCCGCCGGAGAGGCTGAGGCCCTGCTCGCCGACCTGGGTGTCGGTGCCCCGGGGCAGCGCGTGCGCGAAGTCGGCCTGCGCGACGGCCAGGGCGCGGGCGAGGTCCTCCTCGCCGGTGCCGCCGCCCATCAGCACGTTCTCTCCCACCGTCGCGGAGAAGAGGGTGGGTTCCTCGAAGGCCACGGCGACGCGGGCGCGCAGTTCCTCGCGGGACATCGCCCTGATGTCCGTCCCGTCGAGGGTGATGCGGCCCTCGGTGACCTCGTGGAGGCGGGGGACGAGGGCGGTGAGCGTCGTCTTGCCGCTGCCGGTGGCGCCGACCAGGGCGAGGGATTCGCCGGGGCGGATGTGCAGGTCGATGCCGTGCAGGACGGGAGCCGAGCCGTCGGGTGCGTCGGGGTAGCGGAAGCTGACGGAGTGGAAGACCAGGCCGCCTTCGCCGTCCCGCGGGCGGGCGCGGCTGCCCGCGGTCGCGGCGGACCGCGGCCCGGCCGCGGAGGACTCGGGTTCGGCGTCCATCACCTCGAAGTAGCGCTCCGTGGCCGTCGCCGCCTCCTGGCTCATGGCCAGCAGGAAGCCGATGGAGTCCACCGGCCACCGCAGGGCCAGGGCGGTGGACAGGAACGCCACCAGCGTGCCCGCCGACAGCGAGCCGTCCGCCACCCGCACGGCACCCAGCACCAGCGCCGCGCCGATCGCCAGCTCCGGGAGCGTCACGATGACGCCGAGGATCGTCGCCAGCAGCCGCGCCTTGTGCAGTTCCGTCCCGCGCAGGTCGCCCGACAGCTTCCGGAACGCCACGGCCTGGCTGCGGTGCCGTCCGAAACCCTTGATGATCCGGATGCCGAGCACGCTCTCCTCGACGACCGTCGTCAGGTCGCCCACCTGGTCCTGCGCCCGCCGCGCGGCCCCCGAGTACCGCTTCTCGAAGACCACGCACGTGATCAGCACCGGCACGGCCGGCACCAGGATGACCAGCCCCAGCGTCCAGTCCTGTACCAGCATGATGATCACACCGACCAGGATGGTCACGCCGTTGACCAGCAGAAACGTCAACGGGAAGGCGAGGAACATCCGCAGCAGCATCAGGTCCGTGGTGGCCCGCGACAGCAACTGCCCCGACGGCCACCGGTCGTGGAAGGCGACCGGCAGCCGCTGCAGATGCCGGTACAGGTCCGCCCGCATCTCCGCCTCCACGTGCGACAGCGGACGCGCCACCAGCCACCGGCGGAACCCGAACAGCAGCGCCTCCGCGAGCCCGAGCAGCAGCAGGTACAGCGCACCGAGCCACACCCCGGCCGGGTCCCGGTCGGCGATCGGGCCGTCCACCATCCACTTCAGGACGAGCGGGATGACCAGACCGATGCAGGAGGCCAGGATCGCGATGAGAGCGGCGGTGGACAACCGCGCCCGCACCGGCCGCACGTACGGCCACAGCCGCAGCAGCGTGCGCACGGCGGAACGGGACTCCGGGGGAGAAGGTGTAGTGGGCATCAGCAGCGAGCCTACGGTTCGCCACTGACGCTGCCCACCGAGTTTCGGCCGGAGCGGCCTCCACCGCTGGTCCTACGACCTGGGCCCGCGACCTGGTCCTACGACCTGGTCCACGGCCCGCGCCCACGGTCCGTCCGCGGCCCGGGCCGCGGGAAGGTCGTACCGCGTATCAACCGATCGGCCGATGCCGGTTCGAGCGCATCGCCCGATGTCCCGGCGGTGCCCGCACCGCGACGCTGGAGCCATGTCCGTCATCGACGTCACCGATCTGCGCAAGTCCTACGGAGGCCGCGCGGCCGTCGACGGTGTCTCCTTCACCGTCGAGGAGGGCGAGATCTTCGGGATCCTCGGCCCCAACGGCTCCGGCAAGACCACCACCGTGGAATGTGTCGAGGGCCTGCGCGTCCCCGACGCAGGCCGCGTCCGCGTCACCGGCCTCGACCCCGTCACCGACCACGAGGAGGTCACCCGCGTCCTCGGAGCCCAGCTCCAGCAGAGCGAACTCCAGCCCAAACTCACCGTCCGCGAGGCCCTGGAGCTGTACGCCTCCTTCTACCCGCGGCCCGCCGACTGGCGCCCGCTCGCCGAACGGCTCGGTCTCACCGGGAAGCTGACCACCCGGTTCGGCAAACTGTCCGGCGGCCAGAAACAGCGGCTGTTCATCGCGCTCGCCCTGATCGGCACCCCGCGGATCGTCGTCCTGGACGAGCTCACCACCGGCCTCGACCCGCGCGCCCGGCGCGACACCTGGGAGCTCATCGAGGACGTCCGCGCGGGCGGCGTCACGGTCCTGCTCGTCACCCACTTCATGGAGGAGGCCCAGCGCCTCTGCGACCGCATCGCGGTGATCGACCAGGGCCGGGTCGCCGCGCTGGACACCCCCGCCGGACTGATCCGCCGCTCGGCGGGCGCCACCGTCATCAGCTTCACCCCGTCCGCCCCGCTGGACGACGCCGACCTGAACGCGCTGCCCGGGCTCACCTCCGTCCAGCACAAGGACGGCCGGGTCACCCTGTCCGGCACCGACGACACGGTCAACGCCGTCATCACCCTCCTCGCCCGCTCCCGCGTCACCGCCCACCAGCTGCGCGTCACCGACGCCACGCTGGACGACGCCTTCCTCGACCTCACGGAGGCCACGGCATGAGCACCGACGTCCTCGACACCGCGGTCCTCAGGACCGAGTTCCGCCTCTTCCGGCGCGAGCCCGGAGGCATCTTCTGGGTCATGCTCTTCCCGACCGTGCTGCTGGCGATCCTCGGCTCCATCCCCTCCTTCCGTGAAGCCGACCCGAGCCTCGGCGGTCTGCGCCCGGTCGACGCCTACGTGCCCGTCGCCGTCCTCCTCGGGCTGATCGTCGGAGGGCTCCAGGGCATGCCGCCCACGCTCACCGGCTACCGGGAGACCGGCATCCTGCGCCGGATGTCCACCACCCCGGTGCGTCCCGCCGCCCTGCTCACCGCGCAGATGGTGGTGTTCGGCGCCGCCGCGCTGCTCTCCGCCCTGGCCGCCCTCGCCGTCGGCCGGCTCGCCTTCCGGGTGGCCCTGCCGGAACAGCCCCTCGGCTACCTGCTCGCCCTGTCGCTCGCCCTGCTCGCCTCCCTCGCCCTGGGGGCCGTGCTCTGCGCCGTCTCACGCACCACGAAGATCGCCACCGCGATCGGCTCGACCGCGCTCTTCCCCGCCATGTTCACCGCGGGCGTGTGGCTCCCGGTCGAGGCCATGCCGGACCTGCTGGCCGACATCGTCGGCTGGACCCCGTTCGGCGCCGCCGCACAGGCCCTGAACGAGGCCGCGGCCGGCGACTGGCCCGGGGGTCTCCACCTCGCGGTCCTGGCGGGGTGGACGGTCCTGCTCACGGCGGCGGCCACGCGCTGGTTCCGCTGGGAATGACGACCGGGAGCGGACGCGCGGACGTGACCGACAATGACGCCATGGCAGAGGCGACACAACTGGACCGGCGGTGGGCGGTGTTCGACCGCTGGGGCCCGTACGGACTGCTGCTCCTGAGCACGCTGATCGCCTGGGCGACCGCCGACGCCCTCGGCATGAGCACCGGTGAACGACTCGCGTGCGGCCTCCTGATCGTCGCGGCCGTCGCCGTGGAACTGCGGTGGAACGGGGTGGCCGACGGGCGTGCGGGACCGTCCGCGGCGGGCGCCCGCCAGTACGCCCTGCGCTGGGCGCTCGCCTTCGCCCTCACCCTGCTGCACCCGCTGTTCGCCTTCTACGCCGCCCTCGGCTACTTCAGCACCGAGCGGCTGCTTCCGCCCCGTCTGCGCAAGGCCGGTCTGTTCGCCACCGCCGTGACCATGGCGGGCTCCCAGTCGGGAGGGCTGCCGCCGGGCGACGGCCTCGGCTGGGTGCTCTTCGGCTCCCTCCTCGCGGCCAACAGCGTGCTGGCCCTCCTCTTCGGCCACTTCGCCGAACTGGAGGAGGCCCGCAGCCGGGCCCGGGTGGAGACCATCGCCGAACTGGAACGCACCAACACCGCGTTGCAGCTGGCGCTCGACGAGAACGCCGCCCTGCACACCCAGCTCCTCGTCCAGGCACGGGAGGCCGGGGTCGCCGACGAGCGCCGGCGGCTGGCCGCCGAGATCCACGACACCATCGCCCAGGGACTGACCGGCATCATCACCCAGCTCCAGGTGGCGGGAAGCGTCCCGGACCCGGCCGTGGCCCGCACCCACCGGGACCGGGCCCTCGCCCTGGCCCGCGAGAGCCTCGGCGAGGCCCGCCGCTCCGTGCACAACCTCTCCCCGGTCGCGCTCGCCGACGGCGGGCTGCCCGGGGCACTGCAGAGGACCGTCACCGCATGGGGCGAACGCACCGGCGCCCGCGCCGGGTTCACGGTCACCGGCACCGCCGAGCCGCTGCACGACGAGGTGGCGGCCACCCTGCTGCGCATCGCCCAGGAGGCCCTGTCCAACGCCGCCCGCCACGCCGCCGCGGGACGCGTCGGCGTCACCCTGTCCTACATGGGCGACGAGATCACCCTCGACATCCGCGACGACGGCCGGGGCTTCGACCCGCTCGCCGTCCCCGCGCGCACCGGCACCGGCGGCTTCGGCCTCGACGGGATGCGGGCCCGCGCCGAACGCGTCGCCGGGGCGCTCACGATCGAGTCCGAACCCGGCGGCGGCACGGCGGTCTCGGCTCGCGTACCGTTGGTCCGCCATGACCGATGACGCCCCGACCGACGCCGTGACCCGCGACGCCGTGACCGGCGACGCCGTGATCTCCCTCCTCGTCGTCGACGACCACCCCGTCGTACGCGACGGCCTGCGCGGCATGTTCGACTCCGCGCCCGGCTTCCACGTCCTCGGCGAGGCCGCGAACGGCGCCGAGGCGCTGGAACGGGCCGCCGCCCTGGACCCCGACGTGATCCTCATGGACCTGCGGATGCCGGGCGGGGGCGGGGTCGACGCCATCCGGGAACTGTCCCGCCGGGGCGCCCGCGCCCGGGTCCTGGTGCTGACCACGTACGACACCGACTCCGACACCCTGCCCGCCATCGAGGCGGGCGCCACCGGCTACCTGCTCAAGGACGCGCCCCGCGAGGAACTGTTCACCGCCGTCCGCGCCGCGGCCCAGGGCCGTACGGTGCTCTCCCCGGCCGTCGCCTCCCGCCTCGTCTCCGCCGTCCGCACCCCCGCGGCCCCCGGCAACGAGCCGCTCTCCGCCCGCGAGCGCGAGGTACTGGCCCTGGTCGCCAAGGGCACCTCCAACCGGGAGATCGCCCGCGAACTGTTCATCAGCGAGGCGACCGTGAAGACCCACCTCACCCACATCTTCGGCAAGCTCGGCGCCAAGGACCGCGCCGCTGCGGTGGCGGTGGGCTACGACCGGGGCATCCTCGGCTGAGCACGCCCCCGACCGTCAGGACCGCACCCGCAGCAGCAGGACCGACCGCCCCGGCACCGTGATCCGGGTCCCCGCGCGGTGCTCCGTGTCCGGCGCCCGGTCCTGTTCCTCCCGGGCGGTGTCCACCACCACCTCGTACCGCCCGGCCCACGGCGGCCCCGGCAGCTCGAACTCCACCGGAGCGTGCCCCGCGTGCAGCACCGCGAGGAAGCTGTCGTCGAGGACCGGCGCCCCCCGCTCGTCGCGCCCCGGGATGTCCCGCCCGGAGAGGTACATGCCGAGCGTGGCGGCCGGCGCGTACCAGTCGTCCTCCGTCATCTCCGTGCCCCACGGGGTGAACCAGGCCAGGTCGCGCAGCCCGTCCGCGGAGTGCGGGCGCCCGGAGAAGAACGCCCGGCGGCGCAGCACCGGGTGTTGGTGGCGCAGGGCGGTCAGCCGGGACGTCAGCTCGAACAGGGGCCGCCAGCCGGGATCGTCCAGCAGGGACCAGTCCACCCAGCCGATCTCGTTGTCCTGGCAGTAGGCGTTGTTGTTGCCGCGCTGGGTGCGGCCCATCTCGTCACCGGCGACCAGCATCGGCACACCCGTCGACAGCAGCAGCGTGGTCAGCAGGTTCCGCGCCTGCCGCCGGCGCAGGGCCCGTACGTCCTCGTCGTCCGTCTCGCCCTCCGCGCCGCAGTTCCAGGAGCGGTTGTCGTCCGTGCCGTCCCGGTTGCCCTCGCCGTTCGCCTCGTTGTGCTTGCGGTCGTAGGACACCAGGTCCCGCAGGGTGAAACCGTCGTGCGCGGTGACGAAGTTGACCGAGGCGTACGGCCGCCGGCCGCCCCACGCGTACAGGTCGCTCGACCCGGACAGCCGGTAGCCCATCTCCCGCACGTCCGGCAGGGCGTGCCGCCAGAAGTCCCGTACCGTGTCGCGGTACCGGTCGTTCCACTCCGTCCACAACGGCGGGAAGGCGCCCACCTGGTAGCCCCCGGAGCCGACGTCCCACGGTTCCGCGATCAGCTTCACCCGGCGCAGCACCGGGTCCTGCGCGATCACCGCGAGGAACGGCGACAGCATGTCGACGTCGTGCATGGAACGGGCCAGCGCCGCCGCCAGGTCGAAGCGGAAGCCGTCCACGCCCATCTCCGTCACCCAGTAGCGCAGCGAGTCGGTGATCAGGCGCAGCACGTGCGGCTGGACGACGTGCAGGGTGTTGCCGCAGCCCGTGTAGTCGGCGTACCGGCGCGCGTCGTGCTGGAGCCGGTAGTAGCCCCGGTTGTCGACGCCCTTCAGGGAGAGCGTGGGGCCCAGCTCGCCCGCCTCGGCGGTGTGGTTGTAGACCACGTCGAGGATCACCTCGATCCCCGCCGCGTGCAGGGCGCGCACCATCCGCTTGAACTCGCCCACCTGCTGTCCCGTCGACCCCGACGCCGCGTAGCCGGCGTGCGGGGCGAAGTAGCCGATGGAGTTGTAGCCCCAGTAGTTGCGCAGGCCCCGCCGCAGCAGGTGGTCCTCGTGGGCGAACTGGTGCACCGGAAGCAGCTCGACGGCCGTCACGCCCAGCTTCACCAGGTGCTCGACCGCCGCCGGGTGCGCGAGACCGGCGTACGTGCCGCGCAGCTCCTCGGGGACCCCCGGATGCCGCTGGGTGAAGCCCTTGACGTGCAGCTCGTAGATGACCGAGTCCGCCCACGGCGTCTTCGGCCGGCGGTCGTACGCCCATTCGTCGTCGGGTCCGTCGTCGTGGACCACCACTCCCTTGGGGACGTACGGCGCCGAGTCCCGGTCGTCGCGCACGGTGTCCGCGACGTGCTGCTCCGGCCAGTCGCGGACGTGCCCGTACACCTCGGGCGGCAGCAGGAAGTCCCCGTCCACCGCGCGGGCGTACGGGTCGAGCAGCAGCTTCGCCGGGTTCCAGCGGGCGCCGGTCCACGGGTCCCAGCGGCCGTGCACCCGGTACCCGTACCGCTGCCCCGGCCGCACGCCCGGCACGAAGCCGTGCCAGATGCCGTGCGTCAGCTCGGTGAGCCGGGCGCGGCTCTCCCGGCCGCGTTCGTCGAACAGGGACAGCTCGACCCCCTCCGCACCGCCCGCCCACAGCGCGAAGTTGGTCCCCGCCACCCCGTCCGGGCCGGTCCGGAACCGGGCGCCCAGCGGCGTCGGCCGCCCCGGCCGGACCGGCACCGCCGGCACGGGCGGCGCCGGCCGTGCCCCGTTCACGACGACGGCCGGGCGCCCGTCCCCGGTGGCCCGTTCTCCGGCCACCGCCTCCTGCTCGGCTGCGCTGGACACCTGTCAGCCTCCCGCGGCTCGTGGGGGACGACGGCGGACAGGGGTGCGCGACGGCCCGTCCCATCGGCTCCGTCCGCGGCTCCCCGGCGCGTCGTCCTCCCACTGTTCTGCCCAGGGCGCGGCTCGCACTCACGTTTCCCCGGAGGGCGGCAGGGTCGTTTCCGGAGGCGAGGCCCGTCGTTGGGTACCCCGTGAGGCACGTAACTGGGCGCGCACGGCGCGCGAGGGCCGCACTGGCCGTCGTAGTGACATGGGCAGGACTCTTGACCGCAACCGCCGGATGTACCGCGGACGGCCCCGTCCGGGGGGCGTTCGGGCCCCCGGGCGGGGGCGACGCCATCCGGGTGGTTCCCGGCGACGGCAGCGAGGACGTACGGCCCGACTCCCCGCTGCGGGTACGGGTGCCCGACGGACGGCTGGAGTCGGTGAAGGTCGTCGCGTCCCAGGACGCGCGGGAGTCGCCGGTCCCGGGACGCGTCTCCGCCGACGGGCTGACCTGGAAGCCCGACGACGACCGGCTGGCACTCGCGGCGAAGTACACCGTCGACGCGGTGGCCGTGGACGGCGAGGGCCGCCGCTCCGCCCGGCACACCACGTTCACCACCTTCGTCCCGGAGGAACGCTTCATCGGCTACGTGGCCCCGGAGGACCGCGCCACCGTCGGCACCGGGATGATCGTCTCCCTGGAGTTCAACCGGAAGATCACCCGCCGCGCGGCCGTCGAACGCGCCGTCCGCGTCACCGCCCGCCCGGCCGTGGAGATCCGCCCGCACTGGTTCGGCGACTCCCGCCTGGACTTCCGGCCCGAGCACTACTGGAAACCCGGCACCAGGGTCACCGTCGACCTGAACCTGCGCGACGTCGAGGGCGCGCCCGGCGTGTACGGCCTCCAGCGCCGCACCTTCACCTTCACCGTCGGCCGCAGCCAGGTGTCGGTGGTGGACGCCTCCCGGCACACCATGCGGGTGCGGCGGGACGGGGAACTGCTCACCACCGTGCCCATCACGGCGGGGGCGGCGAAGACGCCCACCTACAACGGCAAGATGGTGATCACCGAGATGCTCGAGGTCACCCGCATGAACAGCCGCACGGTCGGGTTCGGCGGCGAGTACGACATCCCCGACGTGCCGCACGCCATCCGCCTGACCAGCTCCGGCACCTTCCTGCACGGCAACTACTGGGCGGAGCCGGGGGTGTTCGGCAGCAGCAACGTCAGCCACGGCTGCGTCGGGCTGCGCGACGACAAGGGCGGGGGCGCGGACACCCCGGCCGGCTGGTTCTTCGACCGCAGCCTCGTCGGCGACGTCGTCGAGGTCGTCAACAGCAAGGACAAGCAGGTGGCGCCCGACAACGGCCTCGGCGGCTGGAACATGAACTGGAAGGAATGGACGGCGGGCGGCGCGGTGACGCGGCGCTGACGGCAACCCCTCGGGCGGCCCGTGGAAGTTGGAACGCAACGGTGACAAAACCGCCGCCGAGAACGCCCCTGGCCTGTGGTTACTATGCGGCCGAGCGCGCGTGGGGCGCGCGGGGGCGCGGGCCCGGCCGACAGCTGCCGGGGCCGCCGAGGGGAGAAACAAGTGAACGTGGGGCCGATATCGGGGGCGTCGGTGGGCGCGCGGCGACGGGGCGGCAGGAAACTGGCGGCCCTGGCGCTCGGTCTGGCGCTGGCGGTCACCGCCTGCGGCGGCGGGGGAGCGGACGCGGGAGCCGGCCAGGACGACGGCAAGGGCAAGGACGCAGCCGCGGCGCAGAGCAAGCAGTCCGAGGCCGTGGTCGGGATCGCGCCGGAGGACGGCGCCGAGTCCGTCAGGACCACCGGCGCGCTGAAGGTGACCGCGAGCAAGGGCAAGCTGACCGAGGTCGTCGTCAAGAACCCGGACGGCGACCCGGTCGAGGGGGAGATATCCGGCGACGGCGCCACCTGGACGCCGTCCACGCACCTCGCCGCCTCGACCGAGTACACGGTGCACGCCGTCGCCAAGGACTCCGAGGGCCGCACCGCCGCGGAGGACTCCAGCTTCACCACCCTGACCCCGAAGAACACCTTCGTCGGTCACTTCACTCCCGAGGACGGCTCCAAGGTCGGCGTCGGCATGCCGTTCTCGCTCCGCTTCACCCGGGGCATCACCAACCCGGAGGACGTCGAGAAGGCCATCCGCATCACCACCGAGCCGGCCGTCGAGGTGGAGGGCCACTGGTTCGGCAACGACCGCCTCGACTTCCGCCCGGAGACGTACTGGAAGGCCGGAACCAAGGTCACCGTCGACGTCAACCTCGACGGCGTCGAGGGCCGCGACGGCGTCTACGGGAAGCAGTCCAAGAAGGTCTCCTTCACCATCGGCCGCTCGCAGGTCTCCGTCGTCGACGCCAAGAAGCTCACCATGGAGGTCCAGCGGGACGGCAAGGTCATCAAGACCATTCCCGTCACCACCGGCAAGGCCGGCATGGAGACCTGGAACGGCCAGATGGTCATCAGCGAGCGGCTCAAGGTCACCCGCATGAACGGCGAGACGGTCGGCTACGGCGGCGAGTACGACATCAAGGACGTCCCCCACGCCATGCGCCTGACCACCTCCGGGACCTTCCTGCACGGCAACTACTGGGGCGGCGGCGCCTTCGGCAACTACAACGCCAGCCACGGCTGCATCGGTCTGCGGGACGTGCGCGGCGGCTGGGACAAGAAGGCGCCGGGCGCCTGGTTCTTCGAGAACTCCATGATCGGTGACGTCGTGGTCGTCAAGAACTCCAACGACGCGGTGGTCGCCCCGGACAACGGCCTCAACGGCTGGAACATGTCCTGGGAGAAGTGGAAGGCGTGACCGGCCGCGTCCCCGCGCCCCTCGAGGGGCGCGGGGGCCCACCCGGCGGGCGGCGCACCTGCGGTGTCCCGGCGTGTGAACGCCCGCTAACCTGCGGAGCATGACCGTACATCTCGAAGTCTCCGAAGGCGTCGGCACGCTGCGGCTGGACCGCCCGCCCATGAACGCGCTGGACGTCGCCACGCAGGACCGGTTGAAGGAGCTCGCCGAGGAGGCCACCCGGCGCGACGACGTGCGCGCCGTGGTGATCTACGGCGGCGAGAAGGTGTTCGCGGCGGGCGCGGACATCAAGGAGATGCAGGCCATGGACCACGCGGCCATGGTCCAGCGGGCCCGCGCGCTCCAGGACTCCTTCACCGCCGTCGCCCGCATCCCCAAGCCGGTCGTGGCGGCCGTCACCGGTTACGCGCTCGGCGGGGGCTGTGAACTCGCCCTCTGCGCCGACTACCGCATCGCCGGGGAGAACGCCAAGCTGGGCCAGCCGGAGATCCTGCTCGGCCTCATCCCGGGCGCCGGCGGCACCCAGCGGCTGTCCCGGCTGATCGGCCCCTCCAGGGCTAAGGACCTCATCTTCACCGGCCGGCAGGTCCGGGCCGGCGAGGCGCTGACGCTCGGCCTGGTCGACCGCGTCGTCCCCGCCGACGAGGTCTACACGCAGGCGCACGCCTGGGCGGCGAAGCTGGCCCAGGGCCCGGCGATCGCGCTGCGGGCGGCCAAGGAGTCCGTCGACACCGGTCTGGAGACCGACATCGAGACCGGTCTCGCCGTCGAACGCAACTGGTTCGCGGGCCTGTTCGCCACCGAGGACCGCGAGCGCGGGATGCGCAGCTTCGTCGAGGAGGGCCCCGGTAAGGCGAAGTTCCTGTGACGACCCGCTGAAGAACCCCTCCGGGGTCTTGCAATTGACGCGATGTCTGATCCGGGTCCCTCGATGGGGCGGATTGTGGGAGCCTTGGGGCAGCCTTGAACCGCCGTGTCGAGGGAGCCCGTCGATTGCCTGAGAGCGAGCCGTTTCCACAGGCAGAACGGGCTTTCGGGAATTCCGAAGTGCCGGTGGCACATGCCGGAGGCCCGGTGTCCGGCGGGGGTCCGCCGGTCGCGCGTTCCCCCGGAACGACCCCCCGGGCCCCGGCGGACGGCCATCATGGGGGCATGGCGGGGCTGGAGAGCAGCGAACAGCCGCGGGGAGACGGACGTGCGACCGCGTCGCGGTGGTCGCCGACGGTCGAGGACGAACACGCGGTCAGGGCCCTGGAGCTGTACGGCAACCCCACGGAGGCGGAAGTTCCGTTACCCTCCCGCCCCGAGTCCGCCGCCACCGCCCGCCGGCTCGTCCAGGTCGTCGCCCTGCGCCAGTGGTGCCTCACCGCGAAGACCACCGAGGACGCCGTCCTGCTCGTCTCCGAACTGGTCGGCAACGCCGTACGCCACACCGGAGCCCGCGTCTTCGGCCTCCGCATGCGCCACTGGCGCGGCTGGATCCGCGTCGAGGTCCGCGACCCGTCCCGCGGCCTGCCCTGTCTCATGCCGGTCCAGGAACTGGACGTCAGCGGCCGCGGTCTCTTCCTCGTCGACGAGCTCGCCGACCGCTGGGGCGTCGACCTGCTGCCCCGCGGCAAGACCACCTGGTTCGAGATGCGTGTCACGGACCGCTGAGAGCCCGCCCGCCCCGGCCGTTCACCGGCCCGGGAGGAACAACGCCTCCGAACCCACCGGCCGGTACCCCGCCGCCTGGAACGCCCGCAAGCTGCGCGCGTTGCCCGGCGAGATCTGCGCCCACACCGGCTCACCCCCGGCCAGCCGCCGCGCCGCGAGCGCCAGCCGCCGGCCCAGGCCCCGGTGCCGTGCCTCCTCCGCCACCTCCACCGCGACCTCCAGCCGCCCGGCGATCCCCCGGCCCAGGACCAGCACACCCCCGTCCGCCGTCCACACCCGCACCTCGTCCCGCCGGGCCAGGGCAGCCGCGACGCGGGGATGGCCCGGGTCGCCGATTGCCGCCAGGCCCGGCGGCGGACCGCCCGGCAGCGGCTGCGCCACCGTCATCACGTCGATGGTGTCCGTCCGCCGCCCCGTGCGCTCCAGGAAGGCGGACAGGAAACGCACGTTCAGGGTGGCGGACAGGGCGTCGCAGTCGGCCTCGGCGAGCGTCCGCCGCACCCACGCGGGGTCCTCGTCGGTGAACACCACGGAATGTCCGGTGAACGCCAGCACCCCCGCGTCCCGGGCGGACGGCTGCGCCACCACCGTCGTCCCCCCGTCCGCCGCCGGGAAGACGCCCCGCGCCGCCCCGTCGAGAATCTTCCTCAGCCCGTCCGCCACCCTCGTGCTCCTCGCGTCTCCACTCACCGGAAGGCCCGGACTTCCCCGGACGATCGGCGCCGGCACCGGACCCCCCATCAGGTGGGCGCCGCACCGCCGTTCCGGACCGCCGGATAATCTGACCCGCGTCAACAAGACGACACCGTACGAGACACAGCACGAGACGAGGGGCGGACCGGTGGCGGACATCGAGGAAGCGCGCAAGCAGTTCGATCGGATGGACACGGACGGGGACGGATTCATCACCGCTGCCGAGTTCAAGACCGCCCTGGCCCAGGGCGGGGACTGGAACGTCACCGAGACGGTCGCGGAGGCCCTGATCAAGTCCCGCGACCTGAACGGTGACAAGGTCCTGTCCTTCGACGAGTTCTGGGCCCACTTGAACAAGTAGGTCCGGAATAGCCCGCCCGTCCGGGTGGTTGGTGCCGGTCACGCGGTTCCCGCAGGGAACCGAAGCGGACATCGACCCCCGGAAGGGCGAGGCGAGCGACATGAAGATCGGCATCATCGGCGCGGGCAACATCGGCGGGAACCTCACGCGGCGGCTCACGGCCCTCGGCCACGACGTCTCCGTCGCCAATTCCCGCGGCCCCGAGACGCTGAAGGAGCTGGCCGAGGAGACGGGCGCGACGCCGGTACGGGCCGAGGAAGCGGCGCGCGGCGCGGAGGTCGTCGTCGTCACCGTTCCCCTCAAGGCCGTCCCGGACCTGCCGTCCGGCCTGCTCGACGGGGCCGCGGAGGGCGTGGCGGTCATCGACACCGGCAACTACTACCCGCGGCAGCGCGACGGCCGGATCGCCGGCATCGAGGACGACGGCCTCACCGAGAGCCGCTGGACCGAACGCCAGATCGGCCACGCCGTGATCAAGGCCTTCAACGGCACCTACGCCCAGGACATCCTGGACCGCCACCGCCCCGCCGGCGACCCCGGCCGGATGGCCCTCCCCGTCGCCGGTGACGACGAGGCGGCCAAGCGGACGGTCCGGGCGCTGATCGACGAGCTCGGCTTCGACACGGTGGACGCGGGCGGCATCGACGACTCCTGGCGCCAGCAGCCCGACACCCCCGTCTACGGCCTGCGCGCGGGCACCGAGGCGGTCACCAGGGCCCTGGCCGAGGCGTCCCCCGAACGCAAGCCGGAGTTCCGGGGCTGACCAGGCGTCGTTCAGGGGCGGTGTCCGGAAAGTTCGTTCCCGGACGCCACTGAGGCCCCTTGTGTCACTCCCGCGTCGCCTGCCCGTCATGTTCCGCTCACTTCGCACAGATGAACTAGCCGTAGAAGTGGCGGTAGTTGGCGAACACGTGAGAGCGCGGAGAGACGACATGGCCGAACCGGCCGAGCTGATGGCGTTACCCGCGCCGATCGACACGCTCCTCGCCGCCGCCGTAGCCCGGCGCTTCTACCTGGAGAACCGGTCGAAGGTGGAGATCGCCGACGAGTTCGGCATCAGCCGCTTCAAAGTGGCCCGCCTCCTCGACGCGGCCGTGGCCCACGACATCGTGCGGATCGACATCACCGTCCCGGCCGAGATCGACGTACCGCTCGGGAGGGCGCTCGCCGAGCGGTACGGACTCCGGCACGGCATCGTCGTCGACCTGGCCCGCAGCGAAGGCGGCACGCCGCCCACGGCGGACCGCGGCCGGGGCGTCCGCTGGCTCGCCACGGCGGCGGCCCGGCTGCTCTCCGACATCGCCGAGGAGGGCGACGTCATCGGCCTGGACGGCAGCCACGCGGCGGACGCGCTCAGCGAGGCCGTCACCCGGCTCCCGCCGTGCGACGTGGTCCAGCTGACCGGGGTCCACGGACGGGACCTCGCCCACGACACCGCGATCGCGGCGGTCCGCCGCACGGCCGAGGCGGGCGGCGGCAGGGCGTTCCCGCTCCACACCCCCTTCCTGCTGCCCGACGCGGCGACGGCCGCCGTCCTGCGCAGCCAGCCCGCCACCGCCGAGACGCTGGACCGCTTCGGCCTGGTCACCAAGGCCGTCGTCGGCGTCCGCGCCTGGGACGCGCCCCACTCCCCGGTGTACGACGCCCTGCCCGAGCGGGAGCGGGAGGCGCTCCGCGAGGCCGGTGCCCGCGCCGACGTGGCCGGCCTGCTCCTGGACGCCGACGGCCGGACGCTGCCCACCACCCTCGACACCCGCAGCATCGCCGTCGGCGCCGACCGGCTCCGCGGCGTCCCGGAACGGATCGGCGTCACGGACGCCGGACGCGGCACCGGGGCGGTCCGTGCCGCCCTGCGCTCCGGACTGCTCACGGCGGTCGTCACCGACGCCGCGACCGTGCGCCGTCTCCTGCGGCACGACGACCCGGCAGACACCACGCGGACCGCGGCGCCGCCGTCCCCACGCACCGAACGAGGACACCGATGAACCGGCAGGACGAGGCGCTTCCGCCCGTTCCGGACGACATCCGCGAGGCGGGACGCCTCGCCCCCGACCACTGGCTCGGGGTGGTCGACCCGATGTGGTCAGGACCGGGAAAACCCCCGGACTGGGCGATGACCGGCCGGTGGCGGTCGGGCCCCGACGGCGAGATCGCCGAGTGGGAGGACAACCCCGCCTACCGGCCGTCGCCGCGTGCGCTCGGCTGGCCCGAACCGGAGGACGAGGTGGACCGCGCCGTCCAGCTCGCGTCGACCGGATACGGGCCCGGCGAGGCGGTCCCGGCGGCGCTGGCGGGACGGGAGGTGGCCGTGCTGACCGCGCCGGGCGGCGGCCCGCTGAGCGCGGCCGCCCCGGACGGGACGCCGGTCGTGCCGGTGTTCACCTCGTCGGTGTACCTGCACACCGCGGGGCGTTTCGCGTTCGAACTCGTCGGCGCGGACGACCTCGTGAGACGCGTCCCCGAAGGACACGTGCTGTACCTGAACCCCTCGGCCGCGGTGAGCATGCTGCTGGACCCCGGCGCCGTGCGCGACGCGGTCGAAGGCGGTGCGGGCGCGGGGGCGCGGCCCTCCGCCGCCGAGCCCCCGGGCCGTACCGCGCGGCTGCTGACCGAGGCCGTCCACCCGGTGCGGGGGACGGACGCGTGAGCCGCTGGTCGTCCGTGATACCGGGCCGGGGACGCAGGTCCGGCTCCGGTACGGGCCGCCACGGCACGGCGAGCCCGGCCGGCGGCGCGAGCGGCACCGGGAACCGGCGTGTCGGCGGCCCGCCGGTCGAGGACGTCGACGGCGTGCTGCTGGTGCGCTCGGTCGAGGACGACTCGTTCCCGCTGGACGTCGTGGCCGAGGTGGCGGGCGCCGTCGGGCGGGAGGAGGACGTCGTCACGGTGATCGTGGGCTCGGCCGCCGGGGGCGCAGGACCCGACGCCGACCACTGGGCGCGGCTGGGAGCGCTGCTCGACTCCCTCCGCGCACGGGGCACCGAGCGGGTCCGGCTCGTGATGTCCGGCGCCGGTGACGACCGGCCGGACCGGCCCAGCGTCGCGCGCAGGATCGCCGACGCCTGGGGGCTGGAGGTCACGGCTCCCGACGGGGCCGTCCTGATCACACCCGGGGGAGCGCTCTTCGTCCACGGCGACTCCCGCCCCGGATGCGCGTGGTGGCGGTTCGCACCCGGCGCCGAACCCCGGAAGGCGGGCCGGCGTGCCCCGGCGCCCGTCTGGGAGGAGGCGCTGGACGGGGTGCCCGCGCGCACGGCCGGCGGCTGTGTCGTGGACCGTGTCCCGGCGGGCGTGGTGATCCGCCCGGCCGAGGCGCCCGGACCGGCCCCCGACGACCTGTGCTTCTCCGTGCCCCTCGACGTCGAGCGGCTGACGGTGCTGGTCGGCGCCCCGCGGGCGGAGGACGTCGCCGCCGACGAGGTCGCCGCCGTCCTCGCGGGACTGCCGCAGGCGCAGCGCGCCCGCGCCCGGCTCGCGCCCGGCGGCCGGCGCGACCTGCTGCGGCTCGGGCAGTCGGTCGCCGATCTGCTGGGCACCGAGGTGGAGGTGCTCACCGGCCTGCCGCTGTTCGACGACCACGCACCCCCCGGAACGCCTCCCCGGCCGACGCTGGTCGGACTGGACGGCAGGCCGAGCTGGCGGCCGTTCGTGTCGTCCGTGGTCTGCGGGCCGGTCGACTCCGCGGGGCGGGCTCCCGTACCCAGGCCGACGGAGCTCCACCCGCCCGACTGGATCCTCGGCGGCGGCGAGCCGGGGACCGTACGGCTGACGGACCGCTGGCAGGCGACGGTGACCCGGGCCGGCCTCGCCCTGTGGACCCCGGACGGCCCCCGTCCGGGGCCGCTCGGACCGGCCGTCGATCCGGAGGTGTGCGCCATCGAACTGGGCATGCCGGGGCAGCCGTTGGACGACTCCCTGCTGCCCGCGCTGTCCCTCCTCGTGCGCGGCCTCGGCACCGACGTCCGCTCGCGCACCACCCTGCTGGTCCGTGGCCGGCTCCTGGCGGGCGACAGCGGCCTGCGCCGCCTGGCCGCCGAACACGGCATACCGGGCATCCGCTACGTCACCGCCGGCCGGGCCGCGCGCCCCGGCCCGGCCGCCGGCCGGCCGGGCACGACCGCGGAGCCCGGCCGCGTCCCGCCGTCCGGACGGGCGGCCCACGGGCCCGGCGGCCGAGCACTGCCGACCGTGGCCCGCGCTCCCGGCACGGCCGCCGCCCCGCCTGCCACCGGGCCTGGCGCCGGCGCGGGCCGTGCTGCGCCGCCCGGTGCGTCGGGCCGGGGGCCCGGTGCGGGTGCCGGTGGTCCGGGGGGTGTCGGGCCCGGTGGGTCGTCGCCGTCCGGTGGGGTGGCCCGTGGGGCAGGTGCGGCCGCTGCTTCGCCGGCCACCGGGTCCGGGGCCGGGGCGGACCGGGGGGCGGTGGGAACTGCCGTCGGCCCGTCGACCGGTGGGACAGGTGAGGTTTCGCCGGCCGGTGGAGTGGGTGCGGCCGCCACCTCGCCGGCCACCGGGTCCGGGGCCGGGGTGGGCCGGGGACCCGGTGCGGGGGCCGGTGGCCCGGGGGCTGTCGAGCCCGGTGGGGTGGATGCGGCCGCTGCTTCGCCGGCGGACGGGTCGGGCGCCGGGGTGGGCCGGGGGGCCGGCGGGGCTGCCGTCGGCCCGCGGGACACCGGATCCGGTGGGGCTTCGGCGCCCGGTGAGGCGGTTCAGGGGCACGGTACGACCTCCGCCCTCCCGGCCGCCGGACCCGGCGCCGGAGCGGTCCGTCGGCGGCCAGGTGCCGCGGGGAAGGGCCCGTCGGCCACCGGACCCGGGGGCGGACAGGCCCGCCCCGGCGGTGTGACCGCCGCCGGTCCACAGGCTCCCGGGTCCGGGGCGCCGGTGCCGCCGCCTGCCCCGTCCCCGGACGCCCCGCAGGGTGGCGGGGCCGCCGCAGTGAACGGTCCTCCGGCCGCCGGGCCTGTCGCGTCCCCGGACGTCCGGGTGGACGCGGACACTCCCGGCAGGCCGGTCGCCGGTGCCGGAGGGGTCGTACCGTCGCCGGATCCCCTTCCGCCCGGCGGGGCCGCCGGACCCGAGGGAGCGGTGGCCGGGGCGTCCGTGACCGCGGCGTCCTCGGAGTCCGGTCCCCAGGGGCGGTCCGCGGAGGGGGCGGTGACCGCCGCGTCACCGGAGGCCGGGGACGGCGTCGGGAGCGGGCGGAGGGCTTCCGGATCCGGTGCGGCGCCGGACGGCAGTACGGGTCCGGGAGCCGCGGAACCCCGGTCCGCCTCCCCGGCCCGGCCGCGCCCCGGAACCACCAGTGAGCGCAGTGGCCCGGAACCGGGCGGTGGCCGTGCCGGGGCGGGGACGGGACCGCGCGGGCCCGGCGGTGGGGCGCCCGCCCCCGACCGCGCCGCCCTTCCGTTCGTGCCCGGGCACGTCAGCGGGGCCGCCGAGCGTGCCGCGTTCCGGGACGCCGCGGCCGGCGCCTGGGAGGGGCACGCCGCCGCCGTGTCACGGGTGCTCACGCGGATGCCCGTCCTGCGCGGCCACGAACTGGAGGCGGCGCGGACCGATCTCGTCGCCGCCCACGCCTACCTCACCGCGGCGGAGGGACCGCTGCACCACCGCGAGCTGATCCGGGACCTGCACACCGGCGAGGGACGCCTGCTGCCCTACGCCGGCTGTCTGGCGTCCGCCCTGCGCCGGCTGCCCTCCTACCGGGGCGTGGCCCTGCGCGGCGGGGACGCCGACGGCCCCGAACCGGCGGCCGGCACGCTGCTGCAGGACGCCGCCCCGGTCAGCGCCCTGGCCGCGGCCTCGGCGCTCCCCGCCGGGTCCCCCGTGCGCTACGCGATCTGGTCCGTCACCGGACGCAAGGTACGGCAACTGCTCGACCGGCCGAACGGCTCCACGGAGGAGCACGAGGAGATCGTCTTCGTGCCGGGGACCGGCTTCCGGGTGCTGGGGGTGCGGACCGCGTCCGCGGGCCCCTCCGTCGTACTGCTGCGTGAACTCCCCGGGAACGCGACCGCCTACATGGACGGGTCGGAGGAACTGAGCGGCCTGGACCTCAAGGCCCTCACCCACCTCGAGGAGGCACTGGCCAAGGGCTTCCGCGTCGGTGACGGTCCCCAGTGGCCGGAACGCTGTTCCGGGCCCGTGGGCCAGGACGGATAGCGAGCGACGGGGAAGGCACCACCACCCATCACCCCCACATCTCAAGGAGAACGATGGCACGTCGTAATCAATCGCCCCCCGACGGGCCCGACGGCACGGGCGGTTCGTCCGTCCGCAGGGCCGTCTCCCTCGGGCCGGCGGCGGCCGACCCCGGCCCGATGCTGGCGCCGGCCGCGCGACGTACGGCGGCACCGGAGCCGGACGAGGGCGGCGCCGAGGGAGCGGAGACGGCACGACCGGCCCCGGACGCCGCCGGGGGCGAGGCCGCCCCCGAGCGGCCCGCCACCACCGGCGGTACGGCCGGTGGACCGGACGTGACGGCCGCCGCACCTGCCGCGGCCGCCGCACCCGGCGCGTCCGCCGCTCCCCAGCGGCCGGAGGCGGAAAGTGAGAGCGCCGCCGAGCCGGCCACCGCCGTCCGGGCCGCCCCGGACACCGCGGCCGACGCGGCCGACGCGGCCGGCGGGGTCGCCGGGGTCGGTGGAACCGCCGCCGCCGGTGCGGACGGACCGCCGTCGGGGAAGCCGAAGAAGCCCCTGCTCGCCGCGGCCGGCATCGCGGGCGTCGTCCTCCTCGCCGTGCCGCTGCTGATCTGGGCCACGGACGACTCGCGGCAGAAGAAGGACGACGTGGCGGTGGCCGCCGGGTCCGACACGCTGCTGGAGGAGGAGTCCCTGGAGGTGCCGAAGGGCGACTACGCTCCGGCGGAGCCCACGCCGGAGCCCTCCGCGAAGAAGCCGTCCGCCGAGCCGAAACACGTCGTCGAGAAGGCGCCCCCGGTGGTCAGTTCGACGGCCCCGGTCAGCGAGTCGCCCAAGGCGAAGAAGAGCACGGAGAAGGCGGAGACCCGGGTCGCGGAGCGCGAGGCTCCCGTGCTCCCGCCGAACACCGCCGCCTACGCCGTCCAGCGGCTGGCCGCGTCGAACCCTGGCCGGCACATCTGCTACCGGGTCCACCGGAAGGGGGCCGGCTGGACGAACCCGAGGTGCGACGGGGCCATGTCGGGCAAGGGGCTGCCGATCACGGCCATCAACATCGCGGTGGTCGGCGCCAAGAGGGTGAACGCCAACGAGTACGTCCAGAAGGACGGATGGACGACCGCGTGGTCGGGCGCGGCCGACGGGACCGACCTGACGCTGGGCAGCGACTCCCCGAACGCGCCCCACCTCAGCGGCTTCGCCATCGGCGTCGACGACGGCAACGTCTGCCACCACCACAAGCTCGGCGGGCACGACTGGGGCGCCTATCTGTGCGAGTCGTCCCAGGGCTGGAGGTTCGGCGGGTCGCTGGAGCCGGACGTGTGGCTGGAGAGCGTCAAGTTCAACCTCTGAGGGGCGCGACAGCGCAGCGGACGCCCGCCGGCACCGGCCGGCGGGCGTCCGTCGTCACCGGGCGGCCCGCTGCCCCAGGGCCTGCCGGACGGGCAGGTCCTCCGGCAGCAGGGTCGTCAGGTCGGTGAGGCTGGGCGACTGCAGCCCGCCCAGCCGGCGGGCCTGGCTCGTCATCATCGACTCCAGCAGCTGCCGGGCGAGCCGCGCGTTGCCGAAGGACCGGTCGCGCGGGATGCCGTCCACATGCGCGCGCAGCGCCTCGACGGTCGCCTCGGCGCACTCGTACCCGGAGGCCTCGGCGTGCCGGGACACGATGGTGACCAGTTCGTCCGTGCTGTAGTCCTCGAAGGTCACGAACTTGGAGAAGCGGGAGGTCAGTCCGGGATTGGAGGCGAGGAAGCGCTCCATCTCCCCGGTGTACCCGGCGACGACGACCACGATCTCGTCGCGGTGGTCCTCCATGAGCTTCAGCAGGGTGTCGACGGCCTCGCGGCCGAAGTCGTTGGAGGAGCCCTCGGGGGTGAGGGTGTAGGCCTCGTCGATGAACAGCACCCCGCCCAGCGCGCTGGTGAAGACGTCCTTGGTGCGCTGGGCGGTGTGGCCGACGTACTGGCCCACCAGGTCAGCCCGCGCCACCTCCACCACCGAGTCGCGGGGGAGCACTCCCAGTGAGTGCAGGAGTCTGGCGTAGAGGCGGGCGACGGTCGTCTTGCCGGTGCCGGGCGGACCGCTGAAGACCAGGTGGTTGCTGATGCGGGGGGCGGGCAGCCCCGCGGCGACCCGCTGCCGGGCGTTGGTGAGCAGACTGACGAGGTCGGCGACCTCCCGCTTCACGGCGGCGAGCCCCACCATGGCGGTGAGTTCGGCCATCGGGTCGGACGCGTCGCCGGCGTCCTGGGCCGTGCCGCCGCCGCCGACGGCCGCCGCCTCCGCGTCGCCGACGTCCTGCGGCAGGAGCAGCGTCAGGTCGTTCTCCGCCGGGTCGGTCATGGCCGCGAGACGGAACGCCTGCCGGTCCACCATGTCCTCGAACACGCCCCGGGCCGCACGGCCGTTGCCGAAGGTCGCGTCGCGCGTCATCCGCTCGAAGCGGACGGCGAGGGCCTCCCGGGTCAGGGGCCCGAGCTCGAACTGGTGCCGGTGGCAGAGACTCTCGGTGATCGTCACCAGCTCCTCCACCGCGTAGTTGCCGAACTCGATCGTGCGGGTGAACCGGGAGGCGAGGCCGGGGTTGGCGGTCAGGAACGACTCCATCTGCTCGGAGTACCCGGCCGCCACCACGACCACGTCGTCGCGGTGGTCCTCCATGAGCTTCAGCAGGGTGTCGACGGCCTCGCGGCCGAAGTCGTTGGACGTCCCCTCGACGGTGAGGGTGTAGGCCTCGTCGATGAAGAGCACCCCGCCGAGGGCGCTGGTGAACGCCTCGGTGGTCTTGATGGCCGTCCCGCCGATGACCTGGGCGACCAGGTCGGCGCGGGCGACCTCGACCAGGTGTCCGCTCCTGAGCACGCCCAGGTCGGCGAGGATGCTGCCGTAGAGGCGGGCGACGGTGGTCTTGCCGGTGCCGGGCGGCCCCGCGAAGATCAGGTGCCGGCTCATCGACGGGACCGGCATGCCGAGCCTGCGCCGGCGCTCCGCGAGCTGGTTCAGATTGACCAGCGTGCTCACCTGGTGCTTGACGTTCTCCAGGCCGACGAGCGCCTCCAGTTCGGCCAGTGGGCCCTGCGGTTCCGGCTCGGTGCCGGGCCCGCCCGGGGCGCCGTCCTCGCCGGCCGGTGCGGCCGAGTCGCCCCAGCTGTCCGGCAGGCCGTTGTCCGCGCTGGTCAGCAGCTCGACCGTGAGCCGTTCGCCCGCGCGGCTCTGGCGCAGTCCCGCACCGCGGTTGTCGCGCACGACGCACCGGGTGAGGCCGACCGGCTCGGCACTGTCGACGCGCACGCCGTCGCCGGTGCTGCCGGAGACCTCGCAGGCGTCGAGCACGGCCCTGCCACCCCGTGACACCTGGACGCCGTGGGCCCTAGAGCCGTGCACCCGCACCCGTTCCAGGGTGATCTCCGCACCGTCCCGCACCCCGACCCCGGCGTCCGCGCTGTCAGCGATCTCGCAGTCGCGCAGGGTGCCCCGGCCGCGTTCGCCGACGAGGACGCCCGAGCGGGCGGCCGAACTCAGCACGGTGTCGCTGATCGCGGGGTCGGCGTCGTCGTCGATGCTCAGCGCACAGCCCCCCGCGGACTCGATCGCGCAGTGCTCCAGGCGGCCGCGGCCGTCGTCGGTGAACTCGATGCCGTGACCGCCGGCGCCGACGACCCGGGCGTGGCGCAGCAGCGGGTCGGCGGCGGAGCGCACCGAGATGCCGACGCCGGCCGCGTCCAGCACCTCCAGGCGCTCGAACTCGGCCGTTGAGTCGTCCCAGAGCTGCACCGCCCCGGCCGTGTCGGCGCAGTCGCTCACCACGGTGTCCCGCAGCAGCGGGGCACTGCCCTCCACGACGCGCACGGCGGCCTCGGCCGAGCCGTGGAACGAGCAGCCCTCCAGCGTGCCGCGCGAGCGGTCAAGGACGAGCAGTCCGCTCTTCTTGGTGCGCCGCGTGACGCACCCGCTCAGGTGCGGATCCGCTCCGGCGGAGACGACCACGCCGCTCTGCGCGATGGACTCGAACGACGTCTGAACGATCTCCGGGCGGGACATGCTGGTGACCAGCAGGCCCACCGAGGTGTGGTGGACGCTGCACCCGACCACGCGGGTGGAGCTGTGGCCCTCCAGGGCGATGGCGGGCTTGTCCGTGCCGGAGATGTCGCAGCCCTGCACGGTGCCCCGGGCCTCGCCGTTCGCCAGGACGCCGTTGGCCCGCGCGCCCCGGATGCGGCAGTCGCGGACCAGGGGCCCGGCAGTCTCGCCGATGACCACGGCCGAGGTGCCGAAGTTCTCGAACACGCAGTCCTCGACGACGCTTTCGGACTCCGAGGAGTCGACGAGGCCGGCGCCGCCCGGGTTGCTGACGCGGCAGCCGCGGGCGGCCAGCGAGCCCTTGCCGCGCACCAGCAGCGCCGTCCATCCGGACCCCGTCACGGTGCAGCCGTCGAGGGCGGCCTGACCGGCCGGTACGTCGACGACCGCGGCCTCCTTGTCGCGGCCCCGCAGCGTCAGCGAGCCGAGCATCACGGCGTCGGCCATGAGGGTCACGGCGGTGCCGTCCCGCGGGCAGAGCTCGACGGTGCCGGGCTCGCCCTCGCCGACGATCGTCACCCGGTGCCGGATGACGAGGTTCTCGGCGTAGCGGCCGGGACGGACCCGGATCACGGCCCCGGTGCGTGCCTGCTCCAGTGCCTCACCGATCGTCCGGAAGCCGTCCGACCGTTCCGGGCCGACGGTGAGTATGTGACGTGCCACGCCTCGAACCTCCTTGTGCTGCTGTGCCGTTGGCGTTGGTGCGCCGTACATTTCGTGTGCTTATCATGCGGTTCATGTGGAATGTGATGAGACGCCGGAGCGCGGGCTTCGTGCCGGCGGTCGCCGTGCTCCTGTCGGTCACCTCGGGGCCGGCCCTCGCCGCCCCGCGGGCCGCCGACGCCCCGGGCGCCACGCTGCTGCCGCCGCTGCCGGTCCGGCTCGGCGAGGACAATCCGTGCACCGGGGCCTCGGGACGGACCGCCACCGGGGCCGCCTGGTCGCAGACGGCGCTCGGACTCTCCCGGGCCCAGCGGATCTCCCGGGGCGGCGGGGTGACCGTCGCCGTGGTCGACACCGGTGTCGCCTCCGGCGTCCCCAGCCTGTCCGGCAGGGTGGAGGCCGAGGGCGGGGCGGACGAGGACTGCGTGGGCCACGGCACGTTCGCCGCCGGCCTGATCGCCGCCGCACCGGAGAAGGGCAGCGGCATCACGGGGGTCGCCCCGCGGGCGGAGATCCTCGCCCTGCCGGGCACCGACGACCGCGGGGTGCCCTCCGTGGCACGCGTGGCCGCCGGCATCCGCACGGCGGCGGACCGCGGGGCGCAGGTCATCTACGTCGGGCAGGCCCTGCGGACCGGCAGGGCCGAACTCACCGCGGCCGTCGCCCACGCCACCCGGCGCGACGCGCTGGTCGTCGCCCCGGCCGCGCCGGACGCCGTGCCCCGCGAGGAGCTCGGGCCCGGGGGTGAGGTGCCGGACGGTCCGTACTGGCCGGCCGCCGCGCCCGGCGTGCTCGCCGTCGTCGACTTCGGTCCCGGCGGCGTACGGCAGGACAACGCGCCGCCCGCCCACGAGCCCGACCTGTCCGCGCCGGGCAGCGAGATGGTCAGCGTCGGCCCCCGGGGCGCCGGCCACTACATCGGCTCCGGTGCCTCGCTGGCCGCGGCGGGCGTCGCGGGCACCGCCGCCCTCGTCCGCGCCTACCACCCCGGCCTCACCGCGGCCGAGGTCACCCGCCGCCTCCTCGACACCGCCTATCCGTCGGACACCCCGCGCCTGGACCCGTACGCGGCCCTGTCGCTGATCCGGGACGACACGAGGCCCCGGGCGCAGGCCCCCGCCGCCGCACGGATGCCGCCCCCCGCCGACCCCAGCCCCCGCAACCGCGCCCTGACGATCGCGGCCGCCGGCCTGGCCACGGTCCTCCTCCTCGCGGCCCTCGCCGCCGTCGTCCCCCGAGGCCGCACCCGCAACTGGCGCCCCCCGACACCCTCCTGAGGAGATCGTCACCGCGTCCACCCGGGCCGGCCCCCACTCGCCCGGCCCGGGGTGTCCGGGACGTACGGCGTAGCGGTGGGCCGGGGGGTGACTGCGCAACCCGGCGCCTGCCGGGTGCCGTCGCGCCCACCCGTGCCGCCCCGCGGCACGACTGCCCGCGGATCGCGGCGGTGGTGCGGGAACCCGGTGCGGACACGGACACCTCACCACGCGCCCTCCACAAGCCCCGTCTGGACCTGCAGGGTCTTGCGCCGGGCGATCCGCACCGCCCGCCCCGGCACGAGCTCCCGCCCCTTCACGCTCCCGAAGAGGTATCCCTCGCTCGGCGGGCACGACATCAGCAGCCCCGGCGTGTTCACCTCCTGCAGCCGCCGCAGCAACGCCTCGTTGAGCCCTCGCCCGGCGCCCGCCGACGACCGGGCCACCACCAGGTGCAGCCCCACCTCGTGTCCCAGCGCCAGATGGTCGAGGAGCGGAGCGAACGGCTGCGTCATCGGCCCGCCGCCGACCATGTCGTAGTCGTCGACCAGGATGAACAGCCGCGGCCCCTGCCACCAGTCGCACAGCCGCATCCGCGAGGGAGCGATGTCCTCTCCCGGAACCCGCTGCTTGACCGCCCGCGCCGCCCCGTCCACCAGGTCCCGCAGCATGTCCAGCGACACGGCGTGCCCCAGCCGGTAGGCCTCGGGAACGCTCTCCACCAGTTCCCGCCGGTAGTCCACCGTCATGATCCGCGCCTCGGCGGGCGTGTACCGCTCGGTGATGCCCCGCGCGACCAGCTTCAGCAGGTTCGTCTTGCCGCTCTCCGTGTCGCCCACCACGATCAGGTGCGGGTTCTCGGTGAAGTCGTGCCACACGGGCGCGAGTTCGTTCTCGTCCAGGCCGATCGCGATCCGCAGCCCGTGCTCGCCCTCCGCCTGGGGCAGCTCCTCGGCGGGCAGTTTCGCGGGCAGCATCCGCACCCGCGGCGCGGTCGGCCCCGTCCAGTTCTCGGCGATCGCGGCGACCAGTCCCGCCACCCCGTCCGCGAGGTCGTCGGCGTCCTCGACCCCGTCGACGCGCGGCAGCGCCGACAGGTAGTGCAGCTTGTCCGGGGTCAGCCCCCGCCCCGCGCTGCGCGGGATCGTCGCCGCCTTGCGGGAGTCGATCTGGGAGTCCATCGGATCACCCATCCGCAGTTCCAGCCGGGTCCCCGTCTGGTCGCGCACCGAGGACGACAGCTCCACCCAGCGGGCGGTGGTGACGATCAGGTGGACGCCGTAGTTGAGCCCGCGGGCGGCCAGCGCGTTGAAGGTGGGGATGTGCCGGTCGAAGTCCTGGCGCACGGTGGCCCAGCCGTCGATGGCCAGGAAGACGTCGCCGTGCGGCTCGTCGGGGAACTCGCCCGCCGCGCGCCGCTTGCGGTACGTCGCCATGGAGTCGATGCCGTGCTCCAGGAAGAACCGCTCCCGCCGGGCGAGCAGCGTGGTGACCTCCGCGATCGTACGGCCCACCCGCTCGGTGTCCACGCGGGCCGCGACCCCGCTCACATGGGGCAGCTCGTCCAGCGAGGCCAGCGTGCCGCCGCCGAAGTCCAGGCAGTAGAACTGCACTTCGCGCGGGGTGTGGGTGAGTGCCAGCGCCGTGATGAGCGTCCGCAGCAGCGTGCTCTTTCCGCTCTGCGGGCCCCCGGCGATGGCCACGTGGCCGCCGGCCGCCGACAGGTCCACGGTCAGCAGGTCGCGCAGCTGGTCGAAGGGCCGGTCCACGACGCCCACCGGCACGGTGAGCCGCCCCCGCAGCGGCCAGTCCGCCGTGGTCAGGCCGTACCGGGGGTCGGGTGCCAGCGGGGGCAGGATCTGGTCCAGGGTGGCCGGCCGCTCCAGCGGCGGCAGCCACACCTGGTGGGCGGGCGGCCCCGCACCGCGCAGCCGGTCCAGGGCCACCGACAGCAGCGTCTCGCCGCCGCCGTCCCCCTCGCCGTCCGCCCCCGGGTCCGTCTCCGGCTCGTCGGGTCCGCCCGCAGGGTCCGGGTCCGCGGGCGCGCGCGGCACCACCCACTCCGCCGTCCACGGCACCACCTGCCGCGCCACCTGCGCCCGTGCCACGGCCCGGCGCCGCTGGTACGGCCCCGAGACGTACGCGGCCCGGAACCGGGTGAGCGCGTCGACACCGCTCTTGAGGAATCCGGCGCCCGGCTGCGCGGGCAGCTCGTAGGCGTCCGGCACCCCGAGCACGCCCCGGCTCTCCATCGCGGAGAACGTCCGCAGACCGATCCGGTAGGACAGGTGGCTCTCCAGCTGGTGCATGCGGCCCTCGTCCAGCCGCTGAGAGGCCAGCAGCAGATGCACCCCGAGACTGCGCCCGAGCCGGCCGATCATCACGAACAGCTCCATGAAGTCGCGGTGCGAGGCGAGCAGTTCGCTGAACTCGTCGACCACCACGAACAGGCTCGGCAGTGGCTGCAACGGCGTCCCGGACTGCCGCGCCTTCTCGTACTCCAGCGCGGAGGTGTAGTTCCCGGCGGCGCGCAGCAGTTCCTGCCGCCGGATCAGCTCCCCGTGCAGGGCGTCCTGCATCCGGGCGACCAGCGCCACCTCGTCGGCGAGGTTGGTGATGACCGCGGAGGTGTGCGGGAGCTCGTCGAGGCCCAGGAAGGTGGCGCCGCCCTTGAAGTCGACGAGGACGAAGTTCAGCGTCTCGGAGGAGTTGGTCAGCGCCAGCCCCAGCACCAGCGTGCGCAGCAGCTCGCTCTTGCCGGAGCCGGTGGCGCCGATGAGCATGCCGTGCGGTCCGGTACCGCCCTGTGCGGACTCCTTGATGTCCAGCTCGACGGGCCTGCCCTCACCGCTCACCGCGATCGGCACCCGCAGGCGCGCGCTGCCCGTGGAGCGCTCCCACAGCGTGGCCGGGTCGTGCCGGTGCAGGTCGGGGATGTTCAGCAGCGACGTCAGCTCGACGTCGTCGGCGAGCGGCTTGGAGTCGTCGCCGCCGACGCTCATCCGGTACGGCGCCAGCAGCCGGGCGAGTGCCAGCGCGCCCACCGTGCCCAGCCGGTCGGGCCGGCCGAGCACCGTCGACTGCTCCTTGCGGTCGCGGTCGGTGCGCACCAGCGCGACCCCGCCCTCGTCCACCTCCAGGCGCAGCGTGGTCCGGCCGGGCTTCCAGGCGAGCGCGCCGGTGAGGTCGAGCACCACCGCGTTGCGGAAGCCGGGCCCGTCGAAACGGTGCCCCGCAGGCACCGTGCAGCCGTCGATCACGACGACCGTGTACGGCTCCTCACGCCCCGGGACCGCGTCGGGGTCGGCGCCCGGCCGCTCCAGGAATTCCGCGCCGAGCAGGTTCTCCAGCTCGGTGAAGGCCGAGGCGATCATGCGGGCCGGTCCGGCGCCGTCCTCCTCGTGCCGGTGCAGACCGTGCGGCAGCCACTTCGCCCACTCCCACTCCGCACGCCGCTCGTCCGAGACGCACAGCGCGATCCACAGGTCGTCGGGGGAGTGGAACACCGCCAACTGTGCGATCAGGGCGCGCGCCTGGGCGCGTACGCGCTCCTCGTCGCCGCGGAACAGCACCTTCGACCAGGCCCGCAGGTAGATGGCGATGGGCTGGTCCCGGACGGTGGAGTAGGCCCGGGTGAAGCTGCGCAGCGCGTGCGCCGACAGCGGTTCCAGATCCTCGACGGGCTTGGTCGACAGCGGCGTCAGCCGCAGGGCGAGCCGCTGGTCGCCCACGCCCATGCGCACCTCGGCGAAGTCCTCGTCCGACGCCCGCCGTTCCCACAGCCGGGTGCTGCGCACCAGCGACGACAGCGCCTCCGGTTCCGGATGGCGCCAGGCGAGGGCGCGCTGCTGCTCCACGACGGACGCCCGCACCACACGCCGGGTCTGCGCCAGATAGCGCAGGTAGTCGCGGCGCTCGCCCTTCAGCCGCTGCTTGCGCTCCCCGTTGCGGCGCATGACCTGCCCCAGCATCATCCCCGCCGACGCGATCACCATCACCCCGAGCGCGATGTAGATGAACCCGCCGCTGTCCCGGCTCATCCCCGGCCGCATGAACATCAGCATCATGGAGACCGACATCAGCGCCATCGGCAGATACGTCCACACCGCGGAACTGTCCGGCACGACTTCCGGAAGTGTCGGAGGCTCCTGAAGACTCAGTTCCCCCGACGGCATTTCCGGCCCTTTGCGGCGGGCCGGCCGGCGGAACAGGATCACGCTCAACGAACGTCCTCCTCCATGATTTCGGAAGGAATTGCAGGGAAACCCCGCGGGAACGTCGCGGGTCACTCGTAAAGGGTCAGAATGCCGCGCGACGGCGGCGGGAAAATGTCCACGGGGTTCCGTGAAGCTGAACTCACCGCGTGGTGTTGCGAAAAGCCCGGCGTCCGGTCAAACTCGTCGGCGCATGCCCCGTCCGACTTTTCCGTCGCGTTCGGCGACCGGCCGGTGTGCCACTGTCACCTTCCAGCCACCGCGCATTCCGTGGCCCGCCAGAGAGTGTGAACCCCGAACCCATGACTGAGATGCAGACGGCAAGTCTGTGCCGCGTCACCGTACGTGCCCCGGCCAGGACCGTCGACCTGGCCGTGCCCTCCGACGTCCCCGTCGCCGATCTGCTGCCCACAGTGATCGCGTACGGAGGGGACGACCTGGAGGAATCCGGCCTGGAGCACGGGGGTTGGGTGCTCCAACGCCTCGGCGGTCCACCGCTCGACCCCGAGAGTACCCTGGACTCCCTCGGTCTGCGGGACGGAGAGGAGCTTCATCTCCGCCCGCGCACGGAGGAGTTGCCCGCGGTGCACATCGACGACCTGGTCGACGGCATCTCCGACGGCATGAACCGCAGACCGCACGGCTGGAGCGCGGAGGCGGGCCGGCGCCTGCTGCGCGGACTGGCCGCTGCCACCCTCGCCCTGGGCCTCGTGCTGCTGGCCGCGCCGGGGACGGCGGGCTGGATACGGGCGGTCGCCGCCGCGGCCGCCGGGCTGCTGCTGATCGCCGGGGCGGGCGCCGCCTCCCGCGCCGTCGGGGACGCCGGGGCCGGTGCGGTGCTCGGCCTGATGGCGGCCCCCTACTTCGCGCTGGCGGGCTGGCTGCTGCCCGGCGGCGACCTGGGCGGCGCCGACGGCGAGGCGGTCCTCGGCGCCCGGCTGCTGGCGGCGTCCGCGGCCGGCGGCGCGGGCGCGGTGCTCGCCCTGGCGGCGGTCGGCGTGTACCCGGCGCTTTTCATCGGCGCGGCCTCGGTCGCGGCGGCGGGCGCGCTCGGCGCCGCCCTGATCACCCTGGACCTGGCCCCGCAGCAGGCGGCCGGTGTGGTGGCCGTCGTGGTGGTGCTCTTCGGCGGGTTCGTGCCGTCCCTGTCGTTCCGTCTGGCCGGCATGCGGATGCCGCCCCTGCCGACCAACGTCCAGCAGCTCCAGCAGGGCATCGACCCCTACTCCTCCTCCGACGTCGACGCGCGGTCGGCGCTGGCGGACGGCTGGATGACCGCCCTCTACGGCGCCATCGGCCTGGTGTGCCTGCCCTGCCAGGCGGCCCTCCTGGCCGACCCGCAACTCGCGGAGATCCTCACCGTCGTCGCCCTCTCCCTCCTGCTGCTGCTGCACAGCAGGGGCCTGGGCAACGTGTGGCAGCGGCTGGCCCTGACCATCGCCGGGGCCTGGGGCGTGGTCCTGCTGCTGTCCGTCTCCGCGCGCTCCCTCGCCCCGGTGGACCGGCTGACCCTGACGGCCGGTCTGATGGGGCTGGCCGCCGCGATCACCATCGCCTCGTGGACCGTGCCCGGGCGGCGGCTCGTCCCGTACTGGGGGCGCGCGGCCGAACTGCTGCACTCGCTCGCCGCCCTGAGCATCCTGCCGCTGACGCTCTGGTCGATGGGCGTCTACGGCTGGCTCCGCGGCATCAACGGCTGACCCGGGAGAACGGCGACATGCACAGCAAACGCGACCAGGTACAGGCGCATCTGTTCATCATGGGGCGGCTGGCCTCGGCCATGCTGCGCGCCGAGCCGGACGCCCCGGAGAGCCCCCTGGGCCGGACCAACCGCGGCGCCGCGATCGGCGTGATCATCGCCGTGCTGGTGTGCGCCGGGGCGTTCGTCTTCGGGCTGCTCCGGCCCGGGGGCAACGACTCCTGGCGGTCGGGGGAGAACCTGGTCGTCGACAAGCAGACCGGTGCGCGCTACCTGTACCTGGACGGGCGGCTGCGTCCGGTGCGCAACTACGCCTCGGTCCGGCTGGTCAGCGGCGGGGACATCGGTGTCACCACGGTGGGCACGTCCTCCCTGGCCGGCACCCCGCACGGCACGCCGGTCGGTATCCCGGACGCGCCCGAGGCGCTGCCGGGCACGGGCGACCTGGACCGCACGCCGTGGCTGGTGTGCTCGGACGTCACGCCGCGCACGACGGGCGTCGTCACGGCGACCACGACGCTCGCCCTCGGCGCCGACGCCCCGCAGGACGTGCCCGGCGGCAGGCGCCTGGGCGAGGACGAGGGCGTGCTGGTCGCCGGACCGGACGACGCCACGTACCTGCTGTGGCAGGGCAGCCGGCTGCGCCTGGACGCGCGGGCGAAGGCGGCCGCGGCCCTCGGCTACGGCGACGTCACCCCGCGTCCCGTCTCCGCGGCGTTCCTCGACGCCTTCCCGCTCGGCCCCGACCTCGCCCCCGCCGACGTGCCCGGCCGGGGCGGGAAGGGACCCGAACTGGCCGGGCGGAGCACCAGGATCGGGCAGCTCTTCCAGGTCGACGTCCCCGGCTCCGACGCCCGCCACCACCTGCTCACCCGGGCGGGTCTGGTGCCGCTCACCGACACCGGGACGGCCCTCCTGCTGGGCGACCCGCGCACACGGGAGAAGGCGTACGGCGGGGGCCCGGCGACCGTCGGCACGCTCGGCGCGGACACCCTGGCCGGGCACCTCGCGCCCGGCACGGAGAACCCGGGGACGGCGGGGCTCCCCGCACGGCCGCCGAAAGCGGTCACCGTCGCCGCCGGCTCCGTGGCCTGCGCGGAGGTCGACTCCACGGACTCCGGTGTGCGCGTGGGCACGTCGGTGCTCCCTTCGGACGCCCTGCCCCGCGCCGTGCAGCCGCCGGCGCCCGAGACGGAACCGGGCTGCCTGAAGGTCGACTCCATCGCCGTCCGGGCCGGAAAGGGCGCGCTGGTGCGGGCGTCGAGCGCGAGCGGCAGCGCGCTGGGCGACACCACGTACCTGGTGACGGACGAGGGGGTGAAGTACCGGCTGCTGTCCCAGGAGGCGGTGAAGGCGCTGGGCTACGAGGGCGCCGCGGCGCGCGCGATGCCGGCCCCGATGCTGGCGATGCTGCCCAGCGGTCCGGACCTGACGCCCGAGGCGGCGTCGGAGGGGCGGGCCCGGGTGACGCTGCGGTGCCCCGGGCCGTAGCGGGCGGGCGCAGGGTGACCGGGCGGCGGCCGGCAGGGAAATTCTCGGCGCCCCACGGTCACCTCACGTCCATCGGGGAATGCGGCGACGTCTCTCACCGCGTCTCCGACGTCCGTTCTGTCCGGCCGTATTCACCGCGTCGCTCACCTGAGCGGAGCGAATTCCGGGTTTCCGCTCAACTGAGCCCGCGGGTAGTGGACTTCGCGGTTCCGGTGGCAATTGCCAAACAAGTTGAGGGCTGCATAGCATCGGGCCGTCCCATCGCCCCGCGATTCGGTTGCGCCCGCGGGAACACCCTGTCTGCCCGCGGGGTGACATGGGACCGCCGCCCGGTGAGTTCCGCCGAAAAGGAGTTTCCACATGGCCATGCAGCAGTCCGAGGAACGCGCCACCCGTAATGGGATCATGGCGCTGGAACAGGCCTTCACCGGTGTTCAGCGCTGTCAGCAGGACGTCCAGTCGACATCGCACACGCTCGCCTCGAATTACGGGGGCGTGGACGGCGGAAAGTACAAGAAGCTGCTGGAGCAGTGGGACGAGCACGTCGACACCATCCTGATCAACCTGGACCGGATGGTCGACGAGCTCAACGGCACGCTCCGGGAGCACGGGCTGGTGCAGGGATCCACCAGTGACGCGATCGACGCGGAGTACTCGCGTTCCACGCAGGTGTTCGACGAGCTCAACGGCACCAACACGTCGTCGAACTGATCCCCGGTGCACCCGCCTGCCACCGACTCCCCTCCCCTTTCGTCGCTCTCCCGGTGAATCGAGGACTCCGATGGACTTCTCCGACGGCTACATCTACGTCGACTACAACCATGCCGAAGGCGCTGCGGACGACATGGTCGGCCAGTCCCAGGCGATCATGAGCATCCTGGCCAACCTGGAAATGGAGCTGGCCGAACTCCGCAACAGCTGGATCGGTGACGACAGGGACGTCTACAGCGAGGTCCAGGCGAAATGGGACAACGCTGTCGAGAACATCAAGACGCTGCTCGCCAACCACTCCGGTCTGCTCACCGAGATCTCCTCCAACTACCGCTACACGGAGCAGAACCTCTCCCAGCGGTGGGGCGACATCAGAATCGGCAGCCGCTGACGCCGGCCGGTGACGCAAGGGTGATCACATGGCCGTCACGGTCCTCGACAGCACGTTCCTGAAGAATTTCATCAACCACCAGATCGACGGCTTCCGGACGTCCCTGGAGAACATCCTCAAGGACAGCCCGACCGCCGGACCGGCGATCTCGTTCATCGCGGACAGCATCTCGACCACGACGATCCTGTCCTCGAAGCCGCTCGTCATCGGCCCCATGGCCGACGAGAACAGCGTGGTCGGCGGGGGAGCCCTGAACAAGGTCATCCGGCAGGGCGCGGGCGAGGTCGAGCGCATCCTGGAGGACCAGACGGTTCTCTTCGAGGACCTCGAACAGGCGCTGTGGGACACGATCGACGAGCTGGCCAAGGCCCAGGGCAAGAATCTCGAGAACATCACCGCGGACGAGTTCATGGACATCTTCGAAGATGTCGACAGTGATCTCGACAATCCGGGTGGCGGCGAAGAGGAAGAGTAGCGGAGTTCGGCGATGGCCAACCCCGAGGACAACAACGACGACTACTGGAAGAAAGCAGTCGACCTGCTCACCGGCTACGTTCTGCCGGAGCGGAAGACGTTGTTCGACACCCTCAAGGGCAACGACGACATCCCGATGATCCACGTCCGGGTGGAGGACGAGGGCGGTCCGGGATATTCATCGGGTTTTCTGTCCTCGGGCGGTTGGGGTACGCACAACACCAACTACACCATCCCGTACTACCAGCCGGCCGGTAACGGCACGGACGTCTCCGAAGGCAGCTACCTCTACCAGTACCGCGTGTACATCACCTTTCTCGCCACGCCCTCGGCCGCGCCCCCGAGCGGGGAGGACGTGATCGCGAAGTTCGAGAAGACGAGCAAGGTCCTGATGGACAAGGGCGGCTCGAACAGCGAGGGCGAGAAGCTCGACTGGGACACCAGCGCCCTGGTCCAGTACGTCTACGGCTCCAAGGCCGCCCTCGATCAGCTGACGATGTGGCCCTACTCCACCCACGGCTTCGAGAACCGCGGCATCAAGGTGGGCGACGACACCTACGTCGACCTGCTCAGCTTCACGAAGACGGCCCAGGCGTTCGACCGGGTCGTCAAGTTCTTCGAGGACAGCGCGGTCACCATCGGCACCTGGGACACCGAGAACATCGGAGAGGGCAGCGACGCCTGGGACGGCACCTCGGCCGCCATCTTCAAGGAGCTCATCCACAAGCTGGCCCGGAACTACGAAGGCTACGCCGACCAGCTCGACGGCAAGGGCAGTGAGGGCTCCGCGGTCACCATCGACACGGTGACGGTGAGGTCCGAGCCGGCCCGGGCGCTGGCCGCGGCCCAGGGTGTCGTCCTCGAGCAGGCGCAGAATCTGCGCGACGCGTGGGTGGCGTGGAGGGCCGAGAGCAATCCGCAGCGCTGGCTCTACGACATGCTGCAGGACGCCCGGCTGAAGCTCTTCGACACCCAGTTCGACAAGACGGACATCGACACGGTGTCCAGTGGCTCCGGGCCGTACACCACCTGGAACAACTACGTGGTGTCGACCGACGGCTTCCGGAACGAGATCGTCATCGGGGAGAAGTCGTACGGCAAGCCGAGCGACATGACCACGTGGAAGGCGATCGCCGACGAGGCGGTGCGGCGGTGGGAGCAGTCCGTGCAGGACTGGCTCAGCACGAAGGGCGCCGAGGCCATCGTGGCCATCAACAAGGCGTTCAAGGAAGCCGAGAAGGCGTTCGACTCCAGCATCACCGACAGGGACGACCGCTCCCTCGCCGACATCTCCGCCAAGGAAGAGGCCGCCGCCGAGAAGAAGAAGGCGGAGGCCGACGCGGCGGCAGCCAAGGCTCAGGGCGAGAAGGAGAAGGCCGAGGCCAAGGCGGAGGCGGAGAGGGAGAAG
>NZ_JBVIYR010000009.1:48895-49080 GCF_055592385.1 Streptomyces sp. NPDC041124
GAAGGCCGAGGCCAAGGCCGAGCGGGACCGCGAGAAGGAAGAGGCCGAGAAGGAGAAGGCCGAGGCCAAGGCGGAGGCGGAGAGGGAGAAGGCCGAGGCCAAGGCCGAGCGGGACCGCGAGAAGGAAGAGGCCGAGAAGGAGAAGGCCGAGGCCAAGGCGGAGGCGGAGAGGGAGAAGGCCGAAG